>NZ_JACKSY010000097.1:0-238047 GCF_025821985.1 Mycobacterium timonense | reverse complement strand
CCTTTGCTCGAGTGACTTTGGACGGTCCCTCGAAGAATCACGCGATGACCTTCATTCGTTCGGCTACGACACGCCGGGCATCCTGATCAGGCCCGACTCGTACACCACTCTGCTGGACGCAACCGCGCCCCATCCGGAATTCAATCTGGACAACCCGCTGAACTACATGCCGCCCGAGTTGCGAGCGCTGTCCGAACAACATTTGACCGGCAGCGGCGAAACCGTCCTCGGCCCATTCAAAAATCCGTCAGGGGGACCGTCGTATATCGAGCTCGCTCAGCAGCGAGGTGTAAGCTATTTCGATATAGGGGATGCATGGAACGCGTCCACCCCGGTTGAGCGACTCGCAGCCAATCAGCATGTTCTCGACATCGCAATCGCCAACCGAGACACTATAAAGCTGTCAACTTCAATCGATAGGGTTCTGGACAACACGTATACTGCCGCGGAACTCCGCTATCTAAAGGCTCATGGCTACCAAGTCGTCGACGGCTATACCCTAGTTCCACCCAAGATCGGAGGTTAGCGCGGGTGAAAGCGCTCCTTGAATTTATCGTTCAATACTGCGGCTTCCTCTACCTCAACCCAGGCTACAGAATCACGAACTCGGCCACCCGAGGCTTGGCCGACATCGACGCATCGATTACGTTCACCGGCGCGGAGATCGTGTGGCAGATCATTAATGATCGCGGGCTCATCTACTTTGCTGCGGCGCCGTCACAAGGTGTGTCTGACGATTCGTATGCACTTTCCCTTATTCGTCAATATTTGGAAGGCGGCGAGGATGTCGGTGCTGGCCCCGCGATCGACGAGGCGAGCTGGTTGAGCGCAAACTTGAGCCGGGTCGAGCGGCTATTTACCGATGAATCGAACGCTGCGCGCGTCTGCGACGAACTTGCCGATCTACGACGCTCCAATTCATTCAAAAAATGGGGATGGCCCAAACCGGAGGAAACCGACTAGCGGCAAATCCTAGACCAGGAGAGTCCGCGGCCGATAATGCAGAGCTTGCTACGGTGGCTTTTACGTACTTCGACTTCCTTTATTTAGACGCTCGATATCGCCTCGCCGATTCGACGACATCCGGAAGTCCGACGAGCAAAGCTTCATTGACTTTGACTGCCCGGTTGTCAGTTGGGAGCTGATTAATGACAGGGGCCAGTTCGGATGATGACACGAATGCGGTATCGCCGGACGAGACCATTGCATGGATCCGAAGCAACTTGAGCCGCATCGAGCAATTCTTCACCGCGGCCCAGGCGGAGCATTCGTGTGAGCAACTCATTGATCTCGCAAAGGCCCTTGCAACAAAGTACTTCGGCCCATCCACAGGAGTGAAGCTGCTGCCGAACGGCGACCAGGGGCTGGCGGTGGAAAGAGCATTCATTATGCGGCTTTACCTAACCCGCCGCGCACCAGGCTGCCAATGCAGCCACTGCGGAACTTCCGGCGTGGCCGGATCTCTGAAGTCCTCGAGTTCGGATGCTTCTCGAGCACACGTGGCGTTGCGCCGAGCAGATGGTCAGAGAAGGCATCGCATAATCGGTCGACAACTGGGCAGCCGAACACCCGCTCAACTGCAGTGACGAACCATCCCCAGACCGTTCAAACGTTCCACGGCCTGGTCGGCTCGTTGGTCCGCGGGAGCAACAGATCGCGAAACACGTTGTCACACCGCGTAATTGAGCCCCACCCGGCTAGTTGGTTGTGGGTGGTGGTTGGGGTTGGAAGGGGTCGTACCACCACCAGTCGGCGCGTTGGCCGAGGGGTCCGGGACACGGTGGGACGGCGGGTGGGGGTCTGGTCGGTTTGCGGGCCAGTGATCCTGGTTTCAGGTGGCGCCCGGAGCTGTCGGTGACGAGGAGGGTGTCGGCGGGGCCGGTGATGGTGATCTCGCCGCGGTGGTGGGCGCGGTGGTGATAGGGGCAGACCAGGACCAGGTTGTCCAGTTCGGTGGGGCCGCCGTCTTCCCAGTGCCGCAGGTGGTGGGCGTGCAGGCCGCGGGTGGCGCCACAGCCGGGGATCGCGCAGCCGCGGTGGCGGTGTTCGAGGGCGCGGCGTAGCCGCCGGTTGATCACCCGGGTTGAGCGGCCCGCACCGATGGGTTGGCCGTCGCGTTCGATCCACGTCTCGCAGGTGGCATCGCAGGTCAGATAGCGGCGCTCGGCGTCGCTTAGCAGCGGGCCCAGGTGCAGGCCGGCGATGCGTTGGGCGGCGTCGAGGTGGACCACCACGGTGGTGTGGTGGCCGTGGGGGCGGCGGTGCGCCTCGGCGTCCCAGCCGGTTTCGATCAGGCGGATAAACGCCTCGAGCGTGCCCGGCAACGGCGGGACCGACTCGCCGGCCCGGTGGTTGTGGTCGCGTTTCCATTCGGCGATCAGCGCTTCGCGGTGCGCGGCCAGGGCGGCGTCGAATGTGGCGGCATCGAGGCGGTCGAGCGTGATCCGCCAGCAGCTCAGCGCTTCGCGGTGCGCGGCCAGGGCGGCGTCGAATGTGGCGGCATCGAGGCGGTCGAGCGTGATCCGCCAGCAGCTGAGCTCCTCGTCGGAGGTCTTGGTGAGGCCGGGCTGCGGTGCCGGCGTGGCCTCGGGTTGGGGCCGCGGTTCCAGCTTGACCGCGGTGCGCAGCTGGTTGACCGTGGCCACCGCGGCCAGCTGCGCGTAATGCTCATCGGATCCCTCCCCGGCACGCTGCGCGATGACCCCGAGCTGGTCCAGCGACAACCGGCCCTCCCGCAGACCCGCCGCGCAGCGGGGAAACGAGTCCAACCGGCGCGCCACGGCCGCGATCGTGTGGGCGTTTGCCGAAGACGCGCCCGTCTTCCAGGCCACCAGCGCGCCAAGAGACCGCGCCCCGGTGGCTCCCCACAGCTGCTCGCGCTCGATCTGCGCGACGATCTCCACGATGCGCCCATCAATCGCATTACGCTGCCCGGTCGCCAACCGATCGTAAGGACGCACCTCCACCTCAGCTGCCAGCACGCTCGAGGACATGACAACATCATGACAGCGGGGTCCGACAAGTCGCGTCGGCTCGATCTGCGCCAGCTACGAATGCACCCACTGGGTGATCTCGGGAGTGACGGGATCGGTGATGTCGTCGAATTCCGGATGCTTCTTGAGCACGGTGCCGATCATCGAGCACACCGGAACAATGCGCTTGCCCTCATTCCGGGCCTCGTTCAGCGCCTCCTCGACCAGGATGGTCGCCAGGCCGCGTCCGCCGTACGCCGGATCGATTTCGGTGTGGTAGAAGACGCGCTGGTCACCGCGGTCCTTGAAATCGGCCAGTCCCACGGGTTTACCCTCGATGGCGATGGTGTACTTGCCGTCCTGAAGGCTGACCGTGGTTTGTGCTCCGGTCTTATCGGTTGTCATTTGTGCTTCCCTTTCTTTCCGGGATCGGTCGAGGCCGCAGCCGAGCGGTCGGCAACGGCGGGGCGGGCAGCCGGCTCAGCGCACCACGGTATCCCCGCACCGCGCCGAACCGCTCGTCGCCGTCCTCCCACAATCGGCGGTAACCGACGATGTCCTCGTGGCTTCGCCCGACGAAGTTCCACCACATCACCAACTGTTCGGAAAACGGTGTGCCGCCGAGCAATAGCACCCGCCCGGGCGTATCCTCGGCGTTGCGCAGCCGCACCGCGGCGCGCCCCGGCCCCAGGTATGCCAATTCGGCGACGGACAGGGGCTTCTCGTCGACATGAACCGCGCCCGCATCGCAGAGCAGCCCGTGTTCGAAGTCGGGGTCGAGGTCGAGGTCCAGCTGGGCGCCGGCGCCCAGATCGATCTGGGCGCCGACCAGCGGCGTGAAAGTCCTTACCGGCGAACGGCTTCCGTGCAGCTCGCCGAGAAACACCCGCGCCTGCGCGCCGGGTAGTGAGATCGGCGCGGGCGCATGATGCGCGAAGTCCCGCGCGGTGTCGCGATCGGAGTCGGGCAGCGCCACCCACAGCTGGACGCCGTGCAAAGCCCCCGAGCCCACCGACACTTCGGAATGGCAGATACCGGCGCCCGCGGTCATCAGGTTCAGCTCGCCGGGCCGAACGGCCGCGTGTACGCCGGCGCTGTCGCGGTGTTCCACTTCCCCACTGAACAACCAACTCACCGTCTGTAGTCCCGTGTGCGGGTGCGGCGGCACGTCCATCCGGGTGTGGGCCGGTCCGTAGTGATCGATGAAGCACCATGCCCCGATCAGCGAACGCTCGCGTTGCGGCAGCGTGCGTTGCACCCGCAGCGCCCTCGGCCCGCCCAGGGGGACTTCGCGCGGACGCAGGATCTGCACGGCGGGCGAGGCGTCGCGATCCCGCGAAGCGGCGCAGGCGACTTCGGCCGGTGCGGCTTCAAGGTTGCTCATCGTGCTTACCTACCCGGCGGCCGCAGCACCTTCATGGCCAGCCGCATGACGGGTTCGGGGATGCGATCCTGCATTGACAGGGCGGCTTCGGCGGCCCGGGATCGCAGCGGGGTGCCGCGCCCGAACACCCGGTTCAGCGCTCCCCCGGACGGCTCGAGCACCACGTGCAGCGGCGGCGTTCCGACGGCGGCCCCCAGCGCGTTGGAGACGACCATCCGCTGGATCTCGCTGGTGCCTTCAAAGATGGTGTACAGCTTGGCATCCCGATACCACTTCTCGACCGGATGATCGGTGATGTATCCCCACCCACCCAGGGTTTGGACGGCGCGCTCGGTGGCTTTGACCGCGACCTCGCTGGCGGCCATCTTCGACATCGACCCCTCTCCCCGCTCGAAGGGCACGTTGTTGGCCGCCATCCAGGACGCCCGCCAGGTGAGCAGTCGAGCCGCGTCGATCTGGGTGGCCAATTCCGCCAACGGGAAGGCGATGCCCTGGTTGTCGATGATGGGCGCCCCGAACGCCTCACGCTCGGTGGCATAGCTGGTCGCGTATTCCAGTGCCGCCCGGGCGATCCCGATGGCCTGTGCGGCCACCATCGGACGGGTTTGTTCGAAGGTGCCCAATGTTGCTGAGCCGGAACGCTTTCCACCCGCCACGACCTCTCGGGCTTTGGCCAGCTTGTGCTCGAGCTTCTCCTGTCCGCCCAGCAGATTGGCGGCCGGAACGCGTACACCCTCGAACAGCAATTCGGCAGTGTGGGAGGCGCGGCAGCCCAGCTTGTCGAGCTTGCGCACCATTTTGAGCCCCGGGGTGCCGCCGGGCACCACGAACAACGCCTGACCGCGGTGGCCGAGCTCCTCGTCGACCACCGCGTTGACAACGTGCACATTGGCGATGCCGCCGTTGCCGATCCACATCTTGTGACCGTCGATGATCCAATCGTCGCCGTCGCGGCGGGCACGGGTGCGCAGGTTCCGCACGTCGCTGCCGCCTTCCGGCTCGGAGATCGCCAGGGCGGCCAGCTTGAGATCCCCTGGGGTGCCGAAACATTCGGGCGCCCACTCGAGCATCTGCTCCGGGGATGCGGCCTGGCCGATCGCCGACAGCGCCAGCGCCGGCATGACGATCGCCAAGCCGATCCCGGCGCAGCCCCAGAACAGCTCCTCCATGAACATCGGCAGCGAGATGCCGGTCGGATCACCGATCAGATCGCGATAAAACAGCGGGCTGTAGAACCCGCGCCGGGCCGCCTCCTCCAGCACCGGCCACGGGAACTCCTGGCGCTGGTCGTACTCGAGGGCCACTGGGCGTATTACGGATTCGGCGAACTCGTGCGTGCGCCGGGCCAGGTCGTGTTGCGCTGCCGTCGGGGTCAGGTCGAACGTCATGGATGCGCCTCTAGGTCGACAGACTGGTCTTGCCGACCCGGACTACCCCGTTGACCCGGTCAGCAAACTGCGGCCCGGGACTGCGGCGAAATGTCAGGCGGCCGAACGGGGCCCGACCTTGGCCAGCGGCAGATGCAGCACGACTGCGGGTGCGGCGACGGTCTCGTGTTCGTGCCGCGCCAGCAGCGCCGCATTCTCCGGCAGCTGCCGGGAGTTGATCTCGCCGGATGCGATGCGCCGCAGCACCTCATGGGCGTGTGCCAGCTGCTCACGCTTGCGGTACTGGCCGCCCGGCAGCTTCACCCCGGCCCAGACGCCGTACTCCTCGCGATGCGCGACGGCGTGCTGGGCGCAGCGCCGCTGTTGGGCCAGCGGGCACCGGCGCAGGCACTGGATGCGCGCCTCGGTGGCCGACCGCTCGTACGCGCGGGCCTTGGCCGCGCCGTCACCGCCGTCGTCGTCGGGGTAGCCGAACCAAAGTTCCGGGTTGGCTGCGCACGGGTGTCCCATGTCGGTCTCCTTGTCGAGTGTGAAACGTAGGCAAAAGCGTATATCCCGAACGGCAGCAGCGCAAGAGAAACGTGACAAAAACGTATACACAGAGGGTCGGGACCTCAGCTGTGTAATATCCGGCCTATGGCCGGAGCGTGCGGTGAGCCGTGAATCGGCTGGCGCAGCGATCCGCGCGTTGAGAGAATCGCGGGATTGGTCGCTGGCCGACCTTGCCGCCGCGACCGGTGTCAGCATCATGGGCCTGAGCTACCTCGAGCGCGGCGCCCGTAAACCGCACAAAAGCACAGTTCAGAAGATCGAAAACGGGCTCGGGCTGCCGCCGGGCACGTATTCGCGGCTGCTGGTGGCCGCCGACCCGGAGGCCGAGCTGGCCCGCCTGATGGCCGCTCAGCCGGCGGCCGAGATGCCGGCGCGGCGCACCGGACCCGTGGTGGTCGATCGTCACAGTGACACCGAAGTGCTGGAAGGCTACGCCGAAGCGCAGCTGGATGCCCTCAAATCGGTCATCGATCGATTGCCGGCGACAACATCAAACGAATATGAGACGTATATTCTGTCTGTGATCGCTCAGTGCGTGAAGGCGGAGATGCTCGCCGCCAGCTCATGGCGGGTGGCGGTGAACGCCGGCGCCGACTCGACCGGGCGGCTGATGGAACACCTGCAGGCCCTGGAGGCGACGCGGGTGGCCCTGTTGAAGCGGATGCCCACCAGCCTCAGCGCGCGCTTCGACCGGGCCTGCGCCCAGTCGTCACTGCCGGAGACCATCATCGCCGCACTGGTCGGGGTGGATGTCGACGAGATGTGGGACATCCGGAACCGGGGGGTCATCTCGCCGAGCGCCCTCCCCCGGGTGCGCGCCTTCACCGACGCGGTCGAGTCGGCGAGCCGGAATGAGGCGAGCCAGGGCGACGACGAGGAGGGGTCGTGAGCCACAGCGAACTCGAGGCGTTGAGCCGTGCTCATCAACTTTTCGCCGGCGGCACGCGGCCCGCATCCCTGGACACCGGAAGTGGGCACTACCGCGACCTGTTGGGGCGAGCGGCCCGGCTGAGCGACGGATTCGCGCACGGCGGCTACCGGCTCGCGGTGCAGCACAGCCGGCAACGCCTGGCGTCGACGTCGGACACGGACGCCGCGGTGACCGACCTGCTGGCCGGCGCGCACCGAGACCGGGCGCAGGCTCGCGAGCTGACCGGCGCCGTGCTCGATGCCGGCCGCGCCGATGCCGCCGCGAACCCGACGACGCCGTTGGCTCAGCGCGAGGCGATGCGGCGCCGGGTGATGCGGCTGCGGACCCAACATGCCCACGTGGTGTCGGCGGCAGCGCGAGCCCGGCACCACCATGCCCGGCTGCTGGCCCTTCGGTACCGGCTGCGGCACGGTGTCGGGCTGGCCGGCCTGCGCGGGCCGGGCAGCGACCGCGCGGCGCTCGCGGTGCGGGCCGCGTTGTCACGGCTCGGCCGCCCATACGTGTGGGGGGCCACCGGTCCCGACCAGTTCGACTGCTCCGGCCTGGTGCAGTGGAGCTACGCGCAGGCCGGAATTCATTTGGACCGCACCACCTATCAACAGATCAACGAGGGCATCCCGGTGCCGCGGTCGCAGGTGCGGCCGGGTGATCTGGTGTTTCCCCACGCCGGCCACGTGCAGCTTGCGATCGGCAACAACCTCGTCGTCGAGGCGCCGTACTCGGGCGCGTCGGTGCGAATCAGCCGGCTGGGCAACAACGTTGCGATACGCCGACCGATATGACCTGCCAACATCGCCCGGCCCAGCGGGCACGACGAAAAGGGTGAGCCGATGCCGGAACAACCCGGATTCTCGTTAGAGGCCGTCGAGGCGCGGCGATCGGCGCTGGCCGATCAGCACGGCGCGGCGTCGGAAGCCGACCGTGTGCTCGCCGAGGTGCTCGCCAGTGCTCACGCAGCGGCGCAGGAGAGCGCCCGGCGGCTGGACGCCATCGCCGAGCAGATCGACCGCGCCGTGGCGCATCAAGCGGACCTGGCCATCGATACGCCGCTGGGCGCGCGGGAGTTCCACAAGTTTCTGCTCGCCAAGCAGCACGAGATCGCATCGGTGGTCACCGAGGCTCAGGAACTCGGCCGGGCGAAAAAGGTTGTGTTGGAGAATCTTCGGGCGCAGTACAGCGCCGGCAACAGGTGAGCAAAATTAGTCCACACCGTGGGAGCGCAGTGAATTGTCGGCAGCAACACTCCTGAGTACTGTCGCCGGGCATGGAGGGGTCGCGTCAGGGGCTGCAGCGCTTCCGGGCGGGCTGATGTCGGCCTACGACGACCTGTTGGCCGCGGTCAACGACGTCCGGGACCGCACCGGCGACCCGAACGCGTGGCAAACGGGATTGGCGCCGGCCGAAGTGTCGGCGGTGATCACCCCGAGCACACGCCCCGAACAGCTGCAGGCCATCCTGGCCAAGATCCGCCGGCAGCACGCGGAGGTGTTCGGGGCCGCACCGACGGGCGTCGCACGGCCACCCGCCGATGCCGGGCCTGCTCCGGACCGGGAGTCGGGCGCGGCGGCCGATGCCATCGCCAGCGCGGAAGCCGCTCTGGCACAGCAGAATTCAGTGAGCTCGCAGCTGGACATGCAAGTGGTGACGGCCATCCTCAACGCACACCTGAAGGCGGTTGACGGCAGAGAAGCGCTCACCAAGCTGCAGCAGGAAACCGAGGCGGCCGTCCGGACCAGGTCGGACCTGGACACCCCGGCGGGAGCGCGCGATTTCCAACGGTTCCTCATCGGCAAGCTGCGAGATATCCGGGCGGTGGTGCTGAACGCCAGCCTGGACGACACCTCGAAGTCGGCGCTGATGGCCGCGTGGACGTCGCTGTACGACGCGGCCAAGAGTGATCGACCCGGCGATCACGTGTCGTCTGCCGGCGCCGCTGCCGATGCTGCCGCGGCGGGCACGAGTGATCAGCCGGACGCGGACCTCGACGACGAGTGGGATCCGCTGCTGGATTCGCTGTTGGCCGACGACGACGGATCGCCGATCGATCCCGCGGCCGCCCTGGATCCATTGGGCGGCAACACCATTCCACCGGCACCACCGCCTGCGATGGCGCCCGCGTTGCCCAGCTTCGGCGGTGGCTCGCTTCCGGGGCTCGGCGCGACACCGGCATCCATGTCGGGCTGGGAGACGCCCGGCGGGCTTCCGCTTTCGGGGCTGCAGGCCGGCGACGCCAGCGATCCGGCGCTGCAGGACCTGGGAGACGAAGACCTACCGGAAGACCAAGGCCAGCAACACGATTCGCCTGCCGACGGTTCGGCAGAACAGGCCGACGACGAGAACGCGTCAGCCGACGAGCCGCCGGCCGGGCCGACATCGGTGACGCTGCCCGACGGCGAAACGGTGACCGCGGCCAGCCCGCAGCTGGCGGCGGCGATCAAGGCCGCCGTCGGCGGAACCCCGATCGCGGAAGCCTTCCAACAACAGGGAATGACCCTCCCCGCACCCGGGACGGCGGTGGCCAACCCCGTCGACGTTGTGCGGGTGAGTCCCGGCGACATCGGCATGTTCACCGATCGCCACGCCCTGGCGCTCGGCCCCGGCAAAGCGCTTCTGGACGGGCAAATTCAACACATCGCCACCGTGAGCGGGCCGAGCTTCCTAGGCTGGGAGCACCCGCCGGCGGCGGCCGCGAGCGTGACCGCGCCGGCTAAGCCCGACCCACCGACACCGACCCGGCCGGCGAGCTCGTCGACCACCTGAGAAAAATGAACTCGCCGGCAGGACCGGCGGTCCTCAACAGGAGACAGCGGATGGCAGATTCGATCCATGTAGTGCCCGCGCACCTGCGTCAGGCCGCTGCGCATCACCAAGACACCTCGGAGTACCTGCGCACCGTCCCGTCGTCGCACGCCGCCATCCAGGAGAGCCTGGATTCGCTCGGGCCGATTTTTAGTGAACTGCGCGACGCCGGCCGCGAACTTCTCGAGCTGCGGCGCCAGTGTTACGAGCAGCAAGCTGCTGACCACGCCGACCTGGCCGACCAACTGACGGTTTCGGCGGCGATGTGGGAGCAGCACGAGCAGGAGGCGGCAGACAAGTTCGGCAGCATCGTCGACCGCGGTCGATGACGGACGCGAATCCCGCTTTCGACACTGTTCACCCGAGCGGACACATCCTGGTCCGCTCGTGCCGCGGCGGCTACATGCACAGCGTCGCGCTGAGCGAAGAGGCGATGGAAACCGACGCCGAGACGCTGGCACAAGGCATTCTGCTGACCGCCGACGTGTCCTGTCTCAAGGCGTTGCTGGAAATCCGCGACGAGATCGTCGCCGCCGGGCACACACCGTCGGCGGAAGTTCCGACCCCGCGCGACCTCGATGCGGCCATCGAAAAGTTGCTGGCGCACAAGTTGCGCCGCCGCACGCACGCCAAGTAGACGGCTCGGACCGGTCTCAGCCGAGGTGTTCGGTTAGCGCAGCCACGGCTTGGCCGCGCTGGGATCGGGAGCGATACCGGTCGGCGGCTCTACCGGATTGGGGCCGAACAACTCTCGCGCTCGGGCGAGCAGCGTGCGCACCTCGTCGAGTTGCTGCTGCAATGCAGAATCAGCCATGTCCCCACGCTACCCAGGCCTTGACGGCCGCACAATTCACTGACTGCACAACTCGCCGGGCGGCTGCCGCTAGGCTTAGCCGGTGGCGATCTTCGGTCGGATGACGGCGCGTCAGCGCCTCCGGAGAGCTACCCGGGAATCACTGTCGATTCCGGCCTTCAGCTCTCCCGTCGACTGCACCCCGTGGGTGACAGGCGGGCTGTGGCCTGCCGAATTGTCGACGGTCACGCCCGAAACCGCCACGCTCGCAGAGTATCTCAAGGCCGACCTGCAGCGAATTGCCGACGGCGCCAACGATGAATTGCGCAAGCTCAAGCGCGCGGGTATGACCGACACCGCCCGGCAGGCTGCCGAGGCGCGAGTCATCGAGCAGGCCCGCACGCGTGCGGTGCGACGGGTCGAATCGACGATCCGCTACCTGCATGCGGTGCAAAGCGGCGCCCGGCCGCCGGCTCCACCGCGGCCGACCCTCGATGCTCCCGGCGCGGACTTGGAAAGGACGCAGGTGCTGCCCGCGGTCGGCGACGCCGAGCACACCGCCGGCCCGCCAGCGCAGCAGACGCCCGAAGCGCGCCCGCGACCGACCCGGCGGCGGGCGGCCGAGGACGAGCCGGCGCAACTCGAGGAGACCCGGGTGCTTCCGGCCATTCGCGACGACGCGGCGGCCGCGGACGCTTCGGTCCCGGAGACGCCGGCCCCGGAAACACCTGTCCCGGAGGCACCGGCCGCCGAAGCACCTCTCCCGGAGGCGCCGGCCCCGGAAGCGCCGGCCGCCGAAGTCCCGGAGGCGCCGGCCCCGGAAGCGCCGGCCGCCGAAGTCCCGGAGCCGCTCGGCGAACCCACCACCCGCGGTCGTCACCACGCGCCGGTGCCCGAACCGGTCGCCGAGCGCGTCGAACCGGACATCGCCGCACCCGCCGAGGCGGCCGACCTGGAGCAGACCCAGGTCATCCCGGTCGTCAGGCGAGACGAGCCGGTCCCCGAGCCGCCGGTCGTTGCCCCACCGGAGCCGGCCGAGGAGCCCGCGGACAGCGGCCGGCACCACGCGCCGGCGGACGGCGACGAGCCGGCGACCGAAGGCCGGCCCGCCGGCGCCGACACCGATACCGCCCAGCCCCGCGTCGAAAAGCCCGCGGCCACAACGGCATTCGACAACAACCGCTTGAACCGGCTGCTGGAATTCGTGGTCCGGCAAGAGCCGCGGCTGAATTGGGCGATCGGCGATCGCGCCGACGGGACGACGATCCTGGTGACCGATCTCGCCCACGGATGGATACCGTCGGGCATCGCCCTGCCGGCGGGCGTGCGGTTGCTGGAACCCGAGCGGCGCAGCGGCGACGTGGTCGCGCTGATCGGCGAGACGGTACGCCGCGTCACCTACACACCCGGTGATACGCTGCGCCGCTCGGCGGACTTCGCCGCCACGCAATCGTCGTCGCAGCCGCGTGAACTGCCCCCCATCGACGACTTGGCGACAGCGATCAGCCGGGCCATCCGCGGGCGCGCCGACCTGCCCAAGATCGTGCCGCGGCTGGCCGACGCGGCGGCCGCGGGCGCGGTCATCGTCGACCAGGAGGTCGACGTCTTGCGGGTGCACCTGGACACGGCCCGCTATCAGCTGCTGGTGCAGTATCCGAACGTCAACCCGGCGCTGCTGCTCAAGTGCCTGTTGATGGCCGCCACCGAAGGCATCGCCAGCGGCGACCCGGTGTCCGCGAACTACCACCTGGCCTGGTACCGCACTCTGGCCGCGCCGGCCTCCGGTGGTTGAGCCGGCAACCCGTCGTATGAATTGACGCTGGTCGGAGGGCTCGACGATACTGTGCAGGTGTCGGATTCGGGCAGTCGCGCGAATCTCAGCGACAAGGATCTCGTCGAATCGGTTCTTCGCGAACTGAGCGAGGCGGCCGACAAGTGGGAAGCCCTGGTGGCGCAGGCCGAGGCCGTCACCTACAGCGTCGACCTGGGCGACATCTACGCCGTGGCCAATTCCGACGGCCGGCTGCTGAAGCTGACCCTGCATCCCGGGGTGATGACCGGGTACGGCCACGGCGAGTTGGCCGACCGGCTCAACCTCGCGATCACCGCGCTGCGCGAGGAGGCGGAGGCCGAGAACCGGGCGAGTTACGGCGGTCCCCTGCACTGACGCGCCTCCCCTGCACTGACGGGTTCGCGCGTTTCACGCGCTCATCGCCCGGGGCTGAGGTTGTTGGCCCCGGCTCTCTTCGCGCGTTTCACGCGCTCATCGCCCGGGGCTGAGGTTGTTGGCCCCGGCTCTCTTCGCGCGTTTCACGCGCTCATCGCCCGGGGCCGGGCGGGCCGGCGAAGGCCTGCGCGATCTCCAGCCAGCGCTGCGCATCGGCGCCGAAGGCGGTGATGTCGAGCGCGCTCAGCGGCCGCCGCTGGGTGACCAGGAAGCAGAAATCCTCCGCGGAGCCGGTGACCCGCTGCACCGCCTCCGGCGGCCCCCACGACCAGGTGTCGCCACGGGGGCCGCGCAGCTCGACCAGGAACGGCTCGGCCGGCGGCGTCAGATTGTTGACGGCGAACGCGTAATCGCGGGTGCGCACGCCCAGATGAGCGATCGATCGCAGCCGGTCGGTCGCCGGACGGATGACCCCCAGCGCGTCGGCGACGTCCAGGCCGTGCGCCCAGGTCTCCATCAACCGCGCGGTCGCCATCGACGCGGCACTCATCGGCGGGCCGAACCACGGGAGTTTGCGACCGGCCGGCACCCCCAGCAGCGCCCGATGCAGCCGGTCGCGGGTGGCGCGCCAATCCGCGAGCAGCTCGGCCGGGGCGACGGCCGCGAGCTCCTCGGCGCCCTTGTCGACGAAGCCGGCCGGGTCGGCGGCCGCGCCGGCCAGCACCTCGGAGAACCCGGATTCATCGGTAACCGCGATCAGCGCGACCCGATCGGTCCACAGCAGATGCCCGATCTGGTGGGCGATCGTCCAGCCGGCCGCCGGCGTCGGGTCGGCCCAGCGGCCCGGCGGCAGCGGTGCGACCAGGGCGTCCAGCGCATCGCTCTCGGCGCGCAGATCCGCCACTATCGGGGCCGGACCGGTCATTGCCGCCCCCGCCGGTCGGTGCCGGCCGTCGGACAATTCACGTCGCCACCTTAGCGATCACTCGCCGCGCCGCCCGACGATGCCGTGCACGGCCAGCCCGACCAGATAGAGCACCGACCCGAACAGCGCGAACACCGGGGCGTGCCCGTCGTCGGGAATCACCATGCCGGCCACCGTGATCGCGACGATGAACGCCACCCAGAACAGCGCATCCTGCACCGCGAACACGTGTCCGCGCAGCGCATCGTCGACGTCCATCTGCATCGCCGAATCGGCGCACAGCTTGACCATCTGCCCGGTCACCCCGAGCAAGAAACCGCACACCACCATCACCGGAAGCAGCAGTTCGGCGCCCGCGACCTCGACGATCGCCGACGCGGCGAGCGCGCCGTTCGCGGTGGCGTAGCGGCCCCACCGGCGGATCGCGGGCGGCGTCAGCACGTTGGCCAAGAACGCGCCCAGGCCGGCGGCGCCGAAGAACAGCAATGCGGTGCCGAATCCCCCGCCCTCGAGGCCCGGCAGGTGATGGACCAGCAACAGCACCAGCAGCGAATTGATACCCACCACCATCCGATGGGCGGCCAGGCCGGACAGCGTGGCCGCGACCGTCGGGCGCTGAGCCACCGTCCGCGCCCCGTGCAGCCAGCCGGTGATCACCGCATAGAGCACCGGCCCGTGGATCGCCCGCCAGGTGTCGTCGGGACCCAGCGCCCGCGGGGCGAACCGCCACGACAACAGCAACGCGATCGAGACCGGAACCACGGTGAGGAAGACGATCGCCGCGGCGCCCCGGTCGCCGGCGCCGAACAGGAACCGCGGCACCAGCATGAAGTTGGCGCCGAGAAACGCGGCAACGGCCCCGGCCGCGGTGGCCACCGCGTTCATCGTCACCACCTGCTCACGCGGCACCACGTGCGGCAGCGCCGCCGACAGGCCGGACCCGACGAACCGGGCCAAACCGTTGGCGAACAGCGCGCCCAGCAGCAGCGGCAGGTCACCGGCCCGCACCGCCAGGATCGTGCCGATCGCGGCGATGAGCACCAGCCGGCCCACGTTGGCGCCGACCAGCACCAGCCGCCGGTCCCAGCGATCCATCAGCGCGCCGGCGAACGGCCCCAGCAGCGAGTACGGCAGGAACAGGACCGTGAAGGCGCGCGCGATGGCAAGCGGGTCGGCGGCCCGATCCGGGTTGAACAGCAGCGCCCCGGCCAGCGCCGCCTGGAACAACCCGTCCCCGAACTGACTCGCCACCCGCACCTGCAGCAGCCGCCAGAAATCCGGCAACGCGCGCACCGAGCGCCAGATTTCGACGGGTGCGCTGGACTGCATCCGGGTTGGAATCACCGAAACCGACTTCCACGATTGGGGCTGGAACGCTGGCGTGGTCAGGGCCGTGCCAACAACAGTACAAATCTTCGTGCCCCACGCTCCCGATTGCCCTGGGCGACGATCGGGCGGATGCCATGATGGTGGGGTGCCGCCGCCGGAGGATCCCGAGGACTACGTCGCACCCGCCGCGCAACGGGTGCGGGCGGGCACCTTGCTGCTCGCCAACACCGACCTGCTGGAGCCGACGTTTCGGCGCAGCGTGATCTACATCGTCGAGCACAACGACGGCGGCACCCTGGGCGTCGTGCTCAACCGGCCCAGCGACACCGCCGTGTACAACGTGCTGCGGCAGTGGACCACGCTGGCGGCCAAGCCGAAGACGATGTTCATCGGCGGGCCGGTCAAGCGGGACGCGGCGCTGTGCCTGGCGACGTTGCGGGTGGGCGCCGATCCGCAAGGCGCACCAGGCCTGCGGCACGTGGACGGCCGGGTGGTGATGGTCGACCTGGACGCCGACCCCGACGCGATCGCGCCGTTGGTGGAAGGCGTGCGGATCTTCGCGGGCTACTCCGGCTGGACCATCGGTCAGCTCGAAGGCGAAATCGAGCGTGACGACTGGATTGTCTTGTCCGCCTTGCCTTCCGACGTTCTGGTGGGGCCCAGGTCGGATCTGTGGGGGCAGGTTCTGCGCCGCCAGCCGCTGCCGCTGTCGCTGCTCGCGACCCACCCCATCGACATCAGCCGCAACTAGCTGGCTCCCCCGCCGTCACGCGCACGACTGCGTGCAGCCGGTGCAGCTGCCGGCGCAGGCCGGCGCGGCGGACTGCTGGCGCACCGCGAAGCGGGCGCTCTGCCACGAGCCGGCGGCCAGGGTCCCCAACGCCCCGGCGACGCAGACGATGAGCACGACCAGCGCGGTGTGCGGGACCGCGGCCAGCGCCACCGTGCCGCCGGCGGCCAGCATCACCGCGGCCGCCAACTGGGTGGGCGCCATGGCGCGCAGCGCCAGCGCGGTGGCTCCGTAGTTCCGGTTGTGCGCAAGCGACCAGGTGCCGAACCCCGCCGAGGCCACCGCCGCACAGATGCACAGCACGCCCGCAATCAGCATGGCCTCACAATACGAGCCGGGTCACCGCCGCGCGCAGCGGGCCGGGTAGTCGTTCTCAGTGCTGCAGGAACGAGAAGTTCGGCAGCGGGGGCAGGCCCGGCACCATGGCCAGCAGGCTGGGGGTGTGCTGTTGGTTGGGCAGCGGCTGCGCGGGCAACCCGGCCGGGGCCGCCGGAGCGGTCTGGGCGAGCGGCACCAGCGGAGCCGCGGCGGGCGCCGGCGCGGTCGGCGCGGTCGGGGCGGCGGGGGCGACGGGTGCCGGTGCGACGGGAGCGACGGCCGGCGCCTGGGCGGGCAGCGCGACCGGGGCGGCCGTGGGTGCCGGGGCGCTCGCGCCGGGCACGGTCACCCGGAATCCGTTGACGATGGCGTCGGTGGCCGGGGCGTCGGCCACGGCGACCGCACGGTCGGTGGTCACCGCCAGCGAAACCAGGTATTTGTCCGGCCCCGAGGTGGCGATGACGTGACGACGCGAGGTGTTCAGCGTCAGGTCGCCGTCACGGTAGGTGCCCTCCACGATCGACGACGGGAATCCGCCGAAATCGGCCATCGAGGCGTTGGTGGGCTGCCACGCCGGAAGCTTCTGGCTGTCCACGTAGCCGTGGGTGATGGCTTCCCTCGGATCGAAGTTGCCGACCAGCTTGTACACCACGACCTGGGCATTCGACGAGTAGATGCTGCTGCCGTGCCGGTCGGCGATCACCGCGAACGCGTCGGGCACGTTCGGGTCGGGCACCTGGGTCCAGCGGGCGGGCATCGGCAACGTGATGTCGAGCGCCTTGAACCCCTGGGGCTTTTGCGCCTCGAACTTGACGCCCTTGGACTGCAGGAATTCCCGGATGGTGCCCGAGGTCGCGGGAGCCGGGGCCGGGGCCGGAGCGGGGCCCGGGGTGGCCGGGGTGACCTGGGTGGCCGCGGTGGTGGCCTGCGGCGCGGCAAGGTATCTGCTCGGCGGCACCAGCTCGGGCCCGAGGTTCGCCGGCGCCGGCGCGGGGACGGGCGCGGGCGCCGGCAGCAACGGGTCTGCCGATGCCGTACCGCCCGCAGCAACCGCCAGGCCGATCAGGCCGGCGACCATACCGCCGAGAAGTGCCCGGTGGCCGGGGACGATCTCAATCATCTGCGTCGGTCCTTCCCATGGCTGCCTACCAGAAGCCGTCGATAGTGGCTGACTGTAACTACAGGTCAAAGGCGGTGAACAGGCTCGAAATACAGCTGGGATGAACCCCTGATCGGTGCGCAACGCAACCGAGACCAACCTGTGGCCGGCGAAGCCGCCGCGTCGGCCCTTATACCCTGTTCAGGTGACTGAATCCCCGACCACTTCGCCCGCCACCGGCTCCGGTGCCGCCGCGCCGGACTCCGACGCGCCGCCGTATCGCTACACCGCGGCGCTGGCGGGCCGGATCGAGGGCAGCTGGCAGGACACCTGGGCCAAGCTCGGGACGTTCAACGTGCCCAACCCGGTCGGTTCGTTGGCCCCGACGGACGGGACCCCGGTCCCCGAGGACAAGCTGTTCGTGCAGGACATGTTCCCCTACCCGTCGGGGGAGGGGCTGCACGTCGGCCACCCGCTGGGCTACATCGCCACCGACGTGTACGCCCGCTACTTCCGGATGACCGGCCGTAACGTGTTGCATGCGTTGGGTTTTGACGCTTTCGGCCTGCCCGCCGAGCAATACGCGGTGCAGACCGGCACCCACCCGCGCACCAGGACCGAGGCCAACGTGGTCAACTTCCGCCGCCAGCTGGGCCGGCTGGGGCTGGGCCACGACAGCAGGCGCAGCTTCTCCACCACCGACGTCGAGTTCTACAAGTGGACGCAGTGGATATTCCTGCAGATCTACAACGCCTGGTTCGACCCCGCCGCCAACAAGGCCCGCCCCATCGCCGAGCTGGTCGCCGAATTCGATTCCGGCGCGCGCGGCCTCGACGACGGGCGCAACTGGTCCGAGTTGTCGGCGGGGGAGCGGGCCGACGTGATCGACAGCCACCGGCTGGTATACCGCGCGGACTCGATGGTCAACTGGTGTCCCGGACTGGGCACCGTGCTGGCCAACGAGGAGGTCACCGCCGACGGACGCAGCGACCGCGGCAACTTCCCGGTGTTCCGAAAGCGGTTGCGGCAGTGGATGATGCGGATCACCGCCTACTCCGACCGGCTGCTCGACGACCTCGACCTGCTGGACTGGCCGGAGCCGGTGAAGACCATGCAGCGCAACTGGATCGGCCGTTCCACCGGCGCCAAGGCCCTGTTCGCGGCGACCGGCGCCGACGGCGCGGCGCTCGACATCGAGGTGTTCACCACCCGACCGGACACGCTGTTCGGCGCCACCTATATGGTGCTGGCCCCCGAGCACGAGCTGGTCGACGAGCTGGTCGCGCCCGCCTGGCCGGACGGCACCGACCCGCGCTGGACATACGGCGCCGCCACTCCGGGCGAGGCGGTCGCCGCCTACCGGCGGGCGATCGCCTCGAAGTCGGACCTCGAGCGCCAGGAGAGCAAGGCGAAAACCGGTGTCTTCCTGGGCAGCTACGCCACCAATCCCACCAATGGCAAGCCGGTTCCGATCTTCATCGCCGACTACGTGCTGGCCGGATACGGCACCGGCGCGATCATGGCAGTGCCCGGCCACGACCAGCGCGACTGGGACTTCGCGCACGAATTCGGCCTGCCCATCGTGGAAGTCATTGCCGGAGGCGATATTTCGGAGGGCGCCTACGCCGGCGACGGGGTGTTGGTGAACTCCGGCTACCTGGACGGACTGGATGTGGCGGCGGCCAAGGAGGCGATCACCGCCCGGCTGGAAGCCGAAGGCCGTGGCTGCGTGCGGGTCGAATTCAAGTTGCGTGACTGGCTTTTCGCCCGGCAACGGTACTGGGGCGAGCCGTTCCCGATCGTCTACGACAGCGACGGGCGGCCGCATGCCCTCGACGAAGCCGCCCTGCCGGTGGAACTGCCCGACGTGCCGGACTATTCGCCGGTGCTGTTCGACCCCGACGACGCCGACAGCGAACCGTCGCCGCCGTTGGCCAAGGCGACCGACTGGGTGCACGTCGAGCTGGACCTCGGCGACGGCCTGAAGCCCTACAGCCGCGACACCAACGTGATGCCGCAATGGGCCGGCAGCTCCTGGTACGAACTGCGCTACACCGATCCGCACAACTCGGAACGCTTCTGCGCCAAGGAGAATGAGGCCTACTGGATGGGGCCGCGGCCCGCCGAGCACGGGCCGCAGGATCCCGGCGGCGTCGACCTGTACGTCGGTGGGGCCGAACACGCGGTGTTGCATCTGCTCTACGCCCGGTTCTGGCACAAGGTGCTCTACGACCTGGGCCACGTCAGCTCCCGCGAGCCGTACCGCCGGCTGGTCAACCAGGGCTACATTCAGGCGTTCGCCTACACCGACTCGCGC
The DNA here is from genome assembly GCF_025821985.1 of Mycobacterium timonense. Lineage (NCBI taxonomy): Bacteria > Bacillati > Actinomycetota > Actinomycetes > Mycobacteriales > Mycobacteriaceae > Mycobacterium > Mycobacterium timonense. Next base: position 218,283 of record NZ_JACKSY010000097.1, on the reverse strand, counting down.
GGCTCGTACGTGCCGGCCGAGGAGGTCGTCGAACGCGACGGCCGGTTTTTCTACCGCGGTCCCGACGGGGAGATCGAGGTCTTCCAGGAATTCGGGAAAATCGGGAAGAGCCTGAAGAATTCGATCTCACCCGACGAGATCTGCGACGACTACGGCGCCGACACGCTGCGGGTCTACGAGATGTCGATGGGTCCGCTGGAGGCGTCCCGTCCCTGGGCGACCAAGGATGTGGTGGGCGCTCACCGGTTCCTGCAGCGGGTGTGGCGACTGGTCGTCGACGAGCAGACGGGCGAGACGCGGGTGGTCGACGGGCCCGGACGGGATCTGCCCACCGGCACCCTGCGGCTGCTGCACCGCACCATCGCCGGAGTCTCGGAAGACTATGCGGCCCTGCGCAATAACACCGCCGTGGCCAAGTTGATCGAGTACACCAACCATCTCACCAAGGAACATCGCGACGCGGTGCCCCGCGCGGCGGTCGAGCCGCTGGTGCTGATGCTGGCGCCGTTGGCGCCGCACATGGCCGAGGAGTTGTGGCTGCGGCTGGGCCACACCACCTCGCTGGCGCACGGCCCGTTCCCGGTGGCCGACCCGGCGTACCTCGTCGAGGACACCGTCGAATACCCGGTGCAGGTGAACGGCAAGGTGCGCGGGAGGGTGACGGTGGCGGCCGACGCCGATCGGGACACCCTCGAGGCCGCCGCGCTGGCCGACGAGAAGGTGCTGGCGTTCCTGGCCGGCGCCCAGCCGCGCAAGGTGATCGTGGTCCCGGGCCGGCTGGTCAACCTGGTGGTGTAGCGGCGGCTACCGCCGGGCGGGCCGCAGCACCACCTCGTGCACATGCCCGTCGGGCGGGGTGGCCACCACATTGGCGACCGCGGCCGCGACGGTTTCCGGCTTCAAAAACCTGTCCGGGTCGTAGCTTCCGCCTTCGAACGCGATGAGCTCGCGCTGCATGCCGGTGTCGGTGCGACCCGGATACACGGTGGTGACCCGCAACTCGGGCTCGTCGTTGCGCAGCGAATCGGCGAAGGCGCGCAGCGCGAACTTGCTGGCCGAGTAGGAAGCCATGCCGGGGGAGACGTTGCGTCCCGCGCCGGAGTTGATGAAAACCACCTGACCGCGGGCCCGCCGTAGCGCCGGCAACAACGCCAGCGTGAGCTCAACCGGTCCAAAGACGTTGACCGCGAAGGTGGCACGCCACTCGCCGACGTTCGAGTCGGCCACGTTGCCGGGTATCGACAGTCCCGCGTTGTGCACCAACACGTCGAGTTCGTCCACGACTTCACAGGCGGCCTCGATGTCGCCGCCGTCGGTGAGGTCCAGCGGGAACGTGGTGGCACCGAGCCGCCGGGCGACCGCGTCGAGCCGGTCCGACGGCCGGCCGGCCAACAACAGGGTGTGCGTGGGAGCCAGCGCCGTGGCGATCGCCGAACCGATACCGCCCCCGGCGCCGGTGATGAGTGCATTGGGCATGCGGTGGAGTCTACCGATCCCGCGTCGCCGATCGAAAAGGGTTGAACTGCAGCCCGTTTCAGGCTTCCTTGCGTGCCGGGGGCACACCGGCCGGCCCGGACGTCGGGTCGCCGGAGGCCAGCCGCTCCAACGGCGCCAGCGCCTTCATCAGCGTGTCGAGGTCGGACGCGGGGAGCTGGCTCAGCATCGCCGCCAGCGCCGCGCGCCGATTGGCCAGGGACTCACCGTGAACCGCGCGGCCGCGCGGCGTGATGTCGACCAGCACCGCGCGCAGGTCGGACGGGTCGCGAGAACGCTTGACCAGCCCCACCTTCTCCAGTCGCCGGATCGCCACGGTGGTGGTGGGAGTCCGCACCCGTTCGTGCGCCGCCAGGTCGGTCATCCGGATCGGGCCCTGATCGAGCAGGGTGACCAGAATCGACAGTTGCGCCAACGTCAAATCCCCGGCCGCCGCCCCGCTGGGATCGCCCCGCCGCAGCATCGCAAACAATTTGGACAGCGCTCGGTGCAAACCTTCGGCGAGCTCGGCAACCTCGGCCGCGTTCGATTCGCTGTCTGCCATAAATCGGGAGTCTAACCTGATATCAGAGGCGTACAAGGGAGCCATTGCCCCGATGGTCGGTTCGGATCAAAGCACTTGGGACAGGAATCGCTGCAGCCGTTCGGTCTCGGCGGCTTCGAATATCTGCTCGGGCGGGCCCGATTCCACCACCTTGCCGTGATCCATGAATATCACCGCGTCGGACGCCGAGCGGGCGAACCCCATTTCGTGGGTCACCACAACCATTGTCATGCCCTCGGCGCCGAGGTCGGCGATGAGTTGCAGAATTCCTTTGACCATTTCGGGATCCAGCGCCGAGGTCGCTTCGTCGAAAAACATCACCTGCGGCGACATCGCCAACGCGCGGGCGATCGCCACCCGCTGTTGCTGCCCCCCCGACAGCGTCGCCGGCCGGGCACCGGCCTTGTGTTTCAGGCCAACTCGGTCCAGCTGGGTCAGCGCCAGCTCGCGGGCCGCCTCGGCGGGCAGCCGCCGAAGTTTCCGCGGCGCCAGCGCCACGTTGTCCAGCACGGTGCGGTGCGGGAAGAGATTGAAATGCTGGAACACCATGCCGATGCGCTGGCGCAGCTGGTCGGGGTCGTCGTGCAGAACCGACCGGCCGTCCAGCAGGATGTCGCCGCGGTCCGGCTCGTACAAGCGGTTCAGGGTGCGCAACAGGGTCGACTTGCCCGAGCCGGACGGCCCGATCACCGCCACGGTGCTGCCCGCGGGAGTGTCCAGATCGACACCGCGCAGCACCGCGTTGCCGTTGAGGGTTTGGTGAATGTCTTTGCACGCCAACGAAACCGACGCGCGGGAGGCGGGATTGCTCACGTGATCTCCTGCCCGAAGGTCAGCATGTCGGCAGGCTCCTCGGGGTCGACCGCGGCGCGGCCGCGGCGCAGCCGGGCGTCGATCATGTTCACCAAATGCGTCAGCGGCACGGTCAATATCAGGTAGCAGGCGCCGGCGGCGACCAGCGGCGACAAGTTACCGGTCTCGGCGTTGAGGTCGCGACCCACCTGGAACAGCTCCCGCTGATCGGCGACCAGACCCAGGAAGTACACCAGCGCGGAGGCCTTCAACAGCGCGATGAATTGATTGACCAGTGCCGGCAGCACCCGCCGGACACCCTGCGGCACCACCACCAGTCGCATCGCCGTCGCATAGCTGAACCCCAGCGCGCGCGACGCTTCCAGCTGGCCGGGGTCCACGCTCTGGATCCCGGAGCGCAGGATCTCACCGATGTAGGCGGCCGCCATCATCCCCAGCGCGGCGATGCCGAGCGGGTAGGGATTGTTGTTCGTCAATCCGCCCACGATCGGCCCGATCCCGAGCCCGATGAGCAGGATGATCACCACTTCCGGAAGCCCGCGGAACACATCGGTGTACACCCGGGCCGGCCAGCGCAGCCACCGCGCATGCGAGATGCCGGCGACGGCCAGCACCATGCCCAGCACCAGCCCGATCACGCTGGCGCTGAAGGTCAGGATCAGCGTGTTGGGCAACCCGGTGCGCAACAACGTGGGGATGGCCTGCCGATACATGTCCCAGTCGAAGAAGGAGTCGCGCAGCTGCGCCAGCGTCGATTTCGGCGCCGCCGGTCCCACCGCCTTGTGATGCTGACTCGCCGCGATCGCCGCGAAGTCCGGCAGTTTGGGGGGCGCCACGGCCTGGGAGCCGGGTTTCCAGCCCGGCGGCAGGGTGCGGGGCACCCACTGCGAGTACAGGTTCGACCAGGTGCCGTCGGCGATGACGGCATCGAGGCCGGAGTTCAGCGCATCCACCAAGGGCTTGTTGTCCTTGGCCACCGCGTAGGCCACGAAATTGCCCGGGCTGATCGTGTTCGCCACCACCACCGCCGGATCGCCCGGCTGGATGGTGGTCGCGGCCTGACCGGCGGGCGCCACCCAGGCGTCGATCTGGCGGGTCTTGAGGCTGGCGTACACGGTGGCGAAGTCGGGATACTTCACCGGCTGCAGATGCAACGTGTCGACCACGTAGGACTCCTCGACGGTGCCCTGCACCACCCCGATGCGCTGCCCGGCGGCCAGGTCGGTGAATTCCTTAATAGCGGAACCGGGCGGCACCACCAGCGCGTAGTAGCCGAAGTCGTAGCCGTTGGTGAAGGCCACGGTTTGGCGCCGCTCGTCGGTGGCCTTGATCGACGACGACCCGACGTCGAAGCGGCGCGACGCCACCTGGGCCAGCAGCCCGGCGAAATCAGTGCCGACGAAACGGACTTGGAGGCCGAGCTTGCCGGCGATCGCGCGCAGCAGCTGGTTGTCGAAGCCGCTGTACTGGCCGGTGGGGGTGATGCACACGTTGGGCGGGGCGCCCGACAGCGTCCCCACCGTCAACACCCCCGGGGTGCCCAGACCCAACGTGTCGATGCGCACCGAACTCAGCGGCTCGACGGTGGGCGTCGTGTGCTCGTCGGGCTGGCTCATGGAGCCGCCGCGGGTCAGGTTCTCGGGCAGCACAGCCGCGCTTTTCGGGCCGGCCGGCGCGCACTGGTTCCGGTCGGCCGCCGCCGACGGCGCCAGCAGCGCCGACGACCCGCACACCATCAGCACGGTCGCGGTCAGTGCGAGTAGCTTTCCCCGGCGCATGCAGCGCCGGCCCACGGGCAAATTCATCACTGCCACCGTATCGACTGGTCGGCGGCGCGGCCCGCCCAGAGCCGGTGCTACAGGGCCAGCGACGCCCCGCCGCAGATGGTGTCCGCGTCGGCCAGCACCGGCAGCGGGCCGGCAACGACGCGGCCGGCATCGTCGGGCGGCGTGAACACCCGGCGGCGAAACAGCTCGCCCAGCATCGTCTGGGCCATCCGGTAGGAGCGCTCGACGCACGCCGCGCGCGCCGCTTCGGCATCGCGCCGGTGAATGGCCGACGTCTCGTCCTCGTAGAACGGCAGCAGGTCGTCGCGACCACCCTGATAGGTGGTCCAGAACAGGCGGGGAATCAGGTTCTGCGAGGCGCGGATGGTCGCGTGCAGCCGCGGTCCGGCGTATTCGTCGTTGACGGTGCGCCGGTACTCGGCGGCGAGGTCGGTGAACGCGCGCGAATCCTTGGCGGTGCGCAGCGAGCGCAGCAGCGTATCGAGCTCGCCGAGGATCCGTGGGGTGGGACTGGTCGCCGCGCGGGCCGACGCGATCCCGTTGAGCAGCCCGTCCAGTTCGTGGTGCTCGAGCACGGTGGCTTCGTCGAACCGCTCGACGAACGCGCCGCGGTGGTAGCGGGTGGACACGATGCCGTCGTGCTCGAGTTGCACCAATGCCTCTTGAATCGGCACCCGGCTGACTCCCAGGCCAACGCAATTTCATTGCGGTCCACCCGGTCCCCGGTGCGCAGCTTCCCGGTCAGCAACAGGTGCAAAATGTGCGAAACAACCAGGTCCTTTTCCTTGACCCCATATTTCTTCGGCATCTTTTCGCTTCAGTCTCTTTCACACCGAACAGCTCTGGCGCTGAGAGTTTCTCACGAATTAACGCACGCGTTCATGCGTTTGGCCGACGAACTCGGAACCGGACGCGGGCGGGCACGCTCAGCGGCCGTCGCGCCATTTGCACAACGCCTCGGCGTCGCGGAGGTCGTAATCCGGGCCGTCGCACCCCACCGTCAGCAGGGTGACGCCGAGGCCGACCAGTGCTTCGGCGTTGGCGAGCAGTTCGGCACCGCCCTTGACCGCCGCGGAACGCTCGATGCGATCCGGGTCGCGGCCGACGTCGGCGCAGTGCCGGGCGAGCACCTCCGACTTCGCCGGGTATTCCTCGGCGGAGGTGAAGCTGTGCCAGATGTCGGCGTGCTGGGCGACCAGCCGCAGCGTCTTGCGTTCCCCGCCGCCGCCGATCAGCACCGGGATGTCGCGGGTGGGAGCCGGATTCAGCTTGGCCAGCCGCGCCTCGATCCGGGGCAGCGCGCCGGCCAGGTCGTCCAGCCGGCTGCCGGCGGTGCCGAATTCGTAGCCGTACTCGTCGTAGTCCTTCTGCTTCCAGCCCGAGCCGATGCCCAGGATCAGCCGGCCCTCACTGATGTGGTCGACGGTGCGCGCCATGTCGGCCAGCAGCTCCGGGTTGCGGTAGGAGTTGCAGGTCACCAGCGCGCCGATCTGGATGCGCGAGGTCTGCTCGGCCCAGGCGCCGAGCATCGTCCAGCACTCGAAATGCGCGCCGTCCGGATCGCCGTAGAGGGGGAAGAAGTGGTCCCAGTTGAAGGCGATGTCGACGCCGATGTCCTCGCAACGGCGCACCGCGTCGCGGATCTGGTTGTACTGCGGGGCGTGTTGGGGCTGTAACTGCACACCGATACGGATGGGGTGGGTCATAACGTCCACCGTAGGCTCAGCGCGCGTCGAGCACCCCACGCAGGATGTCGATCAGCGCGCGCGGCTGGTCGCTTTGCACGGAGTGCCCCGAGTTCGCCACCACGTGCGCGGTGCGGAAATGCTTTGCGCGACGGCCCAGCTCGGCCGCGTCCTCGTCGCTGACGAAGCCCGAGGAACCGCCGCGGACCAGGGTGACCGGCGCGGACAGGGCGTCGACGTCCGCCCACAGGCCGTCGAAGTCCGGGAATTTGCGGATGGCGTCGTAGCGCCACGTCCATTTGCCGTTGTCCAGCTTGCGCGAGTTGTGGAACACCCCGCGGCGCAGCGCCTTCACCTCGCGGTGCGGCGCCGCGGCGATCGTCAGGTCCAGCATGGCCTGGAAGCTGTCGAACTCGCGTTCGCCGTGCATCAGCGCCACCGTGCCCTGCTGCTCCTTGGTCATCTCGGAATGCCGTTGCAGCGCCGAGGGGGTGACGTCGATCAGCACCAGTTCCTTGACCAGATCGGGTGCGACGGCGCCCAGCCGGATCGCGGTCAGCCCGCCCAGCGACATTCCGACGACGAGGTCGGCGCCGGCGGCGTGCTCGCGCAGCATCGGCAGTAGGGCGTCGGCGTTCAGCTGCGGCGAGTAGTCGCCGTCCGCGCGCCAGGCGGAGTGTCCGTGTCCGGGAAGGTCGACCGCCAGCGCGGGCTCGCCGACGCCGACGATCACCGTGTCCCAGGTGTGCGCGTTTTGCCCGCCGCCGTGCACGAACACGATGCGGGGGTCGGTGCTGCCCCAGCGCAGCGCGCTGACTTTGGCGTCGCCCCTGCCCGATTCGACCCGGGCGACCTCGGGCAGGGAACCAGATACCCCGGCCTGCTCGGCGTTTTCGTGCAACAGCGCGAATTCGGACAGGCCCGCCAGTTCGTCCTCAGATACGTCGGTCACGTTCTCGACCCTAGCCCCGGTGTCTACAGCACGTAGCGGCGGCGAATGCCGCGGAAGCGTTCCCACATCGCGTCGGCGCGCTGCGACGGCGTCACCATCACGGTGTCTTTCGGCAGGGCGTCGAGCAGCTCGTCGTGCCCGACCACCCGGGTGTCCAGCACGGCGGGTTCGCCCTCCAGCATGTGCCGGTAGGTCAGGTTGCCGCGCTCGAAACCCTGGGTGTCCAGCCAGTTGTGCACGCCGGGATCGCGATGGGCCATGACCAGCCGGATGCGTCCGTCGCCGTCGACGGTGGTGCGGCTCGGTGTGTAGCTGACCGGGCGGTACAGGTAGTCCATGCTGTTGAAGAAGACGCCCATGTTGGTGAACATCCACAATCCGGGGTGGGCGTCGAATTCGACGATCAGCGCCTCGTCGGGCGCCAGTTCCCAGTACATGTTGGCGGCGGCCCGGCCGCGCTTGCCGTCGGCGTCGGTCGCGGCGGCCCGGGGGAACGTGTTCGGGCTCTCGGCGTCGACCCCGCCGTGGCGGAACGGGTATTCCGGCCAGTCCGACATCAGCCCGGTGACGAAATCGCCCGCCCACCGCATCGCCTCGACCATTTCGCCGGGTGTGGGCAACGGTTTCGGGATGGCCATGTCGACGCGTTCGATGCGCAGCTGCGCCGGGGTTTCGTCCCAGCTGTCGAAACCCTGGCGGATGAACAGTTTTCGGGATTCGGGCGTGGTGGGCAGCCAGTTGTGCCCGCGCTCGGCTCCGCCGACGTACAGCTCGAAGCGGCCGTCGGCGCCGACGCGGAGTTGCTGGCCGAACAGGTTGGCCTGCGGTGCGTCGCCGAAGGGTTCATGCAGCACACCCTCTCCGGGCGTGCGCCGTCCCTGCACGGTGACATTGAAGAAGCGCGAGGTGCCGCGGGTGCCGGTGATCCGGTAGGTGGACCGCCCGTCGATCCACGCCTGCTGGTAGGTGAAGTCGGCGCAGTCGCCGCCCAGCTTGCGGGTGGGGCCGCAGAAACTGTGCAGCACAGGATAATTGGTGTCGCGGGTCTCCAGGGCCAGATCGAAGGCCTGCCCGAGGTTTTGGGTCAGGAACCGGAAGGCGTCGACCCGATGCGGTCCGGAGGCCGGGTTGTGGTCTTTGAAGGCTCGCTCGCCCGCGCGTTGCAGCCGGGCGCAGAATTCGGTCCACGCCGCCCGCAGCGCCGCATCGTGCGGGCCGTCACCGAAGGCCATGTTCACCCACCCAGCCGGTCCAGCATCGCGCCGACGACATCGCAAGCGCGGCGGGCGGATTCGAGCCGGCCCTCCCGCTCGATGCGGGGGCCGATGAGTTCCAGGTCGAAGCCGTGGGCGTAGCCCACCGCGAGCGCCTGCGCGACGAACGCCTCGATCGGGATGGCGCCGTCGCCGGGCACGGCTCGGCCCGGCAGCGCGCGGTCGCCGAGCACGTAGTCGCTCAACTGGATGAGCGCGGTGCGCGGCAGCGCCCGCGGCAGCTGCGCCTCGAAATCCCCTTCGGCCCAACAGTGGAACAGGTCGATGCAGATTCCCAGGTCGCTCATCTCGGCCAGGGCGACGGTGTCGCGCAACGTGTGCGCGATGTGGATGTCGGCGTACAGGCTGGACGCGTTCTCGATCGCCAGTACCACGCCCGCCGCCTTCGCCCGGGCGGCGCACGGCGCGACCATGGCGGCGAACCGCTCGGCGGCCTGCGGCCAGGTGAGCCCGGCACGGCCCCCGGTGAGCAGGTAGACGGTGTGCGCGCCTACGCTCGCGGCGGCGTCGATGACCGCAATCAGCGCCTCCCGGGCAGCGCCGGGGTCGCTGGTCAGGCGGCCACCGGCGAACAGATGGTACACCGCTTCGACGGTGTAGTCGTTGCGCCCCAACAGCATTGGCAACTGCGGATCGAGCAGCTGGTTGTCCAGGATGCTCAGCCGGGACACCCCCAGCGCCGCCCAATGTGCTTGCAGCGCAGCCGGCGGCGCGCCGTAGAACGTGACGTTGTGCACGGACAGCCGTTTGTGTGCGCCCGTCATCTCAGCCCCGGTTTTCGATCGGGACGCCGAACCGCTGCCGGAACGGCCGGAATTCGGCGTGCAGCGCGTCGAGGTCCTCACCGATGTCGGTCAGCAATTGCGTGGAATAGCGGAACTTTCCGTACCGGTCGCCGGGGTTGTCGGCCAGGTAGGCCCGCATCGCCGACTCGGCCTCGGCCGTGAGCTCGCGCCCGCAGAACGCGTAATAACGCCGCACGGCCCCAACATGATCGGCGATGAAGTCGGTGTAGCTCAGGTGCAGGATGCGCGGATCGTCGACCAGGGGATTGGTCATCGTGTTGGCGATGCTGGCCCGGGTCATCTCGAGGTGCTTCTTCGCCTCTGCGTGCAGGTCGACCGGCCCGACCATGCCCTCGGCGATGTCGGCCATCATCATGGTGCGCGACGCGGCGACCTGGACGGGGTCGCGGTGCAGCCACACCATCCGCGCATCGGGGTAGGTGTCGAACAGCTCCTTGAGCCGAAACCCATGAAAGCCCTTCAGCACCCAATACTTTCGCGGCCTGTTGTATTGCAGCTGTTGCAGCATCGCCTTGTGCAGCCGGTACTGCGCGGCCGGGTCGGTGGGCAGGCCGGCGACCAGCGACTGCATCGGCACCCGCCACCACGCGGTGGGCGTCATCACCCGGAAGTCGAACGCCCAGGTGCGTTCGTCTTCGGGCAGGCCGTCGCCCAGCATGTCGTTGTAGGGGTGGCTGTGCAGCCACTTCGGCATCTTCGCGTTGATCTCACGCCAGTCGGCGTCCGCCCGCGCCCGGCGGTCGTCGTCGGGCCCCGCCAGCCCCGGCGGCGGCGACGGGTACATCACCTCCCAGAACCGCAACGCCCGCGCGTGCGGGTCGACCGACATCAGCGCGTGCATAAGCGTTGTGCCCGAACGAGGTTCACCAGTGACGAACATCGGCGCCTCGACCACCTCGGCCCCGATCGGGTAGCGGTTGCGGTCCTCGATGAGTTCCAGGCGGGAGGTCAGCAGCCAGCGACACACCTGCGCGGCTTCGAAGCGGCCATCGGCGTCCAGCCCCAGGGCGTTCAGGTGTTCGACGGCGACGGTGAAGCGTTGCGGCAACGTCGGATCGCCGTAGTCGTGCAGCCCGGTCTCCGCCTCGGCGGCCGCGAGCATCTCGGCGGCGTCCAAAAGCGTTGTCACGACCCGTCTCCGCACAGCCGCATGAGTTCATCCTCGGTGGCCCGCACGTTGGCCGCCGAGCTCTGCGCGTGGCCCAGGCCGGCCATGGCGCCGTAGTCGAGGATCTTGGGTACCCGCAACCCGGCGTCCACGTAGCTCTTGACGATCTTGGCGACCTGCTTCGGTGTGCCGTGCGGGACGACCGCCAACACCATCTCGGGTCGCACCCTGTGCAGGAACTCCACGATCCGGTCCCTGCCCAGTGCCGCCGGGTCGATGTCCTGGAATCCGCGCCAGCCATCGCCCATCGGGTGTTCAAACCCGAACTCGCCCAGGGTCTTCGCCGACACCTGCAGCAGGAACGCCTTGACCAGGGGAGCGCGCAGGATCTCGGCGAGGGCGTCGTCGTCCTCCCCGATCAGGCACACCTGGATGAAGCACGGGGTGATCGCCATCGGATCGCGCCCGGCACGCTCGGCGGAAACCCTTACCGCGCCGAGCATCTCGGCATAGTGCTCGGGTGTCCACGCCCCGGCCGGCCACCATCCGTCGGCGTACCGGCCGGCGATGTCGAGCATCCGGGGCCCGCTGGCGCCGATCCAGATCGGCGGCAGCCGGTCGTGGTAGGGCTCGGTGTCCAGGCGGGCCTGGTGCAGCGAGTAGAACTCGCCGCCGAAGTCGACCGGGCCGTCGGTGTCCCAGAGCAGCCGGATCACCCGCAGGGCTTCCTCGAAGCGGCTGACGGGACGGGCGAAATCGAAGCCGTAGGGCACGGTGTTTTCGCTTTCGCCGCTGCCCAGGCCGAGAATGAAGCGACCCTTGGACAGGTGGTCGAGGGTCAATGCGGTCTGCGCGAGCAGGGCGGGATGGCGGCGCACGGTGTCGACCACGGCGCTGACCAGCGGCACCCGCTCGGTCAGCACTGCCGCCGCGGCCGCGACCGCGAGCCCGTCCAGGTGCCGGTGCGGCGAGGCGGAGGCCGTGGCCAGATCGGTGAATTCGGGCGCCCAGATCGAGTCGGGCCAGAAGCTGACCATGTGGTCGGGCAGCCAGACGGAGTGGTAGCGCCCGCTGTCGAACTCGTCGAGCCGGGACAGGTCGAGGGCCAGCGTGGTGCGCAGGAACGCCGCGGGCTGAACGGTCATCGAGAGATGATGCTAAGCACCTGCACAGCGTTCTGTCGATGAATCGGCTCCAGCGACCGCGGGCGTAACGCCGTGGCGAAATCCGGCCGGGAAAATCGCCGTGGCGTTACGCCCGCGGATCGACGAGGCTGCTAGCCGCCGATGATGAACTCTTCGAGCTGGGTGCGCGCGACGTCGTCGGGCAGCTGCTGCGGCGGGCTCTTCATCAGGTACGCCGACGCCGGGATCACCGGGCCGCCGATGCCGCGGTCCTTGGCGATCTTGGCCGCCCGCACCGCGTCGATGATGACGCCCGCGGAGTTCGGCGAGTCCCACACCTCGAGCTTGTACTCCAGGTTCAGCGGCACGTCGCCGAAGGCCCGGCCTTCCAGCCGGACGTAGGCCCACTTGCGGTCGTCGAGCCAGCTGACGTGGTCGGACGGGCCGATGTGCACGTCCTTGGTCTTGAACTCGCGCTGCAGGTTGCTGGTGACGGCCTGGGTCTTGGAGATCTTCTTGGACTCCAGCCGCTCCCGCTCGAGCATGTTGAGGAAGTCCATGTTGCCGCCGACGTTGAGCTGCATGGTGCGGTCCAGCTGCACGCCGCGGTCCTCGAACAGCTTGGCCATCACCCGGTGGGTGATGGTCGCGCCGATCTGGCTCTTGATGTCGTCGCCGACGATCGGCACGCCGGCGTCGGTGAACTTCTTGGCCCACACCGGGTCCGAGGCGATGAACACCGGCAGCGCGTTGACGAACGCCACACCGGCGTCGATGGCGCACTGGGCGTAGAACTTGTCGGCCTCCTCCGAACCCACCGGCAGGTAGGACACCAGCACGTCGACCTTGGCCTCCTTGAGCACCTGGACCACGTCGACCGGCTCGGCGTCGGACACCTCGATGGTGTCGGCGTAGTACTTGCCGATGCCGTCCAGCGTCGGGCCGCGCTGCACCGTGACGTTGGTGGGCGGCACGTCGGCGATCTTGATGGTGTTGTTCTCCGACGCGAAGATCGCCTCGGACAGGTCGAAGCCGACCTTCTTGGCGTCCACGTCGAACGCGGCGACGAACTTGACGTCGCGGACGTGGTACTGGCCGAACTTCACGTGCATCAGGCCGGGCACGGTGCTGTTCTCGTCGGCGTCGAAGTAGTACTGCACGCCCTGGACGAGCGAAGATGCGCAGTTACCGACGCCGACGATGGCGACTCGTACCTCCGACTGCGCGTCTTCCGCCTGCGGCGGTTGGTGATCACTCATACGGGCGTTCTCCTAACCTCTAACCTTCTGTCTGGGATGCTGGGTTTTCGTACCGGGATTTACGTTTGCTCGGAGAGGCCGGGCATCGCCCGCTCCGCAGCAATGAGCTCGTTGAGCCACTTGACTTCGCGCTCACTGGACTCGAGCCCCAATTGGTGAAGTTGGCGGGTGTAGCGGTCGAACGAGCTACTGGCCCGCGCCACTGCTTCGCGCAGACCTTCCCGCCTTTCCTCGACCTGGCGGCGGCGACCTTCCAGAATGCGCATCCGCGCCTCTGCCGGAGTCCGGTTGAAGAAGGCCAGGTGTACCCCGAAGCCGTCGTCGGTGTAGTTGTGGGGGCCGGTGTCGGCCACCAGCTCACCGAAGCGCCGACGGCCCTCGTCGGTCAGCTGGTAGACGCGGCGGGCCCGCCGGACAGGCGTCCCGGCCGGCGCGGCGTCCTCGGCGATCAACCCTTCGGCCTGCATGCGCCGCAGGGCGGGGTAGAGCGAACCGTACGAAAACGCCCGGAACGCACCGAGTAAACCGGTCAGCCGTTTGCGTAACTCGTAGCCGTGCATGGGCGACTCGATCAGGAGACCCAGGATGGCGAGCTCCAGCAATCGAATCACCCCCTCGAAAAGGATTTGCGTAGCTTGTTACGACGGTCCGACGCCTCGCGCAATCGTATCGTCTCGATATATTAGCCACAACACCACTCGCTGTTGGCTTGCAGTTCGTCACACCGGTCGGGCCGCGGGAGCCGCCGTTACGTGGGCAAATTCATCTGCTTGACGGTGCCGTCACCGGTGAAGGCGATGTAGCCGCCGCCGTAGTCGCTGGAGACGTACACCGACAGCGACAGCGCGCCGGGGGTCGTCGGGTCCGTCGCCGGTTCGACGATCAGGTAGCTGGTTTTGACGTCGGACGGTTTCATCCGCAGGGTTTCGGGGGCGCCGCGCATGATGCCCACCGCGGCGGTGACGTCGAATTTGCTCAAGTCCACCAGGACGGGACCGTCCGAGGAGCTCTTGGCCGAGCTGGTCGGATCGCCCCAGCCGCCGCGGTAGGTGTAGGCCAGCACCCGGCGGTCGTCGGACGGGTCCGGACGGTCCAGCGCCGCGTAGGTCGGGTAGATCACCAGCCGGTAGCCGAGGGTGCTGCCGAACCGTTTGCGCATCTGTTCGAGCAGCCCGGTCAGCCCGCCGACCGAGTGCAGCTGGGTCGGCGGCGTGAGCACCACGGCGTTGACGCCGTCGGGTTTGGCGCCGGGGTCGCTGGTGAAGTCCAGCGGCGAGCTGGTGTTGCCGTACAACCCCCAGCCGATGCCGATGCCGAGCAGCACCGACACCACGAAGGCGGCGGCCAGCGTCCCCCAGCCGCGCACCCGCCCCGACGGCGGTGACGGGTCGAGGGCGGGCGGCTGCGGCCCGGTTTGCAGATCGCACACCAGGGTCTGCAGGTCGCCCAGCGTCACCGCCCTGGTGGCCGCGCTGACGCGTTCCCGATGTTCCTCGGCGGACAGCTCGCCGTCGTTGAGCGCGTTGTCGAGGATGGTGCAGGTGCTTTGCCGGTCGCTGTCCTTGGCGCGGGTGCTCGCCCGGCCGGACGGCGGCGCGGTGCCGGCGGGTGGTGTCCCGAGCCATTTCGCCACGGGGACGATCGTAGAAGTCCGGCCGCGGTTCGGCGGGCGAACCACCGTCGGGCAGCGGGGCGCGACCGCCACGGTTTTGGTTGCGTATCCCCGGTCGGGATGGCGACGTACTCTGGTGGGCGTGCGACTGCAGCGACAGGTGGTGGATTACGCGCTCCGGCGGCGCTCCCTGCTGGCCGAGGTGTACTCCGGCCGCACCGGGGTGTCCGAGGTGTGCGACGCGAACCCGTATCTGCTGCGCGCCGCCAAGTTTCACGGGAAACCCAGCCAGATCATGTGCCCCATCTGCCGCAAGGAGCAGCTGACGCTGGTGTCGTGGGTGTTCGGCGAACACCTGGGCCCCGTGTCGGGCTCGGCGCGCACCGCCGAGGAGCTGGTGATGCTGGCAACCCGTTTCGAGGAGTTCGCGGTCCACGTGGTGGAGGTCTGCCGAACCTGCAGCTGGAATCACCTCGTCAAGTCATATGTGCTCGGTGCGGCGCGCCCGGCGCCTCCGCCCAGGGGCACCCGGACGACTACGCGGACGGCGCGCAACGGCGCCCGCACGGCCACTGAATGAGCTCGAATAACGAAGGACGCCACAGCCAGTCGTCCGGTGATCAACGTGGGCCCGCGGCCGAGCAGGGTGCCGGCGAACGCCGGGAGACGGCGCGTCCGGACGCCGACCCGCAGCGGCGCAACGGCCCGTCGACGTCCAGCCGTCGCCGGCAGGCCCCGCCCGACGATCGGCTGACCACGATCCTGCCGCCGGTCGACGACGACCGGGCGCCCCGGCGCTCCGACCCGATCGAGGAGGTCAAGGCCGCGCTGGCGGGTCCGCCGTCGACGCCGTTGCGCCGCGACGCGCTCGACGAGGTCAAGGCCGCCCTGGACAGCCGGGGCCCTGCGTCGGGTCGCCAGCAGCGCGCCGGCCTCGGCGGCCGCCCGCCCGTGGGGCCCCCGCCGCCGCCTCCGCGCCGCGGCTGGTCCGGTGGGCCCGGCGGCCCGGGCGGCCGGGGGAGTGGACCGTGGCGCGACTGGAGCTGGACCCAGCAGATCAACTGGCTGTGGGTGCGCCGCGCCGCCTACCTGTGCGCGGCGGTGCTGGTGTTGTTGCCGATCGTCACGTTCGCGATGGCCTACTTCATCGTCGACATCCCCAAGCCGGGTGACCTTCGCACCAACCAGGTTTCGACGATCCTGGCCAGCGACGGTTCGGAGATCGCGAAAATCATTCCGCCGGAAGGCAATCGGGTCGACGTCAATCTCAACCAGGTGCCCGTGCACGTCCGCCAGGCGGTGATCGCGGCCGAAGACCGCAACTTCTACTCCAACCCGGGCTTCGACTTCAGCGGTTTCGCGCGCGCGGTGAACAACAACCTGTTCGGCAACGGGGATCTGCAGGGCGGGTCGACGATCACCCAGCAGTATGTGAAGAACGCACTGGTCGGTTCGGCGCAGCACGGGGTCAGCGGCCTGATGCGCAAGGCCAAGGAATTGGTCATCGCCACCAAGATGTCCGGCGAGTGGTCCAAAGACGAAGTGCTGCAGTCTTATCTGAACATCATCTATTTCGGCCGGGGCGCCTACGGCATCTCGGCCGCCGCCAAGGCGTATTTCGACAAACCCGTCGAGCAGCTCACCGTGTCCGAGGGTGCGCTGCTGGCGGCGCTGATCCGCCGGCCCTCCACCCTGGACCCGGCCGTCGATCCCAAGGGCGCGCTGGCGCGCTGGAACTGGGTGCTCGACGGCATGGTGGAGACCAAGGCGCTGCCCGCCAAGGACCGTGCCGCGCAGGTCTTCCCGCAGACCGTGCCGCCCGACCAGGCGCGCGCGCAGAACCAGACGACCGGGCCCAACGGCCTGATCGAGCGTCAGGTGACCAAGGAGCTGATGGAGCTCTTCAACATCGACGAGCGGACGCTGAACACGCAGGGCCTGCAGGTCACCACCACCATCGACCCCAAGGCCCAGCAGGCCGCCGAGAAGGCGGTGTCGAAATACCTTGACGGGCAAGACCCCGACATGCGCGCGGCGGTGGTGTCGGTGGATCCGCACGACGGCGCCATCCGCGCCTACTACGGCGGTAGCGACGCCAACGGTTTCGACTTCGCCCAGGCGGGATTGCAGACCGGCTCGTCGTTCAAGGTGTTCTGCCTGATCGCCGCGCTCGAGCAGGGCATCGGCCTGGGCTACCAGGTGGACAGCTCGCCGCTGACGGTCGACGGCATCAAGATCACCAACGTCGAGGGCGAGAGCTGCGGGACGTGCAACATCGCGCAGGCGCTCAAGATGTCGTTGAACACCTCCTATTACCGGCTGATGCTCAAACTCAAGGGCGGGCCGCAGGCCGTCGCCGATGCCGCGCATCAGGCAGGGGTGGCCACGAGTTTCCCCGGCGTGGACCACACGCTGTCCGAGGACGGCAAGGGCGGGCCGCCGAACAACGGAATTGTGTTGGGCCAGTACCAAACCCGGGTGATCGACATGGCTTCGGCGTATGCCACGCTGGCCGCCTCGGGCGTCTACCACCGGCCGCATTTCGTGCAGAAGGTGGTCAACTCGGACGGCCAGGTGCTCTTCGACGCCGGCAAGTCCGACAACAACGGCGAGCAGCGGATCCCGAAGGCCGTCGCGGACAACGTCACCGCGGCCATGGAACCGATCGCCGGCTACTCGCGGGGTCACGCGTTGGCCGGCGGCCGGCCGTCGGCGGCCAAGACCGGCACCACGCAGCTCGGTGACACCACCTCCAACAAGGACGCCTGGATGGTCGGCTACACGCCGTCGCTGTCGACGGCGGTGTGGCTGGGCACGGCCAAGGGCGACCAGCCGCTGGTAACCGCTTCCGGCGGACCGGTTTACGGGTCCGGGCTGCCCTCGGATATCTGGAAGGCCACCATGGACGGGGCGCTGAAGGGCACCCCCAACGAATCGTTCCCGAAGCCGGCCGAGGTCGGCGGCTACGCCGGTGTGCCCGCGCCGCCGCCCCCGCCGAAGGCGCCGCCCTCGGAGACCGTCATCCAGCCCACCATCGAAGTGGCGCCCGGCATCACGATCCCGGTCGGCCCGCCGACGACGGTCACGCTGGCGCCTGCCCCGCCCGCGGGCGGCCCGCCGGGGGGACCCGAGCCGGGTGGCGGTGTTCCGCCGGGCCCGGGCGGCGGTGTTCCGCCGGGTGGTCCCCAAGCACCGCCTCCGCCGCCGTGACCGGCGCTGCCGAGCCCAGCACCACCATTTCACCGGGGCCGTTGGCCGCGGATCGGCGTAGCGCCGACAATCGAGACTGCCCGAGCCGCAACGACTTTCTGGGTGCCGCGTTCGCCGAGGTGATCGGCGGGCCGGTGGGCCGGCACGCGCTGATCGGGCGGGCGCGGATCATGACCCCGCTGCGGGTGATGTTCTTGATCGCGCTGGTGTTCCTGGCGCTCGGCTGGTCGACGAAAGCGGCCTGTCTGCAAAGCACCGGCACCGGCACCGGCGATCAGCGGGTGGCCAACTGGGACAACCAGCGCGCCTACTACGAGTTGTGCTATTCCGACACGGTGCCGCTCTACGGCGCGGAGTTGTTGAGCCAGGGCAAGTTTCCGTACAAGTCGAGCTGGATCGAGACCGATTCCACCGGCGCCCAGCAGATCCGCTACGACGGTCAGCCCGCGGTGCGCTACATGGAATATCCGGTGCTGACCGGGATGTATCAGTACGTGTCGATGGCGTTGGCCAAGACCTACACCGCGCTGAGCAAGCTGGCCCCGCTTCCGGTGGTCGCCGAGGTGGTGATGTTCTTCAACATCGCCGCGTTCGGGCTGGCGCTGGCCTGGCTGGCCACCGTGTGGGCGAGCGCGGGCCTGGCCGGCCGGCGGATCTGGGACGCGGCCCTGGTGGCAGGATCCCCGCTGCTGATCTTTCAGATCTTCACCAACTTCGACGCGCTGGCAACGGCATTCGCCATGGCCGGGTTGCTCGCGTGGGCGCGGCGGCGGCCGGTGCTCGCCGGTGTCCTGATCGGGCTGGGCGCGGCGGCCAAGCTGTACCCGCTGCTGTTCCTGGGTCCCATGCTGGTGCTGGGGATCCGGACCGGACGCCTGGGCGCCTGGGCGCGCACTGCGGTGGTGGCCGTGGCGACCTGGCTGCTGGTGAATCTGCCTGTGCTGGTGTTCTTTCCGCGCGGCTGGTCGGAGTTCTTCCGGCTCAACACCCGGCGCGCCGAGGACATGGACTCGCTGTACAACGTCGTCAAGTCGTTCACCGGCTGGCGGGGATTCGATCCGAAGCTCGGTTTCTGGCAGCCGCCCACCGTGCTGAACACGGTCGTCGCGGTGCTGTTCGTGAC
Organism: Mycobacterium timonense; assembly: GCF_025821985.1. Taxonomy (NCBI): domain Bacteria; kingdom Bacillati; phylum Actinomycetota; class Actinomycetes; order Mycobacteriales; family Mycobacteriaceae; genus Mycobacterium; species Mycobacterium timonense. The sequence goes on along the minus strand of NZ_JACKSY010000097.1, from coordinate 199,492 downwards.
CTGTTGTGCGGCAATCGCATTCATCGCGCTGACTGCCCCGCGACGGCCGCGGGCGGCGCAGCTGGTGTTCTTGGTGGTCGCCGCGTTCCTGCTGACGAACAAGGTGTGGAGCCCGCAGTTCTCGCTGTGGCTGGTGCCGCTGGCCGTGCTGGCGCTGCCGCACCGGCGGGTGCTGCTGGCGTGGATGACCGTCGACGCCCTGGTGTGGGTGCCGCGGATGTACTACCTGTACGGCAACCCGAACCGTTCGCTGCCCGAGCAAGTATTCACCACCACGGTCCTGCTGCGCGACATCGCGGTTATCACCTTGTGCGCGTTGGTGATTCGCCAAATCTACCGGCCCGACGAGGATCTGGTGCGGTGGGGCGGACGGGTGGACGACCCGGCGGGCGGACCGTTCAACCGCGCACCCGACGCGCCACCGGGCTGGCTGCCGGACTGGCTGCGGCCGGCCGGATCGCGCCGCGGGCAGGCCGCGGAGCCCGAACCCGCGCTGGCCGGGGCGACATGACGCTGATCGCCATCCCGCTGTTCCCGCGGGTCACCGCACTGGATGCGGTGGGACCTTACGAAGTGCTGCAACGGATTCCGTCTGTCCAGGTCGTGTTCATCGGGCAGCGCCGGGGCGAGGTGCGCACCGAGAACGGGATGCTGGGCCTGGCCTGCGACGCCACCTTCGACGAGGTGAGCGCACCGGACGTGGTGGTGTTCCCCGGCGGCATCGGCACCCGGCAGCTCATTCACGACGAGGCAGTCCGGGCCTGGCTGCAAGCGGTGCACCCGCACACCAGGTTCACCACCTCGGTGTGCACCGGCGCGCTGCTGCTGGCCGCGGCCGGTCTGCTCGACGGACTCACCGCCACCACCCACTGGCGCGCCGCCGACCTGCTCAACGGATTGGGCGCCCGCTACGTCGAGCAACGAGTCGTCGAACACCTGCCGCAGCGCATCATCACCGCGGCCGGGGTGTCCAGCGGCATCGACATGGCCCTGCGGCTGGTGGAGCTGCTCGTCGACCGCCAGGCCGCGCAGGCCGCCCAGCTGCTCATCGAATACGACCCGCAGCCGCCCTTCGACTCGGGTGCGCTCGGCAAGGCCGATGCGGCGACGGTGGCCCGGGCCGAGGAATACCTGACCGGCCGGCGCTGAGGCGATTGCCCGACCGCGCGGATTTTTCTGGTCAGCCCGCTATCCGGTAGCCTGGGGCGGTTGCCGACGCAGGCGACCCTCCTGCCACGGATCGACCGTGGCCGCTTGAGACCAGAGGAGGTGGTGAGGTTTCCATGCGTCCATACGAAATCATGGTCATTCTTGACCCCACGCTCGACGAGCGCACCGTTGCCCCGTCCTTGGAGACGTTCCTCAACGTCGTCCGCAAGGACGGTGGATCCGTCGAAAAGGTCGACATCTGGGGCCGGCGCCGGCTGGCCTACGAGATCGCCAAGCACGCCGAAGGCATCTACGTCGTCATCGACCTGAAGGCCGAGCCCGCGACAGTGTCCGAGCTCGACCGCCAGCTCAGCCTCAACGAGTCGGTGCTGCGCACCAAGGTGATGCGCACCGACAAGCACTAACAGTCGTGGCCGCGCCGCGGGCCCACCGGGGGAGGCACCTGCGTAGGCTCAGCGAGGACACGCTCATGACATCCACCACCGGAGCGGCGCGGAGCAGGGCGGAACGAGGAGGAAACTGTGGCTGGTGACACCACTATCACCGTTGTCGGAAACCTGACCGCTGACCCCGAGCTGCGGTTCACGCCGTCGGGTGCTGCCGTCGCGAATTTCACCGTGGCGTCGACGCCGCGCATCTACGACCGCCAGAGCGGGGAGTGGAAGGACGGCGAGGCGCTGTTCCTGCGGTGCAACATCTGGCGGGAGGCCGCCGAGAACGTCGCGGAGAGCCTCACCCGGGGATCCCGCGTCATTGTCACCGGCCGGCTCAAGCAGCGTTCGTTCGAGACCCGGGAGGGCGAGAAGCGCACCGTGGTCGAGGTCGAGGTCGACGAGATCGGCCCGTCGTTGCGGTATGCCACCGCCAAGGTCAACAAGGCCTCCCGCAGCGGCGGCGGCGGTGGCGGCTTCGGCGGGGGATCCCGCCAGCAGTCCGCGCCGGCCAGCAGCGCACCCGCCGACGACCCGTGGGGCAGTGCGTCGGCGTCGGGCTCGTTCGGTGGCGGCGATGACGAACCGCCGTTCTAAGAAGAAACTTTCAGCAGTAGGAAACGGAAAGAAAGACAGACATGGCCAAGTCCAACAAGCGGCGCCCGGCTCCGGAAAAGCCGGTGAAGGCACGGAAGTGTGTCTTCTGCGCGAAGAAGGATCAAGCGATCGATTACAAGGACACCGCGCTGCTGCGCACCTACATCAGTGAGCGCGGCAAGATCCGTGCGCGTCGCGTCACCGGCAATTGCGTGCAGCACCAACGCGACATCGCCATCGCGGTGAAGAACGCCCGCGAGGTGGCGCTGCTGCCCTTCACCTCCTCGGCGCGTTAAGCACCGAAGGCCAACCGAAAGTACGAAACGATGAAGCTGATTCTGACGGCTGACGTCGACCATCTTGGCGCCGTCGGCGACACTGTCGAGGTCAAGGACGGCTACGGCCGCAACTTCCTGCTGCCGCGGGGCTTGGCGATCGTGGCCTCGCGCGGCGCGCAGAAGCAGGCCGACGACATTCGCCGGGCCCGCGAGACGAAGGCGGTGCGCGACCTCGACCACGCCAACGAGCTCAAGACCGCGATCGAGGCGCTGGGGCCGGTGACGCTGCCGGTGAAGACGGCCGGGGATTCCGGGAAGCTGTTCGGCTCGGTGACCGCCGGCGACGTCGTCGCGGCGATCAAGAAGGCCGGCGGCCCCAACCTGGACAAACGGATCGTGCGGCTGCCCAAGGCGCACATCAAGGCTCTTGGTACCCACCCGGTGGCCGTGCACCTGCACCCCGAGGTCGACGTCGAGGTCGCGCTCGAGGTCGTCCCGCAGAGCTAAGCGGCAGGCATTTGCTCATTCCCGGCGGTGGCCATGATGGGCCGCCGCCGGGTTTCGTTGCGCTGCGGGCTTGCGCTCGAGGGCCGTCCGGGGCGGTCGCGGACACGGCTTCTGGCGAACTATTTGGGGGGCCCTCCGGACGGGCCCGTGTTACCGGGCCGTAACGCAGCGAAAATATGGCGGAAAGCCAACACGCCCGGGACGGTAACCTGGCCCGACACGCCGTAGAGATTCTTGTCCACACGGATTTCGTGGCGTTGTATGGCCGGTATCTGCGCCGATGTCCTTGCCCTTTGCATTAATCCACAGGTTTTCCACACCCCGCTCAACACAGGTGTCGACGGATATGCACACACCATGCACAGCTTCATGAACAGCACCCCCTTCACCCACTAGCCAGCAACGTCTAACGTCGTCCCGGCGCCGGGCGAGCGGGTGCGATACGGCCAAGATGTCAGCACCTTGACCTACGCTCAATGTCAACTGTCGAATGTATGTTCGGATTGCGTGGATCAGGGGAGGAGGGAATCCGTGGCGGTCGTCGATGACTTGACGTCGGGCATGGATTCGTCGTCGCCCAGTGAGGATTTCGGGCGACAGCCACCGCAGGACCTGGCGGCCGAGCAGGCCGTGCTGGGCGGCATGCTGCTGAGCAAGGACGCCATCGCCGACGTGCTGGAACGGCTGCGGCCCGGCGACTTCTACCGTCCCGCGCACCAGAACGTCTACGACGCGATCCTGGACCTGTACGGGCGGGGTGAGCCGGCCGACGCCGTGACCGTCGCCGCGGAGCTGGACCGCCGTAATCTGCTGCGCCGCATCGGCGGTGCGCCGTATCTGCACACGCTGATCTCGACGGTGCCGACCGCGGCGAACGCGGGCTACTACGCGACGATCGTGGCCGAGAAGGCCCTGTTGCGCCGCCTGGTGGAGGCCGGCACCCGGGTGGTGCAGTACGGCTACGCGGGCGCCGAGGGCGCCGATGTGGCCGAGGTGGTCGATCGCGCACAGGCCGAGATCTACGAGGTGGCCGAGCGCCGGACGACGGAGGATTTCGTTCCGCTCGAGGATCTGCTGCAGCCGACGATGGACGAGATCGACGCCATCGCCTCCAACGGTGGTGTGGCGCGCGGCGTGCCGACCGGTTTCACCGAACTCGACGAGGTGACCAACGGCCTGCACGCCGGTCAGATGATCATCGTGGCGGCCAGGCCTGGAGTGGGCAAGGCGCTGGCGTTGGATACGCCGCTGCCGACGCCGACCGGGTGGACGACGATGGGCGATGTCGCGGTCGGTGACGAGTTGCTCGGCGACGACGGGCGGCCGACGCGGGTGGTAGCGGCGACCGACGTGATGCTGGGACGGCCATGCTACGAGGTCGAGTTTTCTGATGGGACGGTGATCGTCGCCGACGCTGCGCATCAGTGGCTGACCGAAACACGCGTATCCCGAAAGTCGGCGCAGGCAGCGGCCGTTGGCTACAACCGGTACAAGAATCAGCGCACCTTTGCGGCGGTACGAACGACGGCCGAGATCGCCGAAACCCTGCGCTGCCCCACCCAAGACCGGCGGCTGAACCACAGTGTGGTCAATGCGCGCGCGCTCGACCTCCCGGACCGCGAATTCCTGGTGCCCCCTTACACACTCGGTGCCTGGCTCGGAGATGGCACCAGCGCCGCCGCGCAGATCACCGCTGCCGATCCCGAAATCATCATGCGGATCGAAGCGGACGGCGTCGTCGCGGTCCCGTCGGGGTCCGCCCCGTCCCGTTACCAATTGCGTTTACCTCCCGGTGCTGAGCAAGCACTGCCACGGTGCGTGGTGTGTGGCAAGTCGTTTATCCCCCAAACCAGCCAGGTGCGGACCTGTGGGCATTCGTGCGGCGGTCGCGCGCGCTTCATGTCCGACCCGGTGCCGAGCCCGACCTGCGTTCGCTGTGGCGGACCGTCGGCAGGAATGCGGTTGTGCCAGAAGTGCCACTCCACCGTGGGGACGTTGCAGGCGCGGCTGCGCACCATCGGCGTGCTCGGCAACAAGCACATCCCGACGGAATATCTGCGGGGGTCCGAGGCGCAGCGGCGTGCCTTGCTCGCCGGCTTACTCGACACCGACGGAACCGTGACGGCCGGCGGCGCCGTCCAATTTTCGGTTACCAACCAACGGTTGGTGCGTGATGTCAACGAACTTATTGTGAGCCTCGGCTATCGCTGCCAAACCTCGACCAAACGTGTCCAGGGCCGCTCCGAAACGTCGAGCATCGCCTACACCCTGACCTTTTCCACCGAAGACAGAGTGTTCGCGTTGGAGCGAAAGGCCATAGCGCACAAGGAGCGCCGGGCCATAACGGGCACCTCACGCTGTGGGTCGCGCTTTATCGTGGACGTCCGCCCGATCGAGTCGGTGGCCGTGCGCTGCGTCGAGGTGGACAACGACAGCCATATGTATCTGGCGAGCAGGGCGATGGTGCCCACGCATAACTCCACCCTCGGTCTCGACTTTTTGCGGTCGTGTTCGATCAAGCACCGGATGGCCAGCGTTATTTTCTCGCTGGAGATGAGCAAGTCCGAGATCGTGATGCGGCTGTTGTCGGCGGAGGCGAAAATCAAACTCTCGGACATGCGTTCCGGTCGCATGAGCGACGAGGACTGGACGCGGTTGGCGCGGCGGATGAGCGAAATCAGCGAGGCGCCACTGTATATCGACGATTCGCCGAACTTGACGATGATGGAGATCCGCGCCAAGGCGCGCCGGCTTCGGCAGAAGGCCGACCTGCGGCTGGTGGTGGTCGACTACCTGCAGCTGATGTCGTCGGGAAAGAAAGTGGAGTCACGCCAGCTCGAGGTCTCCGAATTCTCCCGTCAGCTCAAGCTTTTGGCCAAGGAACTCGAGGTGCCCGTCGTGGCGATCAGCCAGCTGAACCGCGGTCCCGAGCAGCGCACCGACAAGAAGCCGATGCTGTCCGACCTTCGCGAGTCGGGATCGCTGGAGCAGGATGCGGACATGGTGATCCTGTTGAATCGGCCCGACGCGTTCGAGCGGGATGATCCGCGCGGGGGAGAGGCGGATTTCATTCTGGCCAAACACCGTAACGGCCCGACCAAGACGGTGACCGTCGCGCACCAGCTGCATCTATCGCGCTTCGCCAACATGGCGCGCTGATTGTTTGTTTGTCCTGTAGGTTCTCAAAAAAATGTCAGCATCTCAGTTCCGATGTCACCTAAATGTCATTAAATTCTCAACCAATGTCATTTAGCTACAGATCCAATTCCAAACGCGCGATGTTTCGCCTCGGCGGGCGAGGAATTGATCTACAACAGCAGTTGGCCATTGGGGGTTCCCATTCAGCAATCGTAAATGTGTTGTACACCAACGGTATTGGCGCTGCCATCGAGGGCACACAACATAGCGACGTAAAGGATGTCCCAGGTTCCGTGGAACTTCGGTGGCGGTCCGGTGAGCGTCAGGCTGCGCTCACCTCGTCATTGTGCACGACGGGTCTGAATCGCCTGTAAGTCCGGAGACTTTCTGATTTGAGGACTCAGCTGGCGGCTGGTCTTCGTTGTTGAGCGTAATAGGCCGTCTCCAGTTCGATTGGTGGGATGTCGCCGCAGTATTGGTAGAGGCGGCTGTGGTTGAACCAGTGGACCCACCGTGCGGTGGCCCGTTCGACGTCATCGACCGTGCGCCAGGGCTTGCGGGGTTTGATCAGCTCGGTCTTGTACAGACCGTTGATTGTCTCGGCGAGCGCGTTGTCATAGGAGCTGCCGACCGCCCCGACCGAGGGCTGGATGCCGGCCTCGGCAAGCCGCTCGCTGAACCTGATCGACGTGTATTGACTGCACCCCTTCTTGTTGGCGGGTCCAGATGGCCTGCTCGATGGCGTCGAGGACCATGGTGGTGGTCATCGTCGCGGCGGCTCGCCAGCCCAGGGTAGTCGGCTGCGAAATCGCGCCAGCTGCGGCAGCGACGCGGCCACCAGTTGGTGTAGCCGCTGGTGGCTGAGCTGATCGGACCCGCCGAGGATGACCAGCGCAACCGTGTGCGCCGGCATTTTCGAGCTCTGTGTGTGCAGCGACAGCGCATCGGACCCCGACAATCGCATAACCATCAACGCACCCCTTCTTGCAACGAAACCTCTTGAGCCACAACCTCTACCAACACGGGCCAACGGTGATGCGAACAGCATCACTCCACCCAGCGGTGCGTTCTTCGTCGGTGACGAGTTGTTTACTTCACTTGTGCCAGTTGGTTCAATTCGATGAGTTGATTCTCGAGTTCGACCACGGCATGTGCGACGACGCTGGACGCCAAGGCGGCCCGCGCAGCCGCGGTAGTCGGGCCGGGGTTGTCGAATTGTCAATGTCCGCGAGTCGCCGAAGCATGCGTCGCGAAACTGCTGCCTCGGCGGGGATGTCGTCGAAACCGAAGTCGCTGAAGGCTTTGAACACTGGGTCGCCGCCACTTGTCATAGTCGCGTCGTCCCTAAGCCAGGGCGCGATGGAGGCGCGATGGCCGCAGAGGGAAGACGACCGGAAGACCTGCCCCAGGGTCGAGGATCGATCCCGACTATCCGCTGTTTCGCCCTGCATTGCGAATCCCAGCGCTCCCGCGCGGCGTCCCTCTTTGTGCGGCTTTCCCGGTCTTTCACGCTGATCATGAGCAGGGTATCGACGTTTGACGCGTCGCCCGGTGCTGCGGCTGCCATCACAATCCCGTGCGCTTGATCAGGGTCGATGTGATATGGGACAACCAGCAAGACAAGCTTATTGCCTTTGGAAGCAAGGACTTCGACCGTGTTGGGCGGCTGGCCGTGGCATCCGTCAAGTTGAACCACACGTCCGCCGCTCAGAAGTTCGTCGGGCGTTATTCTCCATTCGGTGTTGTTGTACATCACACAACTGATCGCGCCCAGGCGGATCGACAGAACCGCGATCAGACCTGGCAGCTCCGTCATCAGGTCATCACTGCGCGGCCACCATGCACCATCCACATAACCGCTGGCATGCGCCGTGGGTTTCAACCGAAACCGCGGCGTACGGACGCCCCGGGTGGCGTCCCACCTCGAGCTGTCGCCAGCTTGCCCTCGCGTCATCGCGACGCTCCCGCCTTGACCGCGATACTGGCCAATTATTCGAATCGGCGACGACATGACCCAGAACGATCACAAACGGAATACCGCCGATGTGTTGTCACCCTACCCCAATCCGGGCTGGAACAAAGGGCCGCCAACATCAATCAACGCGCTGCCGGCCCTGTTCCTGCAACGTCAGGCCAACGGGACATGGATCGAGTAGTTCCTGCAGTTCGTGACTGGCCCGGCGAGGGGGAATCAAGACCGAGGCTCCGCGCCAATTACCGGCTCAACGAAGAGCCGTGCTGTGTTTGTGCACACAGCGAAGATTCGACGGCGGCCGGCCTGGTGCTGACTGCTTAACACCACAGTTGCGCACCAACGGCCATCTAGCAACAGACTACGAACGCAGCCTGCTCAAATCGGTCGCTGACTCCCAGGGGTATGCCATATGCGGCGAAGATAGAAGATTGAACGTGGACCACTGCCGGCGGTGTTACACCGCAACGATGATCTCGGGAGGGGCGGACGCGCTGACGATCCACTGGGATGGCACCGACGATTTCAGCATCGTGGCGCTGCCAGGGTTCCCCGGTTCGGGCCTGGCGGACGCGTGTGCAGGGGAGCACGCCATCCCGACCCGGCGCCGCCGCACGGCTGGCGGATCCGGAACGACTGGCGCATGATCACGCCATGAGACGCGAAGTGGGCGCCGAAATCGAAGTCGAAATCACCGCACCCACGACGCTGGAGTTTCAGATTGCTGTTGCCCCGCATCCGCGCGCCGAGGTCTTGGAGTCGCTGCGCTTCCTCTTGGACGGACGGCCCGTCCAGCCCTTGGAAGTCAGCGGTGTACATGGCAACCGTATCCACAAGTTCGACGCAGGGGTGGGCACACTGAAAGTCGACTACGCGGCGACGATCGTGGGTCAAACCGATCCGGCACCGGTGACCGAATACGACCAGTCGATGTATCTGCGACCCAGCCGCTACGCCGAGGCCGATAAGTTCTACGGTTTCGCTGCAACCGAATTCGGCACCTACGGTGATTCGGCGACGTTGCTGGAGAATGTGAGCTCGTGGGTGGGCACCAGGCTGAGCTATGTGCCCGGATCAAGCGATCCGATCGACGGGGCCGTGGAAACCCTGCTCTCCGGTGCAGGTGTGTGCCGCGACTACGCGCATCTGGTGGTGGCGCTGCTGCGTGCGGTCAACGTCCCGGCCCGCCTGGTGTCGGTGTACGCACCGGGGGTGCACCCGATGGACTTTCACGCGGTGGCCGAGGCCTTTGTCGACGGGCAATGGCGGGTGGTCGATGCGACGTTGCTAGCGCCGCGGCAAACCCTGGTCCGCATAGCTACGGGTCGTGACGCCTCCGATACGGCCTTCCTCGACAATCACAGAGGCGCGATCACGCTGAACCAGCTGGCGGTGACCGCCGTCGTTGACGGCGACTTACCCTGGGATTCGATCGACCAACTCGTTTCCATCCGCTGAGAACGCCAGACCGGCTGATCGCGACGATCAATATGCCGTGGTTCCTGGACCATCCGAGTAGTGTGGGAATCATCGGCGATATTTCGTACCTGACTGTCCAAAGCCATGTCGTCGCCGATCCGAATGATTTGGCCGGTATCGCGGTCAAGACGGGAGCGTCGCTATGACGCTGAAAAACGACCACATGAATGCCGGGCACCGGCATACCCCACCGACCCACACACCCCGCTTGAGGCTAAAGCCCAAGGCGCCCCAGAGCGGATATGTCGACGGTGCGTGGTGGCCCCACAGTGCGGACCTCACGGCGGAGCTACCGGATCTGCTGTCGGTGCTGTCAGTTCGACTCGGGCCGATTGGCCGCGTGATCTACAACATTAACGAATGGGCAAAGGCGCCCGCAAAATTGGCGACAGGGGGACGAACGGTACGACTCGACGGCTATCGTCTCCAGCCGGTCAACACCGTCGAAGTTCTTGGGCTCAATCGCGACAAAATCGTCCTATTGGTAGTTTCCCCGCACGCCGACCCAGACCGGGCACACACGATCATGATGACCGCAGCCGGCCCAAACAATGCCTCGACCGTCGCGGGCCTCCTTATGAACAGCGCGAAAGAAACGGAAACCCGCGTATAGACCCATGCAGGCAGTCATCGCGCAAAACCACTGCGAATCAACAAAGCTCAGCCGATTTGGCCTTCACGCGCCGCTCCAGAGACTGCCACTCGCCGATTGAGAACCTCATTTGTTGCATCGCCGCTCCCGGTTTCGTACGTCGTCACACCGGCAACGAGGCTATGCTGCAGACATCGTGGATTTGTCGAGTGCCGCCCCTTCGGTAGCCATCTGCGATAGCTGAATTAGTAGATCGGAGCGTCACGTGGCGCGTCCTTCCCCCGTCCCTTCAAGCATGACCCGATTAGCGCTATGTGGACGCGACGATACAAGCGCCGCCGTAGACGGCGCCTGGTGGCCAAAGAGCTTGAACCTGAGCTCAGAGCTACCCGACCTACTTGCTGTATTCGGTTTATGGATTGGCACCGTGCGCCGAGTCGTTTACGACCCGAGCGTGTGGTTGCCCGCGCCTACACGAATTAGGCGCCACAATGAGATGGTTTCACTCAATCCATACCGCCTGATTTTCAGCGACACCATCTATCTAGTGGGTACGCATTCTCGCGACGCGGTGCTGTTCGTGCTATCGCCTTCGAGCTCTACGGAGGAGGCCCGCCACCTTATGGGTGAGGTTTGCACTTCATCAGAACCGATGAATGCGGGAGAGTTGCGGCAACTCGTGCGCAAATGCGCCTCAGGGTTTGGGAGTTCGGAACAATCGGCACCGTTAACTCCGCACGAAAACTCCTGGGGCTGACCGGGTATCGCCCTCTTGGTCGACGAGATTCTGTTATTTGTCGGCTCTCGGGTTTTACATGCCACAAAGGGCTGTCCCGACCCCGGGTTGGTTGACGTGCCTCGAGTCGGGCTATGAACTAGCGGTCACCGATTTGCTGCGTCGGCGCCGGTTCATCGACTCGCGTTTGCATGAGCGAACGTCATGCGGTCATCACTCGAAGATGTTGAGCAACAGAGCATTTAGCAACAGACCGGTCCGAAAAGCTCAGAGTCCGTCCGGTCCGGTCGGCCGCGAGCCGTCGCGTGGCTACGTATTGCGAGCGCAACCCTATTCGAAGTCATTGCGGCACAGCAGTAAACGTCGAGCATGCTGCAAAGTCGAGATCACCGCCAGGGTCGCCTCCGCGCCCTGGTTGTTGTCCACGCCGTCGGAGCGCAAACCGTCGTATCCGCCACCTGTATCCGGGTCCCACATCGGCTCCCCCGCGTCGTTGTCTCCCATGAACCAGGCGGCTGCGGCCTCGATGCTGGCCGGCCAGATCGGGTCGGTATCAACGGCGGCGGCGCGCGCGCACGCATCGGCGAGCGTGGACACCTCGGTGGGCCGCTGGTCGAATCCGGGTCGGGTGTCCTCGGCACCGCTGCCCCCGGCGGGGGTGGGCGACAGATGGCCGTCTGCCGTTTCGAATGCGACCAGCCACGCCAACAGTTCCAAACCTCGCTGTCGCAGCGTCGCGTCGGCAAGCGCGACACCGGCAGCGATCATCGCCTCGGGCACAACGGCGTTGGCATAGGTCAGTCGGGGCTCGGGCCACGGCCACCCCAGGTCTTTGTTCGGTGCAGGCACCGACGAGGCATAGTCGGTGAGCAGTGCGCGAGCCGCGCGGTGTGTTGGGTCGAAGACGAGAAGTTCGGCAGCACCGAGTGCAGCGAACGCCATCGCCCGCGGTAATACCGAGCGCTCCTGGGCGGCACGCTCGAACTGCATGATGGCCGACTGGCGGGCCCAGCCGACATTACTGTGCGCGGCTGCGGTTCCCAGACCCCAGATGCACCGCCCCCAGGCGTCCTCGAGGGTCGGCTCGTCGGCCCAACTTCCAGTGCTGTCCATCCGATTGCGGCATGCGCCAGTGAGAGCCTGTGCGTCGTTTAAGAACCGCAACGCAACACCGGCCAAACCGTTCAGTATTCGGTCGGGGCCATGATCTCGGGTGGCGACAACAAGCACCCGCGCCACGTCATCGGTGCAGTAACCGTGCTGGGGCAGGGGTTCGGCGAGCCGCGCGTGCACCAATGTGCCACGACGGTCGGTCAGCCGCAGCAGGTGATCGAAAATCGGCGCCGGTGACGTAGTGCTCATGCCCGTGCCCGTCGCTGCGCCAGGACCCGATGCGCCAGCCGCAGATACGCACGCGCGACCGTTGGCCAGGCCATCTCGGGCGCTAATCTCCTGGCCTCGGCCGCCATCGCACCGGCGAGGCGCGGCTCGGTCAGCACCCGGCGCAGGGCACAAGCCAGCGCATCCGGATCGTCATGCGCGACGACGATGCCGGCGCCACTGGCGAGCAGCTCGACGGCATGCGGGAACGCGGTGGCCACGACCGGGCGGCCGCTCGCGATGGCGTCGACCAGAGCACTGGAGCTCACCTGATCGGTCGAGTCGTAGGGCACGACCACAACCGCCGCGGACTGGAAGAGGGCGCTGAGCATCGGAACGTTGCGGCAATCCGTGTCAAAGCACACCGAATCCGCGACATCGCTGCGCAGTGCCTGATCTATTCGGGCATTCCGGTACGCCTCGCCATCGGCGGCCAGCACCTTCGGGTGCGTTCTGCCCGCAACCAGGTACCGCGGCCGGCCGGGCAGATCATTGAGCGACCTCATGGTCTCGATCACCCGCTCGATGCCCTGCCCGGACCCAGCAGGCCCTGGGTCAACAGGATAGGTCGACCGCTCCGCATGCAGGATGCCTTCGTCGGGACGGTCGCGCCGTATGGGATGGTGGTGACTTTGCGGCCGGCGATGTCGAAGCCCCGGCGTAGCCGTCGGCTGGCCGCCTCGGACATCACGACCACCTGGTCGGCTCGGGCGGCGAGCAGCTCGAGAAGCGAACGCTGGTGTGGCGTCGGGTTTTTTGGGACAGTGTGAGCGACCAAGATCGACGGGACGCGCAGTCGGTGGATGATGCCCACGACTTCGGCGCCATCGACGCCTCCGTAGCTACCGCACGCATGCTGGATGACGGCGACGTCGCTCTGGTTCAACAACTCGGCGCATGCTGCGACGGATGCCACTGAGCCGTTGACCAGCTCTCCGATGACGCGGGTGCTCGAGGACGGCGGGCCGTCGGACACTCGAACGACGCCGACCTCGGCGCCATTGGTGCTCAACCCGTCGGCCAGAGCGGCGCTGAACGTCGCCAGCCTGGACGATGTCGGTGGATACGTACCCAGAATGCCGAAACTCGTGGCGTCGGAAATCTCCTGTCGCCCAGGGCAATCCGTCAAACATAGAAATTCAAGCAAGGCGCTCAAGGTAATCCCAACTAAAGGTGGCCACCTGCGTGCCCGGCATGAGCGGTTGCTCGGTGCGATCAGCGTCGTATGACTGACTCAGTCCGGACTGCCTGGATTTCCAACTCCTTTGAGGATACACCCGCCAAGGCGTCGCCACGACGCCCGAAGATCCCCGCCGTGGGGTACAGTCGCAGAATCGGGACCGACCAGGCCCCCATAACGAAGGGGCCGGCGATGTCCGATAAGTCTCCTCGACGAGCCATGAGCAAGAAATCCGGAAAGTCATTGAAGGAGAAGCGCGCCGACAAGAACGTCAAGGCAGCCCGCCGCGCCGCGGCCACCGATGCGCTACTTTGCACCGAAAAGAGCTAAGGTGCAACGTCTTTCCTTTGCACGGTAGCGGCGGCGCGGCCTGCTGCTTAGTTAAGCCAGCGACAACACGCCCGATCGTGGCAATGCCGTGCACGTGGCGGTCGCTTATTCCTTCTCATAGTCTGACTTGCTCAGCACCCGGTCCGCGCTGTGCACAATGCTGCGGTGGAACTTGTACTGCACGTTGACGAGCTGGCCGGCCAATTCGATGGCGGCGTCGACGATTTTCTTGCGCAAGGGTTCTACGGACTCAGGAAGAGCTTGATCGACAGTGTCACGGAACTTGCGCAAAGCCTTGCTTGCGGCCTCCTGTCCGGCCTTTGCCGAATCACGCACCTCATCGACCAATTCCAGCGCTCGAGGCGCCACCGTCTTCTTCTCAGCGCTTTGGGTCATAATCCCAATCTCCCCAATCTGTTTCGTTTTTCGCTCGCTATACCAACCCGACACTAACCGCCGCCGGCGGTCAGCCCATAGGGCCAATGGTCACAGACCTAACAGCCGATGGTCCGCGTGCTCAGGCCGTGCCCATAGCCCGTCGGGCGGTCTGGGAACGGCACCCGAAGAACGGCGCCGCGGTGGCCTTCAGCGCCGGATGGCGATGTCAGTAAGGGGCGCGCTTCGCGACGCCAGCTGTGATCGCTGCGATTGCTGTCTTGAGTCCGCGACGGCGCCCTGTCCCTAGGTCAATGCCGGCGAAACCTGGCCCCAAATCGGTAAACATCCGCTCGCTGCGGGTCTCCGGAGCGTCGTCGGCTGTGTCGCGCAAGTAGCGGTCCGGCAACGACAGTTTGGCAATGGTGCGCCACGCCTTGCCGTACTGCATCAGGAACGGACCCGTGGTGTAGGGGAGGTCGTATTTGTCGCAGACCTCGCGCACCCGCACCGAGATCTCGTGCAGCCGGTTGCTGGGCAGATCGGGGTAGAGGTGATGCTCGATCTGGTGGCATAGGTTGCCGCTCATGAACCGCAGCGCCGGCCCGGCATCAAAGTTGGCGCTGCCCAGCATCTGGCGCAGATACCATTGGCCCCGGGTTTCGCCGATCATGTCGGTCTTCGTGAATTTCTCTGCGCCATCGGGGAAATGCCCGCAGAAGATCACCGCGTTGGCCCACACGTTGCAGATCACGTTGGCCACCACATTGGCCTTCAGCGTCGATTTGTAGGTGGCGGCCGGCGCCAGCGCGGTGAGCGTAGGGAACGCGACGTAGTCCTTGAACACCTGCCTGCCGGCTTTGACTGAGAATTCACGTGTCCGCTGAAGAGTGAGGTCGCGCTCCGGGCCGGCCTTCAAGATCTTCTCGAAATCGACGGTCTGCAAGCCAATTCCCCACTCGAACCCAAGCGCGAGGATGGCGTTGAACAGCAGGTTGCCGAGGTTGAACGGCTCCCAGCGCTGGTCGCGTGTGACTCGCAGGATGTAATAGCCCACATCGTCATCCATGCCGAGGATGTTGGTGTACTTGTGGTGCTGAAAGTTGTGGGAGGAAATCCAGTGTTTTGACGCCGCGGTCATGTCCCACTCCCACGTCGTGGAATGAATCTCAGGATCGTTCATCCAATTCCACTGGCCGTGCATGACGTTGTGGCCGATCTCCATGTTCTCGATGATCTTGGCCAGACCCAAGGTCACCGTTCCCGCCCACCACGCCGAGCGTTTCGAGCCGCCGGCCAACATGAGCCGGCCGACTATCTCCAGGGCGCGTTGCGCGCCGATGGTGCGGCGGATGTAGCGCGCGTCGCGCGCGCCACGGGAATCCTCGATGTCCAGCCGGATCGCGTCCAGCTCAGCGGCCAGATTCTCGATGTCGGCGTCGGTCAGGTGAACGAAAGCCGGAACGTCGGTAATCGCCATCGTTTTGCTCTCTTTCGTCGAGCTTGTATGTCGGGTTCTCGGCGCTCATCGGCGACGAAGACCTCGGAACCAGCGCAGCCGCTGCGGCAAGCCACCCGGCCAGCGCCTCATCGACAGGCGAAGCCCGGCTACGTCGTTGATGCGCCAAAACTCCCGAATGCGGATTTCAGGCGCAGATGGTTACCGGTTCGTGTGGTGGTCCTCCGAGTTGCGGGCAAATGAGCGACATCCGCATGCTGTCCCGGAACGAAACGGGTGGACATTGGAATGTGCGGCGCGAGCAGACGCTCATCAAGTTTCCGCGGCGTACTACCAAACCTTGCTTCCCGACTGGCTGATGGACTCAGCACCAACAACGCTACGCCTCTTATAGAACCCGGGCTACTTGTCCCCGCCGAGTGCGGTGTATCGGCGATGGTGATTGGGCCCGCGTGGCAGTACGGGCCGGTCACCGCGCTCAGCAATTTCCGAGCGCCCTGCGGTACGGTTTGTCACGGTTGATTGCGCAGCCTCCGGAAGCGTCCGGCGGCGATCTGTTACGAGATCCCCGCCGTAACGTCACTGCACACCCGGTTAATTCGACGGTCAAAGGGTTGTTCTTCGGACTGCCCCCTGACGGAGTCCGGTGGTCAAGCTTTGGTCGCTATCCCCCGTCCGCGACATCGGCGCGCCCCGCAGGCTGATTGCCCGCAAGTATGTACCGTCAGTGTGTCTGAATGCTCGAGACCGCGCTTCGATCGGAGCGACGAAACATCTGTGGTGTGCGTGAGGAGGGCACGCACGCTCTGCCGCTGCAGTCATCGTCCACCTCATTACCCGGCGGACGGCACTCCCAGCGCGCCAGCATCAGAAGTGCCGGCGCACTCCGAATTTCGATGACAGTTTGGCGCCGCAACACCGACGCACGGCTTCATCCGGTCGCGCGGGTCCGCAGTTAGACACCGGCGCACGGCCGGACACCAACCGCTGCGCCGGAGCCAAAGGAATGGCCTTGAGTAGATTCACCGAAACCATGTATGACACCGCCCAGTCCAGTTCGAAGGGTCTGGTTACCGGGGAGCCGAATCGTCCCGTCCGACACACCTGGGGCGAGGTGCATGAGCGCGCCCGTCGGATCGCCGGTGGCCTGGCCGCCGCGGGCGTCGACCACGGCAATGCGGTCCCGGTGCTGGCAGGTGCTCCAGCCGAGATCGCGCCTGCCGGGCAGGGAATCTGGATGCGCGGCGCCAGCCTCACCATGCTCCAACAGCCCACACCACGCACCGATCTTGGACGCTGGGCCGAGGAAACCGCCGCCGTCATCAAGATGATCGGCGCCAAAACGGTCGTCATCTCGGACCCGTTCATGGCCGCGGCCCCACTTCTGGCCCAGCTGGGTACGCGAGTGCTGACAATCGAGCAGCTGCTCGGCAGCCGGCCGATCGATCCGGTCCGGACCGACGAAGACGACGTTGCGCTGCTGCAGTTGACGTCTGGTTCTACCGGGTCGCCCAAGGCCGTCCAGGTTTCGCACCGCAATGTCGTTTCCAACGCCGAAGCAATGTTCATCGGCGCAGAAGTCGACATCGATACCGACGTGATCGTGAGCTGGCTGCCACTGTTCCACGACATGGGTATGACCGGTTTCTTAACCGTGCCAATGTATTTCGGCGCAGAGCTAGTCAAGGTCACTCCGATGGACTTCCTGCGCGACACGTTGCTGTGGGCCAAGCTCATCGACAAGTACAAGGGCACGATGACCGCCGCGCCGAATTTCGCCTACACGCTGTTCGCCAAACGCCTTCGTAAGCTGGCCCAGCCTGGCCAATTCGACCTGTCCAGCCTGCGGTGGGCGCTGTCGGGCGCCGAACAAGTTGAACCGGCCGACGTCGAAGACTTTTGCGAAGCGGGCAAACCGTTCGGGTTACGTCCGGAGGCGATCCTGCCCGCGTACGGCATGGCCGAGACGACCGTGGCGGTGTCGTTCTCCGAGTGCGGCGCGGGCCTGATGATCGACGAGGTCGACGCCGACCTACTCGCCGTGCTCCACCGAGCCGTTCCGGCGGCCAAGGGCAAAACCCGGCGACTGACAACGCTTGGCCGCCCGCTGAAGGGGCTGGAAGCGCGCATCGTCGACGACGATGGCAACATCCTGTCCGCGCGGGGCGTCGGCGTCATTCAGGTGCGCGGCGAACCGGTGACGGCCGGTTACGTGACGATGGGCGGTTTCGTCGCGGCTCTAGACGACCAGGGTTGGTATGACACCGGCGATTTGGGCTACCTCACCGAGACCGGACACCTCGTCGTCTGCGGCCGCGTCAAGGACGTCATCATCATGGCCGGCCGCAACGTCTACCCCACCGACATCGAACGTGCCGCCGGGCGCGTTCCCGGGGTCCGGCCCGGCTGTGCCGTGGCGGTGCGCCTGGATGCCGGACGGTCGCGGGAGACGTTCGCTGTCGCGGTGGAGTCCAATAACTGGCAGGACCCGGCCGAGGTGCGCCGCATCGAGCATCAGGTGGCGCACGAGGTGGTCGCCGAGGTCGACGTCCGGCCTCGCAATGTGGTGGTGCTCGAGCCGGGAATGATCCCGAAGACGCCGTCGGGGAAGCTTCGACGGGTCCACACGCTGACCCTCGTCGGCTGACTCTCGGGACGCGGCGAAGAGTAAGTTTGTCGGCGGAGGCGATATTGACCGACTTCGACGCCCAGCCCGGTCGCAAAGCGCCGGCACAATCCGAACCCTCCCTCACCCAACGGGAAGCAGACGAGGCCGAATTGTATGCCGGGCTCCGCGGAGTGTCCGGGATTGTGGCCGGCGCCCAAGGAGTGATCGAACTTTTGCGGGACGTGGCGGAATTCGCAGCCCAGGCGGTTCCCGGCGCAGACGGTGTGGGTGTCGCATTGATCGACCCTCGATACGGCATCTCCAGCGTCCAGACCTGGGCGGCGACAGCAGTACTTGTCCACGAGATCGACACAGTTCAGTACGACGAACTGCACGAGGGGCCATGCATAACGTGCATGCAGTCGCGGCGCCCCGCAGTGAGCGGATCCCTGGGCAGTGACAGCCGTTGGCCGCACTTCGGCGGCCGGGTAGCCCGGATGCGCGTGCACTCCGCGCTAGCTGCGCTCCCGTTGATCGTTGGCGACCAGGTGATCGGGGCGATCAATGCCTATGCCAAAAACCGCGACACCTTCGGCGAGCACGCGGTGCGGTTGGGCTCCCAGTTCGCCAAACCCGCCGCAGTATCGGTGCACAACGCGCAGTTGCTAGCCAACGCCCAGGAACGGACGACGCGCTTGCAGCGCGCGTTGGACAGCCGCGCAGTGATCGATCAGGCGATCGGCATCATCCGTAGCAGGTCGGGCAGCACCGCTGAGGAGGCCTTCGGCCGGCTCGCCCATATCAGCCAGACCGAGAACATGAAGCTGAACGTCGCCGCCGAACGGCTGGTCGAAGAGGCCGTGCGACGCGCCCGCGCATGGCATCGCTGAACCCGTTATCGTGGCGGCGCGGCCGCGAGTTCGGTCAACTCTGCCAGCAGTATCGGGCGGGAATCCCGATCAGTCATCAATCTGCGGGCGACGTCGGTCAAGTGTCGGCCTTTGGCCTGCGCGTAGGTGCGCAACAGATGGAACGCCTCCTCCACGGACACACCCAGCATTTCCCGGAGGAAGCCCTTGGCCTGCTCGATGATGACGCGGCTGGTCAGTGCGGAGCGTAGTTGCGGCATGACGGTCGAGGGTGTGGGCGGGTGTTCCTACAGGATCGCGACGCATGCGATGTGAGTCAGGGTCTGGCCGACGAGCAGGTCGGCCTCGTTGAGCTCGCCCGGGCGAGTGCCGAACAAACCGAGCGCGCCCAACACGATGCCGGCAGCGCGCATCGGGACGGCGTGTACGGAGGCGAAGCCCGCCCCGATCGCGGCGGGAACAAACCGCGGCCACCGCCCTGCTAGCCGTTGGACGTCGGCGACCGAAACCGGTCGACCCGTGGCGTAGCAGTCCACGCATGGGCCTTCGTCGGCTTGCAGCTGGAAGAGCTCGAGTTCACGGGCCTGCTCTGAGGTGGCGGCCAGCAGCCGGAGCTGGTGCAGCGGGTCGCGGCGAGCAGAAATCCCGCGGCCTCGATGTCGAGCAGCTCAGCACATCGCTCGGCGAGATCGGTCAGCAGGTCGACGACGTCGAAGTCGCCGAGCAGGCTGTCGACGAGCGAGACGACGGCGTCCAGCACGCGGGTTTCACGAGGAGTGTCAGTCACAGAGCCTCCGTTCCGGACCGTTCCTGCCTATGCGAGCCCGCATCAGTCGGCCTCGAGCTTCAGTCGGCGCTCGAGGATGTCGCGGGCGACGTCGGTGGCGCTGCGGCCGGTGGCGTAAGCGTGAGCGCGCAGCCGGACAAGGGCCTCGGCCGGCTCAACCTCCAGC
The DNA here is from genome assembly GCF_025821985.1 of Mycobacterium timonense. NCBI lineage: Bacteria > Bacillati > Actinomycetota > Actinomycetes > Mycobacteriales > Mycobacteriaceae > Mycobacterium > Mycobacterium timonense. Next base: position 179,438 of record NZ_JACKSY010000097.1, on the reverse strand, counting down.
TGGGCGACGAGCATTCCGGTGGCCTGGCTGACCTCTGAGCGGCTCAGCGTGTTGAGTTCGGCCCAGGCATTGCTCGTGGGGTCAGCAACGGCTGCCTGCAGGTCGGCGTCCAGGAGGTCCAGGAGCGGGATGCCTGCAAGCTCCGCGACGGCGACCGCGCCGACCAAATCCTCGCCCGGCAGCGGGCCCGGCTGCGCACGGAACAGGTCGAGGGCGCCGACAAATTCGCCGGCCACGACGACCGGTATCGCATAAACGCTTCTGACACCGTAAGCCAGCATGGCGGGCCGGTAGGCGGTCCACCGACCCTCGTCGGGGTCGGCAAGGTCGACGACCAGAATAGGAATCCGCCGCGTGACAGAGTCCAGGCACGGTCCCTCGCCGAGCGTGAACTGCAATTCGTCGTACAGGCGCGCCGCCAGGCTGCTGGATCCCAGTGTGCCGCTGCTCGCGCCGTCGAAGACGAGCGAAATCGCCGCCGCGTCAACCTCGAGGAGGGCCACGCAAGCGTCGCACAGACAGTCGGTGGCTTCTATCCCGCGCCGGCCGTCGACGGCGGCGAGAAGCTGCTCGTGGATCGCCACATTTAACCGAACGCGATTCGGGCCGCCGCGGAAGCGCCCGGGGGTCTCGGCATTGGCATCCCTCCACCTTTCCTAGTTCGAGGGATTTGACGAGCGTACCGCTGCTACCAGAGGGCCGGTCGGCTACTCATGGCTCAGAGCACCTGCGATCGCGCCTGGGTTCGGTGATCGCCGGGACGATCCCCGGAAAGGGTCGACGCAGCCGACCTGCCACGACGATCCGAGAGGCATGAGTTTCGGAACATGCAGTAGAGCGGGTGCCGCTGTCGGAGATCCGTGAGGATGAGATGCTCCAAGATCCGAGGTCTGGCAACTCGATCAAAGTCACGCACATAGCCGACAGCACAAGAGCAATGATCAGAACCTGTGGATGAGCCTTGGCGAGGTGGCGTGAAAGTGGGCGCACCTTCCCGAGGATGATCTGAATGTCATAGGTCTGATCAAGAGCCGGCGTTGGCGCGCTGGTTCGGGAAGGTACGCCCTTGCTCACGGTAGTTCACGATGCGGGTTGCGCCAACGACAACGAGGTGGTTGTCGTCGCTCGTTGTTGGATGAGATCGTCCGCGATGGTGCCCAGCAGATGCTGGCCGCGGCGCTGAAGGCCGAGGTGGCCGCCTATGTGGAGCAGTTCGCCGACCAGCTCGACGACAACGGTCATCGCCTCGTGGTGCGTAACGGCTACCACCAGGCCCGCGAGGTGCTGATGGCCTGACCCCGATCGGTTGATCCATGGCTTATGAGAGTCTTGCAGCCCACGACGTGGGCAGGAAGGCTCGACAAGATCATGGCAGCGAGAAAGCGGCATAGCCCCGAACAGATTGTGCGCAAGTTGATGGCGGCCGATCGGCTGCTGGCTGAGGGAAAAGACACTGCGGCGGTGTGCCGCGAGCTGGGTGTCTCCGAAGCGACCTATCACCGGTGGCGTAACCAGTTCGGCGGGCTCAAGGCCGAGGACGTCAGGCGGCTTAAGGACCTCGAACGTGAGAATGCCACGCTCAAGCGGCTGTTGGCTGATGCCGAGTTGGAGAAAGTCGCGCTCAAGGAGATCGCGAAGGGAAACTTCTAGGCCCGGAACGCCAGCGGGCAGCCGTTCGTCACCTGCAGCGCGTGCTGGGGGTCAGCGAACGGTTCGCCTGCCGCGTCACCGGGCAACACCGCGCCACCCAACGCCACGAACCAGTTTCGGTCACGCCCGAGGATCCTGATGCGTCGCTGCGGGACTGGCTTCGCCAGTACGCCAAGGACCACCCACGACGTGGGTTCCGGCCTGCATATCACGACGCCCGCGCGGAAGGCTGGGCAATCAATCACAAAAAGGTGCAACGCCTTTGGCGCGAAGAAGGCCTCCGAGTGCCGCAGCGCCGACGGCGCAAACGCCACGGCAACTCCACCGTCGCTGACGTTCCTACCGCCGATGCGCCCAACCGGGTGTGGGCGACAGACTTCCAGTTCGACTCCACCACTGACGGCCGGCCGATCAAGATCGTCTCCATCGTCGACGAGCACACCCGCGAATGCCTCGGTGGGATGGTCGAGCGCGGTATCACCGGCGAGCACCTGATCGCCGAGCTCGACCGTCTGGCGGGCCAGCGCGGCACTTATCCAGCGGCGCTGCGCTGTGACAACGGCCCCGAATTAGCCTGCAGCGCAATGGCCGACTGGGCCGCCGGGCAGGTCGGGCTGCATTTCATCCCACCCGGCCAGCCGTGGCGGAACGGCTATGTCGAATCATTCAATTCCCGCATCCGCGACGAATGCTTGAACATCAACAGCTTCTGGTCACTGGCCCAGGCCCGGCTGGTCATCAGCGACTGGAAACACGAGTACAACCACCATCGCCGGCATTCGTCACTGGGCTACCAGCCCCCGGCCCGCTACGCTGCCACCTGTACCCACCAATGAACGACTCTTGTTCGCTGTGGACCAGTTCACGGGGTCCGGCCACTGACCGCGGCCGGCGCGGGTCGAGGTCACAGCACCGCGGGTCAACGACCGCCGTGTCGACCCCGATTCTGGTGAGCGGCAACGGTTCTCCTCGGTGATCCTGCCGGCCTGGGCGCGCAAGTCCCCGCAGATGAGCGAGGTCCTGCCGCTGCTGTACCTGCACGGCCTATCGACCAGTGACTTTGGGCCTGCCTTGGAGCAGTTCCTGGGCTCTGGTGCCGGTTTGTCAGCCACGACGATCACCCGGCTTACGACACAGTGGCAGGACGAAGCCAAGACCTTCGCCGGCCGGGATCTCTCCGGTACCGACTACGTCTACCTGTGGGTCGACGGCATCCACCTCAAGGTCCGCCTCGACCAGGAAAAGCTCTGCCTGTTGGTGATGATCGGGGTGCGTGCTGATGGCCGCAAGGAGCTCGTCGCCCTGAGCGATGGATATCGGGAGTCCACCGAATCGTGGGCCGATGTGCTGCGTGATTGCCGCCGGCGCGGGATGACCGCCCCGGTGCTCGCCGTCGGCGAGGGCGCCCTGGGTTCTGGAAAGCGGTGCGCGAGGTGTTCCCAGCTACGCGTGAGCAACGCTGCTGGTTTCACAAGCAGGCCAATGTTCTTGCCGCACTGCCGAAATCAGCGCATCCCGCGGCGGCGGCGATCAAGGATATCTACAACGCCGCCGACATCGATAAGGCGCAGGTCGCGATCAAAGCGTTCGAGGTCTCGACTACGGCGCCAAGTATCCCAAAGCGGTCGCCAAGATCGTCGACGACGCCGATGTGCTCCTGGAGTTCTACAAATACCCGGCCGAGCACTGGATTCATCTGCGCACCACCAACCCCATCGAATCGACGTTTGCCACTGTGCGGTTGCGGACAAAAGTCACCAAAGGGCCCGGCTCCCGTGCAGCAGGGATTGCCATGGCCTACAAGCTCATTGACGCCGCACAAGCCCGCTGGCGTGCCGTCAACGCACCACACCTGGTCGCCCTCGTCCGAGCCGGGGCGGTGTTCCACAAAGGAAAACTGCTCGAACGCCCGGAGGTCGCCTGAAACACCCCAATCCACAGGTATTGACAATTCCTCACCTGTGCGACGGACCGAACCAACGACATGGTGATCTCCGGTGGCGTAAACATCTATCCCGCCGAAATCGAGTCCGTGCTGTATGAGATGCCGGGGGTCCGGCGACTGCGCGGTCTTCGGCATCCCCGACGACAAGCATGGGGGAGGAAGGCGCCGAAACATAGATTTATTTAATCAATTCAGCCTCTAGACGACTTTGGGCGCCGTAGGTAACCTACATGCCATGTCGGGCTCACTTTGGTCGCGCATTGGCCAGCGGCCAGTCGATCCGATACCCGCTTGCGGTGACGGCCAGCGAGTTCAAACGATTGCCCGAACAGTGTTGCGACGCTTCCGAATTCCGCCATGCAATTGCGACTAAATCAGTACTCGATCACACAGGGTCCGCCGTTCCCTACCGTCGACCGCCGCTTGGCGGCTAACAAGGAGAAGTTGGACATGCAGTATCGGCCGCAGCGTCTGCCCGTCTTGGTGGCTGTAGCTATCGCTCTGTGGAGCATTCCCGTCGCACACGCGGATAACGACAACAACACCCTCATACCGAACAACAAGCGACTCAACGACGGTGTCGTCGCCAACGTCTTCACCGTGCAACATCAAGCTGGCTGCATTAACGACGTGAGAATCAGCCCCCAACTGCAAGCCGCTGCGCAGCGGCACACCCAGGATCTGCTGAACAACCGCGCCCTCGATGGTGATATCGGTTCGGACGGGTCCAGCCCGCAAGACCGCGCCAATGCGGCCGGTTTCCACGGACCGGTGGCAGAGACGGTGGCGATCAATCAGTCAATCGCGATCAGCGGCAACGACTTGATCAACCGGTGGTATCACAACCCCGACGATTTCAAGATCATGTCCAGCTGTGCGAACAGCCAGATGGGGGTGTGGTCGTTGAACAGTCCGGATCGCACCGTTGTGGTTGCGCTATACGGACAGCCACAAGGCGATCCCTCGGGACGGGGAGCAACACCACTAAATACCGACGGACAGAATATTCCGCTGGATCCCAGTCCCGACTATGACGCCAGCGACGAACTCGAGTTCGGTCTCAACTGGTTCCCGTGGATCCTCAGGGGGGTGTACCCGCCGCCGGGCACTCCTCCAGAGTAGAGTGGGATTCGTCCATCGTTGGCGAACCCGCATCAAAGGCCGCGCAGTCAACGTAGTTCGGCCAAAGATAGCTGGTCGCGTTAACAGGCGACTTTGATGGTGAAAGAGTCGGTTGACCTCAAGCTGGGGTTATCGGTGTTAAAGCCCTCGGCCCGTCCGCGGATCGTGTAGGTGTATCCGTGCAGGGTTACCTCGGCGGCGCCCTGGAGGTGTTCGGCGTAGCTGCCGGTGAACCCATCCAGATTGTTGATGTTGATCGTTTTGGCGGTCAGAGGACTCTCATTGGACACGAACATGCTGGTGCCTGCCGCAGTGTCACCGATAGTAACCGTAGCTAGCGATCCCATCGGTACGCACTTCACCGCGTGGGTCTCTGGAAGCACATGGTCGTTGATCGTTACCTGCGCGGTTCCCGGGAGCAATGTACCGGGCGGAGGTTCGGCCGCGCGAGACGGTGAGCATGCCCCGACACTGGCTGCCACCAAAACGATTGCGGACGCGTTGCGGAACCGCTTCTTCACGAGCGCACCTCATTTCATCTCGCTGTCTTCCCGACTCCGCATTGAGAGCAGCTCGACCCTCGGCGGCAGCTTACTCAGCACGGCGAGCGGCCAGCTAGGTAAAGCAACCGTATCCGACTTTGGTGTGGTCATGGTCGCCGGCTCGTCGTCTTAACGAGGACAGCAATGTTGAAGGGTTAGCCGCATACCGTGACTTGATATCACCGAGGGCTATCGCCGAGGGGTGAGCGAGGCGACGAGCAAGTTTCGCAGCACGCCCTCGTCACCACCGTCGTCGGGGTCGGCGGGTTCAGCGATGAGGCTGAAGTTGACGCGGACGATCCAGCGGGCGAGGGTGTCGGCCGGAACATCTCGGCGGATATCGCCGGCAGCGGCAGCAGCCTCGAGGCGCCTCACCAGCGCGTCAGCGAGTTTGGCTCGCCACAACTCAGAGCCTTCGGCGGCGTGATAGGCAGCGCCGACAGCTTGGTGGTCGTCGACTAGCGATCGCATGACCGGGGAGCCCCGGGCGATGTCGATGCCCCGCATGCATGCGGCGACGAGCTGAGTCAGAAAGGGTTCGTCAGTCTGCCAACATCGTTCGACGGCGTGCAGAGTAACGGTGAGCACTCGCATGAAGGAGGCCGCCAGCAGAGCGTCCTTGCTCGGAAAGTAGTAGTACACCGTTGACCGGTGCACGCCTGCGCGCCGGGCGATGTCGCCCATCCGGGTGTGCACGGGCCCCTTATCCGAGTAGCAGGAATCGGCCGCGGTCAGCAACCGTTCGCGCGCCTCATCATCTGCCGGCGAGTCCGCCCCGGCTGGCCTCGGGCGACGGCCTCTGGATTGGGCGGTCACACCAGCACACTACGACCTCGGTGGTGTGCCGGTGACCCATGCGAACGGCCCGGCCAGGGCTGGTTGTCAATGGCCATCTAGAAGTCCCCGCTGGCGGCCAGGAGAAGTCCCCGCTCCGTTGCGGGTGATTGGCTAATTCTTGGTGGCTTCCTTCTTGTGGTCGGCGTGGCGCATCGGGTAGGACTCGCCGGAGGTGACGACGATGCTGGCGTGGTGCAGCAGCCGATCGAGAATGCTGGCGGCGGTGGTGTGCTCGGGCAGGAATCGGCCCCATTGCTCGAAAGGCCAGTGCGAGGCGATAGCCAATGAGCGGCGCTCGTAGCCGGCGGCCACGAGTCGGAACAACAGTTGGGTGCCCGTGTCATCGAGGGGTGGGAAGCCGATCTCATCGAGGATGACGAGGTCGGCCCGCAGCAGGGTGTCGATGATCTTGCCGACGGTGTTGTCGGCAAGTCCGCGGTTAGAGCACCTCGATGAGATCGGCGGCGGTGAAGTAGCGGACCTTGAAACCCGCGTGCACGGCGGCGTGTCCGCAGCCGATGAGTAGATGGCTTTTCCCCGTTCCCGGCGGACCGACCACGGCTAGATTCTGTTGGGCCCGAACCCATTCCATACTCGACAGGTAGTCGAAAGTCGCCCGGGTGACCGAGGATCCCGATACGTCGAACCCGTCGAGGGTCTTGGTGACCGGGAACGCCGCGGCCTTGAGACGATTGGCGGTGTTAGAGGCGTCGCGGGCGGCGATGTCGGCCTCGACCAGCGTGCGCAGGATCTCTTCGGGAGTCCAGCGTTGGGTCTTAGCCACCTGCAAGACCTCGGCGGCGTTGCGGCGCACGGTGGCCAATTTCAACCGGCGCAACGCGACGTCGAGATCGGCGGCCAGCGGCGCCACCGATGCCGGTGCGGCTGTCTTCGCGGCGCCAGTGCCGGTAGCGGTCATGAGGCGGTCCCGTCGGTGGTGGTGCCGACGATCTTGTAGGCCTCCAGGGATCGGGTCTCGGCGGTGGGGAGATCCAGGACCAGGGCGTCGCCGGCGGGGCGGGGGTGCGGGGTTCCGGTGCCGGCGTCCAGGATGGAGCGCACGTCGGCGGCACGGAACCGACGAAATGCCACTGCCCGGCGGAGGGCGTCGACCAACGCCTGTTCACCGTGGGCAGCCCCGAGTCCGAGCAGGATGTCGATCTCGGCTTTCAACCGGGTGTTGCCGATCGCGGCAGCGCCGACGAGGAATTGCTCGGCTTCGGCGCCCAGAGCGCAGAACTGTTTCTCGGCTTGGGTTTTCGGCCTCGGTCCACGTGAGGGTGCCCGACGGGGTCCGTCGTAGTGCTCGTCGAGGATCGAGACTTCACCGGGGCTGACCAATTCGTGCTCGGCCACGATCACCCCGGTCGCCGGTTCCAGCAGGATCAGAGCGCCGTGATCAACGACGACCGCGACCGAGGTGCCCACCACGCGTGTGGGCACCGAATAGCGCGCTGAGCCGTACCTGATGCAGGACAGGGCATCGACTTTGCGGCGCACCGACCCGGCCCCGACCTGCAGCCGCAGCGACGGCAGGGCTTTCAACACGCGGCGTTCCTCACTCAGGCGTTGGTCGGGCACTGCGCAGATCTCTGAATGCACCGCGGCGTTGACCTCAGCACACCACGACGCGGCCTGCTCATTGAGCGCCCGCAGGTCCAGTGCTTGGCCAGCCACGGCGGCTTCGGTCAACAAGGGGATCGCGAGGTCGTTCTGCGCATAGCCGCACAGGTTCTCCACGATGCCCTTCGATTGCGGATCGGCTCCGTGGCAGAAGTCGGGGCTAAATCCATAGTGGGAGGCGAATCGCACGTAATCCGGAGTGGGGACAACGACATTGGCGACGACACCGCCTTTGAGGCAGCCCATCCGGTCAGCCAGGATCTTGGCCGGAACCCCACCGATCGCCTCGAGGGCTTCGGCGATCATCGCCATCGTGGTCGAGGCCTTCTCGTCGCGAGCGAAGCGCACAAACCGCCACCGCGAATACGCCAGCACCGCGCAGAACACCATCAACCCCGGTGCAGCTTCGGCCCAGTCCATCACCAGATAGTCACCCGGTGACCACACCGCCGGACGGCGTTGATGCCGGTTAGCGTTGCGCCACAATACTTTCTGCTCGGCCACCAGGCGGCGGAAGTTACGGGCCGAGCCCTGATACCCGGCAGCGCGGGCGATCGGCAGCATCCGCTTCGCCGACATCTTGCCGTGTGATTTCTCGACTCGGGTGGCGACCAGCTCGGTGAACGCGTCAACATTGCGTGGTCGTGGTTCCCGCGCCGGCGGCCCACCGGCCTCGGCTCGCTCGATAACCCGCTTGACCGTCTTATGTAGTACCGCACAGCTCGGCCGCGCCGCGATACGACCCGACCTGATGATACGCCGAAATGATGTTCATACGCTCCCTTGCAGACTTCAATAGAGCTCCCTGGGCGGTGATCAAGTGACAGTTGGCGCTATCACCGTCACCGCCCAGGCCCTCAGCTCCCGGAAAAGACACGAGCTCCCTGGGCGGTGATCAAGTGACAGTTGGCGCTATCACCGTCACCGCCCAGGCCCTCAGCTCCCGGAAAAGACACGACGAGCCCGCAAAGGAGTGGGGACTTCTACCTGGCCACCAGTGGAGACTTCCTACTGGCCACAGATGGGGACTTTCTCATGGCCATGGACAGCTGGTGACGGATTAGCTGCGCCGCGAGAGGTCGGCGGTGGACTCGCGGCGGCGCCGCCGCCGCCGGTTCCTGGCAGGCGACGCTCGCCGGCCTCGAGCGCCTGCCCGGGAATCCGGCGATGAGGGCAAGGCCGCATGCAGCTGAGCGAGGCTATACCCGGTCAGTTAACCGGGTAGCAACTGTCCGGCACCGCACCTGACTCACCGCGGCTCAGCAGTGCAGAGTCTGCTCGAGATTCTCCAGCAATGGCCTCCAAAAATGCGTTATGTCGGCGGCATCTGAATCTTGACCCCCTGGCGCAGGGTTGAAAATTGACCCCCTGGGGTGGTGGTTGGTGGATATTCCTCAGTGGTGCTGGCCGCGGGGGTGCGGCCGAGGTCACGGTCTTTGAGTCGGTAGCTGTCTCCTTTGAGGGTGATGACTTCGGCGTGGTGCACCAGCCGGTCGATCATGGCGGCGGCCACGACGTCGTCGCCGAATACTTCGCCCCAGCGGCCGAATGGTTTGTTGGAGGTGACGATGAGGCTGGCCCGTTCGTATCGCGATGAGACGAGTTGGAAGAACAGGTTGGCGGCTTCGGTGTCGAACAAGTCGACGCCTCTGTGTGTCAAGCCGCTTCTGCGATAGCCGTTGTTCTTCGGTGCTGATCAGCCCGCATGCGGCGATAGAGCTTGTTTGCTATCCGTCGTTTGAGGCACCGCATAGCCTCGTTGTGGGTGCGCCCGGCTGCGATCTGACGGCGGTAGTACTCGCCGCCGCCTTCGCGGTTGTGGCGGACTTGTTGCAGGGCGACTAAGTGTATGGCGCAGTTGAGTTGTCGGTTCCCGCTGCGTGATAGCCGGTGCCGGCTTCGTTCTCCGCTGGCGACTTCAATGGGCGCTACTCCTGCGTAGCTCGCGTAATGGTCTTGGGTGCTGAACCGGTCGATCGAGCCGGTATGGGCGATGATTCGTGCCGCGAGTATGGTTCCGACGCGCCGATTTCGGTCAGTGTTGTGCCGTGCTCGAGCAGCGCGATGTCGAGGCGGTTGTCGATGTCGCCGAGCTGGCGATCGATCCGCCGAATATCTGCGAGCAGGTCGTGAGCGAGAGCCTTGCGCTGCTCGACAACCGGCGTGTCGGGTCGAACGGTGCGTAGCAGCCGGGAGGCGGTCAGGGCTGTCAACTCGCCGAGGTGGCCGCCCGGGACCAGGTCACGGAGGAGGGCATGCAGTTGATTAGCCGTCCGGGTTCCGTTGTCCCGTCAAGTTTGCTCTTCGCTCATTGAGCATCGATACGACCTTGGACTTGTCCTCGACGAGGACCGGGTGCAGGTGTTCAGCGTCTTGTGCCGCGCGTGCTGCGGCCAAGGCGTCGATCTCGTCCGTCTTGCGACCGCGGCCTCGGCTGAGTTCTCGGACCCGCGCCGAGAGGAAAGCAGGAACATCGACCACGTTCTCACCGGCAGCGACGAGGAACTGTGCCAGGTGCCGCCCCAAGCCGTGGGCGCCCTCGATCGCCCACGTGCGATCAGGCAGACGTTGTCCCCATGCGAGAAGTTTCTGATAGTCACGTCGGGTTGCTTTGACGCGCAGACGTTCTGGACCCTCGTCCGGGTCGTGTCCGGAATCCGGTGTAAATAGGGAGCACGGGCGTAGGTTCCGCTTCACGACCTGCAAGTCTGCGAAGAAGGAGCAACGCCCGTGCCTGTTCGAGTATCGGCCACCGACCGTATCCGCATCAAGATCGACGCCTTGTTTGCCGAGGATCGGGAGCTGCCCGAGATCCTTGAAGAAGTCGCCTGCCTGGGAGCCCAGCTGTTGATGCAGGCGGCGCTGGAGGCGGAAGTCACCGAGTTCCTCGGCCGCCAACGCTACCAACGCGCCGCGGCCTGTCCGGACGCTAACGAGGGCTCACGCAACGGGTATCGGCCGGTGACGGTCAAAACCACCACCGGGCCGGTCAGGTTGGAGCGGCCAAAGTTGCGCGGCACCACCGCAGCATTCGCGTCGCGGTTGTTCGGTAAGCACGTGACGAAAACCAACGCCCTGGAGACACTGGTGATCGCGGCGTTCGTGCGCGGACTGTCCGTGCGGGATGTCGAGGCCACCCTTGCCGAAGCGCTCGGCGATCAGGCCGCGATCTCCAAGTCGACGGTCTCGGAAGTCTGCAAGGCGATCCGAGCCGAGTATCAGGCGTGGGCGCGCCGCCGACTCGATGAGATCGTGCTGGACTATCTGTTTTTGGACGCCTCGTTCTTTCGGTGCATCCCGGGTCGCCGGCCGAGCCGGTGTTGGCGGCCTGGGGCATCACCACCGAGGGCAAACCCGTGTTCGTCGGGTTGTCACCGGGGACCGGCGAGTCCACTGATGCGTGGTCCGATTTCCTGACCGATCTGCGCGAACGCGGCCTTGGAACCCCGCTGCTGGTCGTCTCTGACGGCGCCAAGGGCTTGATCGCGGCCATCGAACAAATCTACCCAGAAGCGTTGCGCCAGAGATGTCTTATTCATCGACTCCGAAACGTGCTCGCCAAGATTCCCACCGGGATGCAAGCCGAGGTCCGCGACGGCTACTGGGCAATTTTCGACACCACCGACCTGGGCATCGAACCGGGGCCTCGGCTCGTTGAGATCATCGACACGCGGATCGAGGCGTTCGCCGCCAAATATTGCGACCTCTACCCAGCGGCTATGCGGATCGTACTCACCGACAAAGCAGGGCTGACGGCCTATCTGCGGTTCCCGGTCGAACACCATGGGCGCGTTCGACATTCGAATCTTATTGAGCGCTCCTTCGGGGAGACCAAGCGACGGACCAAGGTCATTGGCCGATTCCCCGGCGAGACCAGCGCCATCAGCCTGGTGTGGGCCGTACTGGATCGCGCCTCAGCCGGTTGGCGCGGTCTGACCATGACCCCGGCCGGCACCCGATTGCTGCAAGATCTACGCCGATCACTGCTTGACCCACCCCGTGAACTGCGGCCGCCGCCGGCCACCATGAGTGCCGACACCGACCAAGCCGATCCCATCTCAGCCACCGCGTAGCGACCTCGGGTCGCCACGCCGGTACGCCCCCCAGGCAGGAGAACAGTTGTTACCGTTGGTCTTGAGCGATGGCGGTGACCAGGTCGATCGGCGGGATGTAGCCGGTGATGCTGTTGATGGTGCGGTGCAGGCCGTGGTGGAGTGCGTTGACGTCGCAGCGGGCCAGTCCGCCGGTGGTAGCGATGAGGTGTTCGGTGGTGAACGCTAAATCGTTGAGGGTGCCCAAGATGCGGCGGTCGGCGGTCTTGGCCACAGCCACCTGGCAGGGATCGAGTTCGCCGAGCGTATCGACGGGCAGGTGTTCGGCTTGCAGCGCGGCCTGAATCGCCGCCACGACGGGCGGGCCGATCGGGCGCAGCCCGGCGGCGGTGACGTTCGGCATGAACACCGAGAACAAGGTGCCGGCGTGGGTCACCAGCAGGCATTTCCGTCGGTCGATCCAGACCAGGTGGGCATACCAGTCGGTCGCGCAGGCTTCGCCGATGGCCGGCTCAGACACCCCCAGCAGCGCCAACACCTTGGCGGTGCATCGCAACATCACGAGTCATGATCGTAGGCAAAGCCACCGACGATCGGGACGCAAGAACGCCGTGGCTTGGCGCCGGTACAGTGTGGCGACGTGTTGGTCGCTGATCTGGGTCACTTCCTCGACATGCCGCACGACGCTTCGGGTCCCGCGCGGCGCCTCGCGCAGCACTTGGGCGACATTGTCCGGGCGGGCACCGCCGGCGAGGTCGGTGACCCGTGGGTGTCGGCATTGCCGTGTCGACGCCGACCGGCCCACAAGCCCTGCCCCGGGCGGATGACCATCGCCATCGTGGGGGCCGAGGCGTCGACGCCCATCCGATGGTGGTGCACCGTCTGCGACGACGAGGGGGTGATCAGCAACTGGGCAGGCTCCCCCTACGACCTGCGCCGCCGCCGGCTCAGCGTTGCCAGCAACGTCGACGAGGTCATCGTCAGCGACAAGACCGCCGCCGCGCTGCGCGAGCTGGTGTTGCTCGACCCCGACTGTGAGCGACTGGTATTTCGCATGCGCGCCCACCCCGACGGCGCTGTCTTGCTGGCCAGTGCAGACGACCTCGAGGAACTGATCGGATTCGTGGCCGCCGAAGCCAACCACGAACCCAACCGGCGCCGCCAGCACCGCCTCGACGCCGCGTTTAACGCGCTGACCGAAGCCCAAACCCACGACGGCTGAAAATCTCTCGGCCTCACAATTGTCGGCCCGGCCCCGATAAAGCATCCGGAGCGGGACCGCGCCTCGTTACCCATAACACCATCAGGGGCCAGCTACGGGGTGGTGTCACTGCCGCCCGATTTCCCCCGCCCGTATGCTGACGACGAAGCCCGAACCGGCCCGTGCTTTTACACCAAGCTTCGGACGCGACCCTCGTCCGTCAGCGCGCAGGCTTCGTGAACGGACTTGTGTGGATCGATGCCAATGATGGTCACGGTGCTCCCTGACTCGAATGTGAGTGAAAGACCGCGGTGGGCAATCCGACTTAAAGTGACGTTCGCAGGCCTCTGTTGAGCCACGCGGCGGATGCCGGTAGCCGGGCACGCCCTTTCCGAGCCAACCCTTAGGCGGCAGATGTAGCCCGAGCCAAGCCACCAACACCCTGGGCACCATAGGTCTCGAGAACCTCAGCACCTACGACATATTCAACAAGTCGGATGTAGCCGACTTCGTCGATGACGATCAACGGGTAGCGCCCAAGTCGGGTCAGTTCGGCGTGGATGCGTCCGGCCTGGTGTGCTTCGGCCAGCCGGGCCACCCATTCGGCGGCCGTCGTGAACAGCACACGGTGCCCGGCCTGGCAGGCCCGCATCGCCAGGCCGATCGCCAAGTGGGTTTTGCCGGTGCCGGGTGGTCCGAGGAACACGACGTTGTCGCGGACGGTGACGAAGTCCAGCGTCCCCAGGTGGGCGATGGTGTCGCGCTTGAGTCCGCGGGCGTGGTCGAAGTCGAATTCCTCCAGCGACTTTCGAGCTGGGAACCGGGCCGCCCGGATACGGCCCTCCCCGCCGTGGGACTCGCGGGCAGAGACTTCACGCTGCAGGCAGGCGGCCAGGTATTCCTCATGGGTCCAGTTCTCCGCGCGAGCCCGCTCGGCCAGCCGAGCCACCGATTCGCGCAGAGTGGGAGCTTTGAGGGCCCGGGTCAGATACGTCAGCTCAGCGGTCACATCACGGCTCGCGTTGGCTTTCGCGGCGGCCATCAGGCGGCACCGCCGTCCAGATCAACACCCAACGCGGCGTCATAGTCGCCGAGGTCGCGTACCGGCACCTCCGAGACGGCCGGTGGCCGATTCACATGGATTCGGCTGCGGCGCAACACTTTGGCCGCCTCCACGTGGGCCGGGTCAGAGACCGTCTGATGCACGGCCCAGACCCTCTCGTGGTCGGCCACGCGCTGCCCGTCGCAGAACGCCTGCACCCGATCAAGGTCGGCACGCACCAGCACATGGCGCCCCACCGCCCCCGGATGAACCGAGTAGTCATTGGAATCCAAGCGCACGTAGTGGTCGCGGGGCAGCCGCAATGAGGAGGACCACCCCGTCGCGGGGGCCACCGGGGGCAGGGCCAACATGGCGGCCCGATCGGCGGCAATGCGATCGGTCGGGGCGCACCCCAGTGCCCGTTTGGTGCGGGTGTTGGCCACCGCCAGCCAGTCGGCCAGCTGGGCGTTGAAATCGGTCGGCGAGGCAAAGGTGCGGCCGGGAAGAAATGAGCGCTCCAGATAATCGTGGCAGCGCTCAATGAGTCCCTTGGCCTCCGGATCGCCCGGCCGGCAGATGATCACTTTGGCGGCCAGCACCCCGCGTGGAAGGCCTGGCATTCCTTGGTCAGCTCGGGTTGCCCGGCGCGCCAGCGCCCGACAGCACCCTCACCGTCCCACACCAAAGCCCGCGGCACCGCTCCCACCGTGGCGATCGGCTGCCACCACCCGGCGAACAGGTCCTCGGCCCGGCGTGTGGGGATCAACAGCGCCAACAGCCAGCGCGAATAGCCGCAGATCATGGTCAGCACCGGCAATCGGGTCGCCGTACGGGTCTGCCCGAACCCGACCGGTACCTCAATGTCGGGGAACCAGAAATCGCACTGAGCGATCTCGCCGGCCGCATACACCGTGCGCGAGGCCGGATCCGGCGGCAGATACAGCGGGCGCAGCTCGGCCACCCGCGCCGAAAGGACCCGAATCGAACGGGTCCAGCCAATCCGCTCCGCGATCACCGTCGCTGGCATCCGCGGATACGCCTGCAACAGCTCCCGGATCCGCGGTTCGACCTCATCAACGATCGAACCCCGCTGCGGTCGTTCATACTTCGGCGGCCCATCAGAGGCCAGCGCCGCCTTCACCGTGTTCTTCGAAATCCCCAGCACTCGGGCGATCACCTTGATCGGCAACCCCTCCGCCCGATACAGCCGCCGAATCTCAGCCCAATCTTCCACAGACAACATTCCCTTCTGGTCCTCCTGGCTCGACTAGAGCCAGGCCACCGGACCAGGGGGTCAAAATTCACCTGCCGGGCCGGGGCCAGTTTTCACGTGCCGCTGACATTAACGATACAAACCGATATATAGATAACTATTTAGCTTTACCCATCACTTCGATCGGCCGCTTTTGTGCGCTGGCTCACCGTCCTCCGCGCGACAGAGTATTCCTCAGGCCTGAGGCCGCTTAGTCGTAATCAGCAATTAATTCTCACGGCTGCGGGAGGCGGTGGCGATCGATGGTGGTATGCCCCGCATGACCAGGTTTGGCGCACTAGGAGGAGTAAAGCTCGCGCTGACGCTAGAAAGTTCGTAGCCCACCATTGTGCGTAAGCGCAGCTCAGGGCCCTGCCGATGGATCGGCGCACCCCGCGGGCGTCTCAGCGATAACGACGCTGGAGACGGGCCGGTGTGCGCTCAATCCGGCTCAGCGGCGGGCTGTCACGGTGGAAATGCAAGGGATGCGTCGCCGCTTCTCTGGCCTGATTTACGTCACGACCCCTATTATTTCAACCATTTCGAGCTACGCGATAAGACCAGCGAGCGACGCATCTAGGCCCATTGAAAAAGCCAGTACTTAGCGTCCAGCTCATAAACCTGTGAGGGTGGTAATAAGAAATATATTTGGGGATATCACAGTTCCACCTGTGAAGCAGAATCCGTAATTAATATCTTAATTAGCCAGCCAATAGCAAACTTTCTGACGTCGGACTGGTCGCTACGGGCGTGCGCCTGGCACGTCGGCCGCCCGGCCGGTGGGACGCGTACGATCAGCCACCTCGCAAGAGTACTACGAGATCTAGTAGGCACTATGCTGCTTGGTGAGGTGTGGCAACCCAGCCGGCGGCGGCGCCGCGAGCGCGGGTATTGCGACATCTCGGCAAAAAATGTCGGAACTTGCAGCAAACCGCCATCGATGCACGGACGCCGCTAAGCGGGTTTGTCCGAAATGAATGTTTGTCGATGTTGCTTTGCCTTAATGTAATGGTGTAGCGTCTCGCTGTGCTCTGGGCCACACCGCTCGAAAGGCAAGCAGCACGTCATACCGCTGCGGGGAGGATTCATCGTCTAATGTCGGCTCTGACTAGTTACAAACGAGTGCGCTAGTGGTGGCGGCGGACACAGAACCTATTACTGCCTCTGTCGGCGTGCCGGCGCCAGCTGAGGTGTCCCCGGGCGCTCCTGCCTGGAAGGCCTCTGCTGGCAAGCCGTTGCGCGAGATCGGCAGTTTCTTCGCGTTGTCGCTCGAGATCCTGGCGCAGGTGGTCCGTCCACCCTTCGCCTGGCGTGAGTTCATCCATCAGGCGTGGTTCGTGGCTCGGGTGTCGATCGCCCCAGCCGTCTTCTTGGCGATCCCGTTCAATACCCTCGCCGTGTTCATCATTAACGTCCTGCTGGTCGAAATCGGCGCTGCCGATGCCTCGGGAACTGGCTCTGCGCTGGCCGCCGTGGTCTACCTCGGCCCGATAACGGCGGTGTTGGTAGTCGCCGGTACCGGCGCTACCGCAATGTGTGCCGACCTAGGCGCTCGCACCATCCGCGAAGAAGTCGACGCCATGCGGGTGATGGGGATCAACCCGGTGCAACGGCTTCTGGTGCCCAGGGTGCTGGCGCTGGGGCTCAATGGGTTGGTACTGAATGCCATCATCACCATCACCGGTTTGATAACCCAATACTTGTTCTCGGTTTACTTTCAACACATCAACCCCGGTTCCTACATGGCGAGCCTTACGCTGCTCGTTGGGCTGACCGACGTGGTCATCGCCTTCGCCAAGGCGATGTTGTTCGGCCTCGTTGCCGGCCTCATCGCTTGTTACAAGGGCGTTACCGTGGGCGGCGGTCCGCAGGGCGTCGGCAACGCGGTGAACGAAACCGTCGTCTACACGTTCATGGCGTTGTTCGTGATCAATGTGGTGCTGACCGCGGTCACCGCGAAGGCGACGATGTGACTGCCGTCCCAGCGGCACACCGGTTGCCGCAACTGACGAACATGGTGCGCGGATTTGTCGACGGATGGAACCGGCTGGGAACCCAGACCGCGTTCTACGTCAAAGCCCTCGGCTTGGTGTGGCAGGCTACCGCCCGCTACAAGGTGGAGACGCTCCGCCTGATCGCCAACATGAGCCTGGGCGTCGGGGCGCTGGCCATCATCGGCGGGACCGTGGTAATCGTGACCACCTTGACGATGTCCACCGGTGGACTCGTCGGCATCCAGCTATATCGATCGTTGTCCGATGTCGGGGTGCAAGCCTTGAGCGGTTTCGCGTCCGCCTACATCAACACGCGCATCAGCTCGCCGCTGATCGCCGATATCGGATTGGCGGCCACAATCGGCGCCGGCGCCACCGCGCAGTTGGGCGCCATGAGGATCAGCGAGGAGATCGACGCGCTTGAGGTGATGGGCATCCACACGATCACCTACCTGGTCTCCACCCGGGTAGTTGCGGGTGTAGTTGTCGTGGTCCCGCTATGGTGCATGGCTGCGCTGTCGGGGTTTCTGGCCACGCGCGGCCTCGTTATCTTCGTCTACGGGCAACCTCCCGGCGTCTATGACCACTACTTCCATACCTACCTGCAACCGACCGACCTCATCTGGTCGTTGCTGCAAGTCATTGCCTCCGCGGTAACGATCATGCTGGTGCACACGTATTACGGTTTCAACGCTTCGGGCGGCCCGGCTGGTGTCGGTGAGGCGGTCGGTCGCGCCGTGCGCACCTCGCTGATCGTGGCGGTGGCGGTGACGTTGGCGGTGGCAATGGCCGCTTACGGCGTGTCTGGCAACTTCCACCTATCTGGGTAGCGGCGATGAAGAGCAAACGGCGTGAGGCCGGCCTGCACCCGGCGATCTGGACCGTGATTCTCTTGGCGTGCATCGGCGCGATTGTCGTGCTGACGGTAGGCGCATTCAGGAGGGACTTCAGGCCCTATGCCCGGGTAACGCTGACATCTGACCGGGCGGGACTCGTTATGGAACCCGGCGCAAAAGTGAAGTTGCGCGGCGTCCAAGTCGGCCGGGTTGCGTTGATTCAGCCGGGCGATCCGGTGAAGCTTCAACTGGAGCTGTATCCGGAACAGCTCAAATTCATTCCGGCCAACGTTACCGCCGAAATCACCGCACCCACAGCGTTCGGCGCCAAGGGTGTGGAACTACTCACCCCCGCCCACCCGAGCGAAAAACGGCTGGCGGCTGGCGCGGTGGTGAAATCGAGCAACGTGACTGTCGAAGTAAACACGGTGTTCCAGAACCTCGTTGCTGTGCTGAACCAGGTCGACGTCCCGAAGCTGAACGCAGTACTCACCGCGCTCGCGGACGGATTTCGCGGCAAGGGCGAAGAGATCGGCGAGGCAACCACCGACCTCAACCAGGTCCTGACGGCGATCAATCCACGCAGCGAGACGATCCGTGCCGACTACCGCGCTCTCAAAGAGTTCAGCGACACGTACAGCGCTGCCGCACACAACATCGTGACGGTGCTCGACGCCGCCAGCACGACCAGCGGCACCATCACCGATAACGCAAAACAACTCGACTCGCTGTTGCTGAGCGTCAGCGGGCTTTCCCGCGCCGGCACCAACCTGATCGGCCCCAATAAGGACAATCTGGTGCACGGGATCAACCTGCTGGAATCCACCACGCGCCTGCTCATGAAGTACAACCCGGAACTGACCTGCACGCTGGTCGGCGGGAAAAACGCCCTCGACTTCGGCGCGCGAAATTCTTCCGGCGGCACCAACGGATACTCGGAGATCTTGGACGTCGCGTTGCTGCTAGGCAAGGATGCATACCGCTATCCGGACAACCTGCCGATTAACGACATCAAGGGCGGCCCCGGCGGTGAGCCAGGGTGCGGCTCGTTGCCCGACGTTGCCAAGAACTGGCCGCAGCGCTACCTCGTCACCGACTCCGGATGGGGGACTGGAGTAGATGTGCGTCCCAACCCCGGTATAGGGTTCCCCGGTTACGTCGACTATTTCCCGGTCACTAGGGGGACCCCACAACCGCCCAGCATTCGCCATCCGGCGGGCCCGGCGCCAGGTCCCATCCCCTACCCGGGAGCACCGCCCTACGGTGCGCAGCTATACGCGCCGGACGGAACGCCGCTGTATCCCGGTCTACCGCCAGCGCCTCCCCCGGGCAGGCCGCGAGAACCCGGCCCCCCGCCGGCGGGTTCGGAACCGTTCGTGCCTTCAGTGCCGTCCGGAGTGCAAGCAACTTGCGGAATCCTCAATCAGCAATGCGTACCGCCGCCGCCTCCCCCGTGAGTCTTGACGGCGGAAGGCGAAGGCGACAGAAGCCATAGAGGAAGGCAGATATGCGTGAGAATTTGGTAGGCACCACATGGCGCCTCGCCATCTACTTGGTCGTGTGCCTGGTCGGCGCGTTTGCGCTGGTCGCCGTCTTCGGTCAGCTGCGCTTCCAATCGGAAAAGACGTATAGGGCCGTGTTCGCGAACGTGTCCGGGCTAGAAGGTGGGAACTTCGTCCGCGTCGCGGGTGTGGAAGTCGGCAAGGTCAAAAACATCACCATCCAGCCCGACTCCACCGTGCTCGTGGAATTCTCCGCCGCCGACTCGGTGATGCTCACCGAGGGCGCCAGGGCCGCCGTCCGCTTCGCGGACCTCATCGGAGGCCGATATCTGGCACTTGAGGAGGGCGCCGGGGGAGTAAAGAGACTTCAACCGGGCGGGACCATTCCACTGAGCCGCACGGAGCCGGCACTTGACCTCGACGCGCTGCTCGGTGGCTTCCGGCCCCTATTCCGCGCATTGGACCCTGACCAAGTGAACAAACTAACCGGCCAATTGATCGCCGCCTTCCAGGGTCAGGGCGGCACGATCGGTTCATTTCTCACCCAGGCCGCGGCCCTCACCAGCACCCTGGCCGACCGAGATCAACTGATCGGACAGGTCATCACCAACCTCAACACCATGCTCGGTTCACTCAGCGGCCAGAGCAAGCAGTTCGCCAAGGCCGTCGACTCGCTATCTGAACTGGTCGCAGGCCTCAAAGCCCGCAAGCAAGACATCAGCAACGGCGTCGCATACGCCAACGCGGCTGCCGGGTCGATCGCCGACCTGCTAGCGCAGGCTCGCCCGCCGCTGAAAAAGGTTGTGGCTGAGACGGACCGGACCGCCGGAACAGTGCTGGGCGATCGCGATTTCTTCGACAATTATCTGAACACCTGGCCCGACGCGTTCAAGATCCTCAATAGACAGGGCCTAACCGGCGACTGGTTCACCTTCTACCTTTGCGACGTGGCGCTGAAGGTCAACGGCAAAGGGGGCCAACCCGTCTTCATCAAGCTGGCCGGCCAGTCCACCGGGAGGTGCACGCCGCGATGAAAACCTATTCAGAACGCAACCCGCTCCGCATCGGTGCCATCGGGCTCGGCATCACTGTTGCTCTCATGCTGATATCGCTGAACTACGACACGCTGCCGTTCTTCAACACAGGCAAAACCTATTCGGCCTACTTCGCCGAGGCCGGCGGCCTGGCACCCGGCAATGCCGTCCAGGTGTCGGGTTTCCGGGTCGGTCAAGTATCGAGCGTCGAGCTCGACGGACCGCGGGTGCTGGTTAAGTTCCACGTCGCCGGCAACGTGCGCCTCGGTGACCGCACCGAGGCAGCAATCAAATTGAAGACCCTGCTCGGCAGCAAGGTTCTCGAGGTCACGCCACGCGGAGACAGAAAGCTGACCGAAGCGATACCGCTCGACCGGACCAGGCCGGCCTATCAATTGCCGGACGCGCTGGGTGATCTCACGACGACCATCAGCGGGTTGAATACCGATCAACTATCCAACTCGTTGGCCGTGCTTTCCGAGACGTTCTCTGATACGCCACCCGACCTGAGGGCCGCGGTGCAGGGGCTGGCACGGTTCTCGCAGACCCTGGACGAACGCGACACCCAGCTGCGAGATCTATTGAGCAACGCTAATAAAGCGACGAAGGTGCTGGCTGAACGCAGCGACGAAGTCGTCAACCTGGTCGACAACACCAACGCCCTTTTGGTGCAACTGAAAAGCCAGAGCAGCGCGCTCGACCAGATCTCGAACAATCTCTCCGCGGTGGCCCGGCAGGTCAAGGGTTTCATCGCCGAAAACCGCAGCACCCTCAAGCCGGCGCTGGATAAGCTCAACGAGGTCTTAGCGATCGTTGACAACCGCAAAGAACGCCTGCAGAAGGCGCTCACGGGGCTGAACAGCTTTTCGCTGAGGCTCGGTGAAGTGGTGTCAGCCGCCCCGTTCTATAAGGCTTACATCGCTAACCTGTTGCCCGGGCAGTTCGTGCAGCCGTTCATCGACGCGGCCTTCTCCGATCTGGGTCTGGATCCGAACGTGCTGCTGCCCACGCAGCGCGCCGACCCGGAGGTCGGCCAGCCGGGAACACCGCCGCTACCGATACCGTACCCGCGGACCGGCCAGGGCGGGGAACCCCGCATGACCATCCCGGACGCCATCACGGGTAACCCCGGCGACCATCCATGCGGTGTGCCCGGTGTGGCGTTACCCGGCCCTGGCTGCTACCCGTACCGGGAGCCGCCACCCGCCCCGCCACCCGGTGGCCCGCCGCCGGGACCTCCCGCGCCTCCGAATCCACAGCCGGTTCAGGACGGTGGACAGTGAATTCACGCAACGCCAAGATCGGCTTGGCCGTCGCCCTGGTGCTGCTGCTGCTCGGCGGCATCGTCACGGCGGTGAGGTCGGTCAGCGGTAGTGGCCGCACCACTGTCACCGGCTACTTCGCGGACAGCACCGGGCTCTACAACGGGGACGACGTCGTTATTCTCGGCGTGCGCGTCGGCAAGATCGAGAAGATCGAACCACAGCCCAGCCGCGTGAAGATCACGTTCTGGTACAAAGACAAATACAAAGTGCCCGCCGACGCCAAAGCCGTGATCCTGTCACCGTCGCTGGTGACGCCGCGATCCATCCAGTTGACACCCGCCTACACAGGTGGCCCGACGATGCAGGCCGGCGCGGTCATTCCGCAGGTTCGCACCGCGGTTCCGGTGGAATACGACGACTTGCGCCAGCAGCTCGAGAAGCTGACGCAGACGCTGCAGCCCACCGCGCCGGGCGGAACCAGCACCTTGGGCGCGTTCATCAACACCGCCGCCGACAACTTGCGCGGCCAGGGCCCAGATATCCGTGACACCCTCATCAAGTTGTCACAGGCGGTATCGGCGATCGGCGACCACAGCGACGACCTGTTCACCACCTTGAAGAACCTTTCGGTCCTGGTCTCCGCGCTGCATGACAGCAGCGACCTGCTGCGACAACTGAATCAGAACCTGGCCGCGGTGACCAACCTATTGGCCAACGACCCCGACGAGGTCGGAAACGCGGTTCGCGATCTCAACGAGGTGGCCGATGACGTGCGAAACTTTGTGGCCGACAACCGCGAGACGCTGGGTAGCACCTCCGACAGGCTGGCGTCGGTGACAAAGGCGCTCAACGAGAGCCTCGACGACGTCAAACAAGTTCTGCATGTCGCCCCGACAGCCTTCCAGAACTTCCTCAACATCTATCAACCCGCGCAGGGCGCATTGACCGGTGGGTTGGCGGTGAACCAATTCGCCAATCCGGTCCAGTTCCTATGCGCCGCGGTGCAGGCGGCCTCGCGTCGCGGCGCTAAAGATGCAGCGAAACTCTGCGTGCAATATCTGGCGCCGATCTTCAAGAACCGTCAATACAATTTCCCGCCGCTGGGCGAGAATCTCTTCGTCGGAACCACGGCGCGCCCCAACGAAATAACCTATAGCGAGGACTGGCTGCGGCCCGATTACGTTCCCCCGCGGCCAGCAGAGCCCACCGGCCCCGCCAACCCCGCGCCGCCGGCAAACACCCCACCGGGGTCCCCGCCCTCGCCACTGGCGGCGGCCGCACCGCCGGCGCCCGCCCAACCAATAGCCACCAACCCGGCCGATGGCCTGCACGGGATGATGGTGCCGTCCGGAGGTGGACAGTGATCCGATCAGTGCGCTTGTCGCGAGTAGCCGTCGGGCTGGTAGCGGCACTTGTGGTGGCGGCACTCTCCGGCTGCGGGTTCCGCGGCGCAAACTCCTTTCCGTTGCCGGGAACCCAGGGAGGTGGCCCCGGTTCGTACACCGTCCAAGCGCAGATGCCCGACGTGCAGAATCTGGAACGGAATTCCCGGGTAAGGGTCAACGATGTCACCGTCGGCAAGGTGACGAACATCGAGCTTCAGAACTGGCACGCGCTGGTCACCATGACGATCAACGGTGATGTCGACCTGCCCGCCAACGCGACCGCTACGGTCGGGCAGACCAGCCTGCTGGGTTCGGTGCATGTCGAACTGGCGCCCCCGCCCGCCGGGGTCCCGCCGGAAGGCAAGCTCAAAAACGGGTCGCTGATCCGGCTAGCGTCAGCCGGTAGCTATCCGTCTACCGAACGGACGTTGGCGGCGCTTTCACTAGTGCTCAACGGCGGCGGCCTAGGGCAAATCCAGGACATCACCAAGGCGTTGAGCACTGCCTTCACCGGCCGCGAAGCGGACCTGAGAAGCCTGCTGGGACAACTCGACAAGTTCGTCGGTTACCTCAACGACCAAAAAGGCGACATCATCGCCGCCACGGACAGCCTGAACAACCTGGTTGGTCAATTTGCAGACCAGAAGCCAGTAATCGACAAGGCGTTGAAAACCATCCCGGACGCATTGACCGTGCTAAAAGACGAACGGAACGCCCTGGCCGACGCTCTGGGTGACCTGAGCAGGTTCGGCGCACTTGCCGCTGACTCGGTCAACAAGACCAAGGAAAACCTGGTCAAGGAGCTGAAGGACCTCGGCCCGGTGCTGCAGTCACTGGCCGACGCCGGGCCGGCGCTGACCCGTTCGCTGGATTTCTACGGAACCTTCCCATTTCCCACGGACACACTCAGTAAATGGATGCGTGGCGACTATGCGAACGTGACCGCCGTCATCGACCTGACGCTGAGCCGGCTGGACGCATCCTTTTTCACCGGTACCCGGTTTGAGTGCAATCTGTCCGAACTGGAGCTGCAGTGGGGCCGCACCATCGGCCAGATGCCCAGCCCGTGCATGGGTGGCAGCCAGTACAACCCCGGCAACCCGCTGGTTGTCCCGTACCACTTCGACCAGGGGCGCTGACGGCATGCTCACTAGGCGAATCAAAATTCAGTTACTGGTTTTCGCGGTGGTCAGCCTGATCGCGGGCACCGTCATGTTCTTCAACTACATGCAGGTCCCGACCGCATTCTTTGGGGTCGACCGGTATACGGTCACCGTGCAGCTGCCCCAGGCCGGCGGCCTGTATTCGGGCGGCAACGTGACCTACCGAGGCGTCGAGGTGGGGCGGGTGCGCGACGTGCGCTTAACCAGTAGTGGCGCCGAGGCGGTGCTCCAGTTGGACTCGGATGTCCACATCCCAGCCGATCTCAGCGCACAGGTGCACAGCGTATCCGCGGTCGGCGAACAATATGTCGAACTGCTGCCGCGCACCGGGAACGGCCCCTCGCTGAAAAACGGCGACGTAATCCCTGTGGACCGCACGTATGTTCCGCCAAACCTCAACTCGCTGCTGCAGGCGACCAATCGCGGGCTGAGCGTGATCCCGCGGGACAACCTCAAAACGGTGGTCGACGAATCCTATGCCGCGGTCGGCGGGCTCGGCCCCGAGCTTTCCCGGCTGGTGAATGGGACCTCGAAGCTCGCGATCGACAGCCGCAAGAACCTCGACGCACTCGTGACCTTGATTGACGGGTCAAAGCCACTGCTGGACAGCCAAATTCAGTCATCAGACGCGGTGCAGGCCTGGGCCGCCCACCTGGCGACCATCACGTCCCAGCTTCGGGCCAACGACTCCGCGGTCAGGGGCGTACTTCACGCGGGCGGCCCAGCTGCTGCCGAGGCCCGGCAGTTGTTCGACCGGTTGAACCCCACGCTGCCGATCGTGCTGGCCAATCTGGTGAGTGTAGGGCAGGTAGGGGTCACCTATCGCGACAACCTGGAAGCTGTCCTGGTGGAGTTACCGCAGGGGGCGGCCGACGTCCAAGCGACCGGGGTGCCCAATAGGAATACCAAACAGAGTTACGCGGGTGGCTACCTCAGCTTCAACCTGAATCTCAACTGGCCCCCAGCATGCACGACCGGGTTCCTGCCGGTCCAGCAGCAGCGCGCCGCCAGCTATGAGGACTACCCGGACCCGCCTAAAGGCGACCTATACTGCCGGGTACCGCAAGACTCGATGCTCGACGTGCGCGGCGCGCGGAATCTGCCTTGCGAGACTCGCCCGGGCAAGCGCGCCCCGACCGTAAAGATGTGCGAAAGTGACGAGACTTATGTTCCCCTGAACGACGGCTTCAACTGGAAGGGGGATCCCAACGCGACCTATACTGGCCAACCTATCCCACAGCTCAGGCCAGGAGACGAACCGCCCGGTCAGGCCCCACCACCGTCGCCGCCCGGTCCGCAGCCACCGCCGATCGCAGCCGTCCAATACGACCCAGCCACCGGCATGTACGTGGGGCCAGACGGGCGCATGTACAGCCAGACCGATCTGGCCCATGGGGCTACCAAGGAGAAAACATGGCAGAGCATGCTGATACCTCCCAAGAGGAACTGAGCGAAACGGCCCGGGCAGCAAGGACCCCGGCAACGGCCGTCCGCGACGACGAGGGTTCGTCGGATATGCCTGGCCAGGCCAGCTCGAACGAGACGAGCGCCGAGGCGGCGCCTCCCTCGGTGGAGGCGGAGGAAGATCTGGCCGACGAGGCCGACGACGACGCCGCGGTTGATGACGGAGTCGCCGCCACCCCGGAAGACGCTGCACCGGAAAAGGAGCGGGTGTCGCCGTTGAGGCTGGCCGCCGTGTGGGGGTTGGTCACCGTTGCTTCTTTGGCGGGTTTGGCCGGTTGGTTCGGGTTTCGGCTGTACCAGTCCCACCAGGCCCAAGAACAACGTGCGCTATTGGTTCAGGTCGCAAGACAAGGGGCGCTGAACCTGACCACAATCGATTGGCAGCACGCCGATGGTGACATAAAGCGCATCCTGGACTCGGCGACAGGCACTTTCTACGACGATTTCTCCAATCGATCGAAACCCTTCATCGAGGTCGTCAAGAAAGCGCAATCGAAGTCGGTAGGAACAATCACCGAGTCGGGTCTGGAGTCGCAATCGGGCAGCGAAGCGCAAGTGCTGGTTGCCGTGTCCGTTAGAACATCGAATCTCGGTGCAGCCGATCAGGATCCGCGGCATTGGCGAATGCGAATCACCGTGCAAAAAGTTGGAAACGACGCGAAAGTCTCCAACGTCGCATTCGTGCCATGAGGAATTTGCAGGTCGGCAAGCATCGAGTGCTAAGCCAACGAGCCACAAGGGGAACCACCGCTGTGCCGGTCGAAATTGATTCCGCCACCGAGCAAGACGAAGCGATTGCTGCCGACGAGACCACCGACCAGGCCGCAAGCGCAACAAGCGAACCTCAGGGGCCCGATGACACCCACGACTCGGGCGAAACAAAAGACCTTCCTCAGTCAGGGGAAGCGTCGGTCAGGGATGAGGATACTGAACCCGAAGACGCGAAACACGTTGAGCTCCCAGTACGTAAGCGCAGAGTTACATGGTCCCGACTATTGGTATTCGGGGTGCTTCCCGTGTTGGCATTGCTGATCGCGGCGGCCGTCGGCTTCCTAAAGTGGCAGGATGCATGGGTCCGTGACTCTGGGGCCGCTGGCATCGAGTCCGTTGCCGCGGCAAAGGAATCCACCGTTGCGCTACTGTCCTACCAGCCCGACAGCGTCGAAAAGGACCTAGGAGCCGCCCGCGACCGGCTGACCGGAAAGTTCAAAGACTCCTACACACAATTGGTCCAGGACGTGGTGATACCCGGCGCCAAGAAGGACCACATCTCGGCGATCGCCACCGTTCCCGCCGCCGCCTCAGTGTCGGCGACACCAAACCACGCGGTCGCTCTGGTATATGTAGACCAGACTGTGGCCGTCGGCAACGACGCGCCCACGAACACCTCATCGACCGTCCGGGTGACGATGGACAAGATCGGAAACCGGTGGCTGATTTCGTCATTCGACCCAGTTTGAGGCCGGTATGGGCACAGGCAGACCGACCACGACAGGTCGACGGATGACACTGCACAACAGTGCTTTTGAGCTGCGGCGTATCGACAAGTGCGGTGCCGCCGGGTGCGGCCGGCGCCGATGTGCTTAGCATGCCTACATGATCTCGACGCTCGAAGACGTGCTCCGTCTGCTGGACCTGCAACAGATCGATGACACAGCGTTCGTGGGCACTCAACCCGACACTCCCAACCACCACATCATCGGAAGCCAGGTCGCCGCACAGGCGTTGATGGCGGCCGGCCGGACGACACTCGGGCGACCGGCGCACAGTATGCACATGTACTTTCTGCGGCGAGGTGACGCAAGGCAGCCGATCCAGTTTGACGTGACCCCGCTACGTGACGGCGGCACCATCTCCTCACGTCGGGTGACCGCGAGCCAGTCGGGAGTCGTCCTCTGCGAGGCGCTCGCCTCGTTCACAATCGTGGCCGACGACGTCGACTGGCAACAACGAATGCCGGACGTGGCGGGGCCGGACGCGGTCCATGGACTCGACGATCTATTGGCGCCCTACGCCGAGGAATTCGGTGACTGGTGGCCGCTGCGACGACCATTCACCATGCGGTACGTCGACACGCCGCCGCGGGTCGCCCTTGACCTTTCCGATGCGCCGCCACCGCGGCTTCGGATCTGGCTTCGCGCTGACGGTGAGGTGTCCGAAGATCCGATGGTCAACAGTTGTGTGGTGGCCTATCTCAGCGCGCTCACACTGCTCGAGTGTGCGATGACGACGATGCGCACTACCCCGATGGGGCCTCGACCGTCGGCGCTAGTCGATCACACCATCTGGTTTCACCGTGCTGCCGATTTCACCGACTGGCTGCTCTTCGACCAATCCTCGCCCAGCGTTGTCGGCCGCCGCGGTTTGGCGACCGGGACCCTGTACAACCGGTCGGGCGAATTGGTGTGCGTCGCAACCCAGGAGGGGTACTTCGCCGAGCAGTGACAGTCAAGCGATCGACGGAGGCGTAGCGTCGAGATCACGTGATCGCGCCCGCGACCTTGAGTTCAATAAGGCGGTCGTCATCGATGCCCAGTTCACGCAGGACTGCATCGGTGTGTTCGGCGAACTGGGGCGCTCTGGTCAGGCTTGCGGGATCGTCGTCGAACCGCACGGGGCTGGCTACCAACTTCTGCGGATGACCTTCGGCATCGACGATCTCGACGATGCGACCGTTGGCTGTCAGTGCTTCGTCATTGGCGATTTCCCAGGCGTCCTGTACCGGTGCCCACTGCCCTCGCCCCTTGCGCAGCAAGGCTTGGCATTCGGCGAAACTCAAGTTGCCGATCGCGTCCGCAACGATTTGTTGGGCAGTTTCGCTGTGCTCGACCATCGCCTCGAGGGTTGTGAACCGGGGATCTTCAGCGACGTCATGCAGACCCATGACTCGGCAGAATTCCGGCCAGTATCGCGTCGGCTGAAGCATCGACAATTGGATGAACCTTCCGTCCGACGTGCGATAGGCACCGGTGAGAGGGTTGCCCGGGGCTTGGGTGCGGCGATCGACCTTGGGTAGTGGGCCGCCCATCAGCATCGCCATGTTCACGCTGAATTGGGTTGCCCAGGCGCCGACGGAAAGTAACGAGACGTCAAGCACCGACGGTTCTCCGGTGACCTGTCTGCCGAAGAGTGCCGCCGCCACCCCTCCGGCGATGGTAATCCCGCCGATGTTGTCGCCGTATGCTCCCGTGGGCATGAACGGAATATGCTCAGCACCGGGCGGTGTGAGGCCGTCTGCGCTGCCGCCGCGGGCCCAGAACGCCGTCGCATCGTAGGCTCCGGCATCGCGGTCAGACCCGTTGGAGCCGAATCCGGTACCGACGACATAAATGATGTCGGGGTTGACGCGGCGGACGTCTTCGACGTCGACGGACAGCTTCGCCCGCGTCGAGGGCAGGTAGTTCGTCAGGAAGACGTCGCTACGGCGGATCAGTTCGTCGAGCCAGGGGACGCGCCTCCGAATTGTCCAGTGCCAGACCGACGCTGCGCTTTCCACGGTTGGGCGCCTCCATGATCGGCGCGAACGAGGATCCGGGAACCGTCGCCGCGGCGCCCAACACCTTGACCAATCCACGCTGGGCATCGCCGGTGACGGGGTGCTCGATCTTCACCACATCGGCGCCCCAGTCGGCGAGCACCGCGCCCGCCGAAGGAACGAAGGTGAACTGGGCGATCTCGAGCACGCGAACTCCGTTGAGCGGCTTATGCATCAGATGTCCTTCAAGTGAGGGTGGGCCACGGGGCCCACTCAATGCATGATGTCTCGGACCTTCGTCTTCTCGTAGCCCTTGAGTAGCTCAGCGCTGGCGTTCTCCATGTGTCGCCGCCAATGCGCCTCGGTCTCAGCGCCATCCCGGGCGGCCACCAAGTCGGCGAGTCGGGTGTAGGACCGCATCAGCTTGGTGTACTGAACCTTGGGCACGACGTTCTGAACGCTGAGAAATGCTGCGGTCATGTGCCTTTCGAAAATTTCGTGCAGCATGCCGACGATCACGGTCAGTGTCACGTTGCCCGACAGTTCGACTAGCCGGCGGTGCAATGCGGTGGACGCCGCGCCCAGCTTGCCCGTCTCCCACGCAGCGGGGATCTCCTCGATGAGTTCGCGTAACTCGCGGTGGGCCGCAGCGGTGCCATCCTCCGCGAGCAGCCGGGCCGCATACGGTTCAATGCCCATCCGTGCCGTCATCACGTCCGCGAGCGTCGCTCCCGCCATCTCGAGCAGGAAGCCCGCCGGCCGCGCGACGATCTCGGGGCCCGGGACGCGAACCCGGGCCCCGGTGCGTGAGCCGCGCCGCACCTCCACGAGACGGTCGGACTCCAAGACCCGCACTGCTTCTCGCAGCGACGGCCGGCTGACCTGGAAGTGATTCATGAGTTCGGCTTCATGGGGTAGGAAGTCGCCGTCTTTGAGCTGCCCCTCGACGATCATCCGCCGTAACGTGTCCGCCACGATTTCTGCCGTCTTGGGCGACCGCACCGCTCCGTTGTTCTCTGACACGGTCGTAGACGCGAGCGCTTCCCGCTTGGGCATCACGACCTCCTGAAGCTCGACATGTACTACTCAGTACACCATGTAAGGCGCAGATCCGGGATACCCGCTGCGTGCATCAGTGCAGCTGCGACAGAACCCGCGTCGCGGCCGCGCCATAGCGGGCGCGCCGTCGCCCTCCAACCAGGAAGCTCGGCGGCGCTGCAAACGCCATGTCAGGCAGTCGTTTGCGACTTGCAAGCATGTCGCGCGCTTGACTGTCGTCGCCGCAGATCGCGATCGACCACAGCATATCGTCGGTGACGTGGTCGGCGATCGTTTCCGGTTGGCCGCGGCGGAAGGCCGAGCGGATCGCGGCGACCTCGTCGGTCCAACCGTGCAATTCGGCGAGTGCGTCGTAGGTCTTCACGGTGAAGTAAAAGGCAATCTGGAGCCGTGCATCCCGAATAGCGCGGGCTGGATCATCATTGTCGATCGCGGTGATCACCCAACCCCAGCGGCGAAGCTTGGCGGCGTCGCGTCCGCTTGATTCGGCGCCACGGCCCAGTTCGGGCTCGACGACTTCCGTCCACCAGCGATCGGTGAACAGGCCGTGCCCCAGCACGCCATCGGCGGTGCCGCCTACCGTCCGCAGCATCAGCCTGTTGAAGGCGCCGATCAAAATAGGCACGTCCAACCGGCCGAGCACGGGTGCGCGGATGTCGGCGTCGATCGTGTAGAACCGGCCCTCGTATCGAACGCGTTCTCCGTTCTCGGCGTGCAGGAATGCCCTGATCACCTCGATCAACTCGGCCATTCGGGGGGCCGGGTGGGCGGCGTCGACACCGAACCAGTCCTTGTTCATCCGCGAAGTGCCCGACCCGAGTCCCAGAAAGACCCTGCCCGGCGCGAGTGTCCAGAGGTGTCGGACGGCCGCTGCGTGTACGAACGGGGACCGGGCGAACGCATAGGCGATCCCCGGACCGATGCTCGCCCGCGAGGTACCGAGGGCC
Organism: Mycobacterium timonense; assembly: GCF_025821985.1. Classification (NCBI taxonomy): domain Bacteria; kingdom Bacillati; phylum Actinomycetota; class Actinomycetes; order Mycobacteriales; family Mycobacteriaceae; genus Mycobacterium; species Mycobacterium timonense. The sequence goes on along the minus strand of NZ_JACKSY010000097.1, from coordinate 148,048 downwards.
ATCTCGGTGGCTGTTATGTAGCCGTTGAGGTCGGCGAATTCACCGGCGCAAAACGCCTGCGCTCCGGCGGTCTCCGCCTGGGCCGCCAGCGCAGCTCCCGGCCATGGCAGACCCCACCCCATCTGTCCTCACATCCGTCCGCTACATAAGTAACCTAGTAAGATATGTGATTCTACTCGCGCTGCGCAGTGATGCCATCGCCTGGACCCAGAATAATTTAGACAAAAGTGTCAAAAATCGGTAGCCTTGTGATTGGTGCTACCGCCAGCTGTCCTAGGGAAAGGAGGCTCCGGCCGTGCATACCTTGCCGAGCATGCTGCCCACCGGTTGGTTCCAGGTGGCCTGGAGCGCCGACATCGCCGTCGCCGAGGTCGTCCCACTGCACTACTTCGGCCGAGACCTGGTCGCCTTCCGGCAGCTGGACGGGGTGGTGAAGGTGCTTGACGCGCACTGCCAACATCTTGGCGCGAGCCTGGCCCACGGTGGGTGCGTCGTCGAAGAAGGCATCCAGTGCCCGTTTCACGGCTGGGTGTGGAACGGCGCCGGACGCAATGTCCACATCCCGTACCAGGATCGACCCAACAAGGCCCGACGAGTACGTGCCTATCCGGTCGCGGAGATCAACGACTCGATCCTGATCTGGCACGACAGCGCCGGCCGGGAGCCGCTATGGGAGCCGCCCGACGCTTTCGCGGTGCTCGGAGATCATGTCCGCTCGCGGCGGTTCCACCCCTTTGGCGCCGAATGCCGGACGCGGCATGAGCGGGTAAAGGTGCATCCCCAGGTGATCGCCGAGAACGCCGTCGATCCCCACCACTTCCAATTCGTCCATCGCACCCCGATCAGTCCCGTGGTACTGCGTGAAAGCACCGATAGCTCGACCTGGTCGGCCAAGGTCGGCTTTGGCCGGAGGTGGAGCGACGGCCTGGACCGCACCGGCGACACGATGAACACGATCGAAATCTATTGGTCAGGAATCGGGCTCAGCTACAACGGCGAACACATCCGCGACGGAATCCGAGTCATCTCCATCTGCGCGACACCGGTGGACGACACCAGATCCGACATCTTCGCCGGCTACTGGATCAGCGAGGAACCGTCAGAAGGCCCGGATGATTTCGAGGCGCGTCTGGCCGCAGCGAAACTCGCCCTGCCCGACGACATCAGGATCTGGGAGCACCAGAAGTACCTCGAACCGCCGGGTCTGGCGACCTCGGAGGCGGCAGGCTTTCGCGCGCTGCGTCGGTGGGCGAGCGGGTTTTATCCCGAACCGGAGGCCGCCGCTGAGCCGGTCGCGCATGGTGTCTGAGGGCTCGCCCCCGCGGGTAACACGCAAGTCCGACCGCACCCGAGAGTCAATCCTGGACGCTGCGCGGACCGCGTTTGCGCGCAAGGGTTTCTCGGGCGTCACCATCAAGGACATCACTGACCTCGCGCCGGTCACCCGGGCGAACTTCTACTATTACTTCTCCGACAAGACCGAGCTTTTCATCGAGCTCGGCACCGACACCTACCGCGAAGCGCTGGCGGTTGTCGAGGGTTTCATGGAGCAGGAAAGCCCGCCAAGCCGGGAGGACGTCGAGGTCTGGGTTGCCGGCTACTTCGACTACCTCGACCGCAACGGTGCGTTCGTCATCCGCTCCACCGAGGACATGCCTCCCGATCGCAAATTCCGCGCCGCGGTCGCCCGCTCGCACCGCCGAACCGCCGCCGCGCTCGGTGAGGGCATCGCAAAGATGGCGCCGACACCGCCCGACCTTGACCCCGTGGCTACCGGGCTGGTGATTATGGCGATGCTCGAACGGTCATGGCTGATGGTTCGCCACAACGAGGTCCCGTCGACGACGCGCCAAGCGGTGCTCATGGCGGCCACCGAGATGCTGTGGCGAACGGTCAACGGTCAGACCTGACCGATGTCCATTCGTCGATGAGCTTATCGATCGTGGTCAGCCGACCCAGCACGGCAATAGTGTTGTCCAGCACCTGTTCTGCATAGTCCTTGGGGGTGCCGCCGACGGCGTCGCGCGGGACGACGAGTTCGAAACCCGCCTGCGTAACATGCCCTGCAGTGTGGGTGATCGCCAGGTTCAGCGAAACGCCGGCAAGGACGATGGTGCCCACGCCGAAGCCTTTGAGCACGGGCAGTAGTTCGGAATCGAGCGTGGGAAATAGGCCGTGATGGCGCGGTAGCACCAGATCGGTGGGCGCCAGCAGCTCGGGAAGCACTGCGGTGGAAACGCTTCCGGGAGCCCAGTGCGCCGTTGCCGGGCCCAGTGCTCGCCAGAGGCGCGCCGTCCCGGTCGGCCGGCCACCGAGGGTGCCCTCGTAGGTCGCATGCACCACTCGTGCGCCGAACCGGCGGGCTGAATCGAGAAGTCGGCGTACGCCCGAGACGAGTTCGGAACTGTCGGCGGCCAAGGCGGGCAAAACGGACTCGGGCCCCAACACACCGTTCTGGCATTCCACACAGACGACGGCCGTGGTCTCAGGATCACATAGTGTCGAAGCCATCCCTGCACCCTAGTCCATTTTTTTGACACCTGTGACGAAAAATTCGGTAGATCCCTTACAAAATATCGAGTTTCGCCTTCTTTACCTCGGAAGACTCTAAGGTGAAATCGTGGAGATCCGCGATCACATCTCATCCGGTAAACCTGCCCTGGTGCTCGCTCGGACTGGCACGGTGATCGACTTTGCCGAGCTGGAGAAGCGTGCCAATCGTCTGGCTCACTTCTGGTATGCCGCCGGACTTCGCGAGGGCGACACGGTTGCGGCATTACTCGAGAACAATGAACACGTCCATGCCGCGATGTGGGCGGCGCGCCGAAGCGGTCTGTACTACACGTTGATCAACACTCACCTGACGGCCGCCGAGGCCGCATACATCGTCGACAACAGTTCGGCAAAGGCGCTGATCGGGTCACGCGCGACTCGCGACGTCTGCGAAGGCCTTGCCGAGCATTCCCCCAGGGGGTTACCTGAGCTGCTGCTGATCGCCGACGACGATCTGGACGGATGGTACCGCTACCCGGAATGTGTTGCCGACCAACCCGAGACGCCGATCCCCGACGAAAGCGAAGGCGATCTGCTGCAGTACTCGTCGGGAACCACTGGCAGACCCAAGGGGATCCGCCGTGAGCTTCCGCATCTACCACCAAGCGAAGCACCCAACATCCTGATGCCGTTGATGAATGCCGTCGGAATCACCAGCGAGTCGGTGTATCTGAGCCCGGCGCCGCTGTACCACACCGCGCCGTCTTTCTGGTCGATGGCGGTGCAGTCGCTGGGTGGCACGACCGTCGTGATGGAGAAGTTCGACCCGCAAGAGGCGCTCGAGTGCATCGAACGCTACGGCATCACGCACGCCCAATTCGTTCCCGCAATGTTCGTGCGTATGCTCAAATTGCCTGAAGCGGTGCGCATGTCCTACGACGTTTCCAGCCTGCAGCGGGTGGTGCATGCGGCCGCGCCATGCCCGGTGGACATCAAGAAACAGATGATCGCGTGGTGGGGGCCGATCATCGACGAGTACTACGCCGCTTCGGAGGCGGTGGGAGCCTCGTTCATCCGCGCCGAGGACTGGCTGACCCACCCCGGCTCGGTCGGCCGACCCTTGGTTGGGGTCCCACACATCCTCGACGAGAGCGGCCATGAGCTACCGCCCGGTGTGCCCGGCGAGATCTATTACGAGGGAGGGCATTCGTTCCAGTACCTCAAAGACGATGCAAAGACGGCGGCGGCCCACGACGCGCACGGCTGGGTGACCGTCGGTGACATCGGCTATCTCGACGTGGACGGCTACCTCTATCTCACTGATCGCCGTCATCACATGATCATTTCGGGTGGGGTGAACATCTACCCGCAAGAAGCCGAAGACCTGCTGATCACCCATCCCAAGGTGCTCGACGCGGCAGTCTTCGGTATTCCGGATGACGAGATGGGTCAGACTGTCAAAGGCGTGGTGCAGACGGTAGATCCGGCTGATGCCAACGACGGCTTCGCGGCAGAGTTATTGGAGTGGCTGCGAAACCGGTTGGCGCACTACAAGTGTCCGCGGTCTCTCTCGTTCGAGGCGCAGCTGCCCCGGACCGATGCCGGTAAGTTGTACAAGCAGCAGCTCGTCGGCAAGTATTCGGCGAAGGGATAGGCGATCAGCCCAGTTTCAGAGGCACGCGCTCAAGTGAAAAGGTGCTCGCGGGGAACACAATCTGCGGTTCCTCACCGACTTTCACCGAAAACTCGGGAATGCGCCGGAGCCATTCGGCCACGATCAGCTTCAGCTCGAGGCGGGCCAGGTGCGACCCCAGGCAGCGGTGTGGCCCGCCACCGAAGCCCCAGTGCCGGTGCACCTTTCCATCCATCACCACGTCGTTGGTCGAGATCTCGTCGCTGTCGTCGCGATTGATGGCAGCGACACACAACCGCACCATGGTGTCGGCGGGCAGCGTGACGTCCCCGATGGTGACCTCGGTGGTGGTCACGCGGGGCAGCATCGGCGCCGGCGGCTCCAGCCGGACGATCTCCTCGACGAACACATCGATCTGATCGGGATCGTGGTGGAGGGTGGCCCTCAGCTCCGGGGTTGCGGGCGAGCTCCAGCAGTGCGGAACTCATCGCCGCGGTGACGGTGTCCAGCCCGGCCAGGACGAAAAGGAAGCTCAGGCCCATGATTTCGGCGTCGCCGAGTGGCTCCTCGCCATTGAGCAACTGCGATAAGATGTCCGGGCCGGGGTCGGCCCGCCGCGCGTTGATCGCCTCGGTGAGGTACGCGACCAATTCGAGTGCCGGCGTCAGGTCGGCATCATCCAGTGACGGCGCTTCCGAGATCGCGATGACCGCGGTTTTCCACGCGACGAGCTTGTCGCAATCCTCCAGCGGCAGCCCGAACAAGGTCAGGAATACCTGCGAGGGGTACGGGATCGCCACGTCGGCCACGACTTCGCACTCGCCCTTGTCGGCTACCCGCCCGATGATCTCGATCGCCTGCTGTTGCAGCGAGGGCAGCATCTCTTTCAACGTGTGCGGGCTGAAGAAGGGCTGCAGGATCTTGCGGAACCGGGTGTGCTCTGGCGGGTCGAACGAGATGGGCACCAACGGCAGCGGGCTGCCGAGCACGTCAAAAGCCTTCTTCGAGGAGAACAATTCCGGATCGCGCAGCGCGACCAGCACGTCCTCGCGGTGGGTCAGATAGAAGATTCCGTCGATGGACACCACCCGCCCTGCGTCGCGAAGGACCTTCCACCCCACTCCGCGGTCCGCTGCCATCGGCAGACTGGCGAAGGAGAGTTCAGGTGCACCAACGGTTTCCACGTGTTCTCATAAAAAGTTAGAATGCCGATCGGTGCAGACCTCCGTCGACTTCGATCCAGTTTCCGGTGATGTAGCCGGCAGGTTCCGAGCAAAGATAGGCAATGAGCGAGGCAATCTCGCTCGGTTTGCCCATTCGCGCTGCCGGCACCCGAGCTTCGCGCAGCATGAACTCGCGTCGCTCCTGATCGGTGCTCGCGCCGAGGTGCTGCTCCAGGTAGGCCACTGCGTTCTCAGTCTCAATCCAGCCGGGCGCGACGGTGTTGACCGTGATGCCGTACTGGGCGTACTCGTCGGAGACCGTCTTGAGCAGGCCGATCGTCGACGGCCGACTGGTGTTGGCCACTGCGTGGTGGATGTTGCCCGCCGGCTCCTTGGCGGTCGCCGATCCGATGTGCACGAATCGGCCCCAGCCCGCGTCCCGCATCGCCGGCAGAACCGCTCGCAAGAGCAGGATCTGGCTCATCGTGTGCATTTCGAAGGACTCGCGGTAGACGTTGACATCGGTGATGTCGGCGAAATCGCCGGGCCGCTGGTATTTAGCTTGGCCGACAACGATCAGCGGTGCCCCGTGCTGGGCCGCAATCTCGCGGACGGCGTCGGTGAGCTGCCCGTCGTCGGCCACGTCGGCAGTGACACCGATGGCAGTGCCCCCTTCAGTGCGGATTGCCTCGACCGCGGCGTCGACATCGGTCTTAGTCCGCGCCAGTATCCCAACCCGCGCACCTTCCGCGGCAAGCAGTTTGGCGACCTCGAAGCCGATTCCCTTGCTGCCGCCGACGACCAGCGCCGATCGGCTGTCGATACGGTAATGCATCCGGTGCGCCGACTAGCCTCGCCGCACGTCCATGCCGGCATCCACCTTGAGCATGCTTCCGGTGAACGAACGGCCCGCGTCGCTGAGCAAGAAGAGGATCGTGTTGCTGACGTCGCGTGGCTCGATCAGCGGCAAGTCCGGCAGCGCGGTCTGGACCGCATTGACCATGCGAGGGTTGTCCTCGATCACCTTGAACAGAGCCGGGTTGTCAGTGATCATCGGCGTCGCGCAGTTCGTCGGCGCCACGGCATTGACGCGAATGCGGTCAGGGGCAAGCATGGCCGCATACGCGCGGACCAGGCCGACGACGGCGACCTTCGACATCAAGTAGGCATCGCTGCCGCCGCGGCCGTCGGTGAGGTCCAGCAGGGCGATCATCGAACTCGTCGCGATCAGATTGCCACCCTCACCGCGTTCCTTCATGTGGGGGATCGCCACCTGGAAGGCGTTCCACACCCCGATGAGCATGATGTCGAGGCCGAGTCGCAACGCTTCGGAGGCGTCCCGCTCGTCGGGATTGGTCAACACCACGCCGGCGTTGGCGATGACGGTGTCAATGTGACCGAACTGTTCGACGCCCGCGTCGAACGTCTGCTGCAGGGCATCTTTGTCGCGCACGTCTGCCTTGCGGAAAAGCATATTCTGCCCGGTCTTTTCCACCAGACGAGCCGTCTCCTCGAGGTCCTCGTAGGAGCTCAGCTTGTAGGGCACCACCTCGAGGTCTTCACATATGTCGACTCCGACGATGTTGGCACCCTGCTCGGCGCACATGACCGCATGCGAGCGGCCCTGCCCGCGGGCGGCGCCGGTGATGAAGACGACCCGGCCGTCGAGTGAACCCATTCGTTTGCCTCCAGTAGCTGCGTAGTGGCCGCGCTGTGCGGGTTGGTGCGGGCGCACTCAAGTGACGGGCGCCACGTGGAGGATGCTACGCCGGGAGATTGGAATCGTACAACTATTTCGCTACTTTGATTGCGGCGAAACAGTCGAGCTCTGGAAGGAATTCCCACATGTCCGATGGCCTCAGCGGCGGTCCCCGTCCTCCCGATGGTGACTGGTTGGGCACCCCGTTCCTGCGCTTCGAACGCGAAGGCGCGTTTGCGATCTGCACCCTGGACCGCCCCGAGGCTCGGAATGCCATGACGCCCGCGATGTACTTCGGGATCCGTTACGCGGTGAGTCGCGTCAATGCCGACCCCGACCTCGCGGGCCTGCTGATCACGGGCACCGGCGACGTCTTCGCGCCGGGAGGTGACCTGGGTCAGAAAGCAGCAGACAACTGGATGGACTTCGCATCCACCCTGGGCACCGACGTGACGCCGTTCGACACACTGCGGCAGTCGGCCAAGCCGGTCGTGTCCGCGGTCAACGGCATCTGTCAGGGTGGTGGCCTGCAGATCGCGATGTGCAGCGACCTCGCCGTGGTAAGCGATCGGGCCGTCTTCCGGGTGCCGGAATTGTTCCGTGGCATCGCCGACACGTACTACAGCCAGGTGCTGGCTCGGCTCATCGGACCGGTCCGGACCAAGGACCTGATGTTCACCGGACGAACGCTGAGTGCCGAGGAGGCGCTCGACTGGGGCATGGTGAGCAGGGTCGTTCCGCACGACGACCTGTTGAGCGTCGCCAAGGAGTTGCTTGCGCAATGCTGCCGGACGGCTCCGGGAGCACGCGGGGTGGTCAAGGCAAGCCTGGACAACTATCTCGGGCTGTACGACCGCATCGGCATGACGACCAGCCTTTTCGGTCCCGAGGCAGCCGAGGGCTTCCGTGCCTTCAAGCAGAGGAACTCGCCGAACTGGGTGCACCCGAAACTCCGGGTGGAGGGCCGGTTGTAGCGCCGCTACAGCTGGCGCGAGGCCGGCCCGTCCGTCCGCATGGGTTACTTCGGAGTGAAGCGCTGCGCGCCGTCGAGGCGGAGTACCTCGCCGTTGACGTAACCGTTGGTCAGCAGGAACGCCGCCGCGTCAGCGTATTCGTCGGGCGTACCCAGCCGTTTCGGAAACGGCACGTTGGCGGCGAACTTGGCGATGGCCTCTTCGCCGACCGACTCCATGATCGGCGTTTTCATTGTTCCGGGTGCGATGGTGTTGACCCGGATGCCCGCCGAACTCAGGTCGCGGGCCGCGGCGATGGTCAGGCCGATGACGCCCGCTTTCGCTGCAGCGTAGGCGGTCTGGCCGATCTGGCCTTCGTAGCCGGCGATCGATGCCGTCATGACGATGGCACCGCGTTCGCCATCCTCACGAGGTTCGGTGGTGGCTACCGCAGCCGCTACCAGCCGTGTCAGGTTGTAGGTGCCATTGAGATACAGGTTGATCGTCTTGGTGAATGCGGCCATGTCGGCGGGACTGCCGTCGCGCTGCACGATTCGTTGGGCCACCCCGAAGCCGCCGTGCGCAACGACCGCGTAGCGCAACCGACCGAGCTGGTTGGCCTGGTCGATGGCGCCCTGCACACTGTCGTCACTGGTTACATCGGTACTGACAAACAGTGCCCCGCTGCCCAGTTCGTCGGCCAGCGCCTTGCCCTTGTCGGCGGCGAGATCGGCGATCACCACGCCGAGTCCGTCGGCATGGAGCCGACGGACCGTCGCCTCGCCCAGGCCGCCCGCACCGCCGCTGACAATCGCCGACGCACCTTCGAATTTCGCTACAGTCACCAATTCTCCTTAATTACCGTCGTTTTCCAGTTGAGCCGGATCGCCCGTCACCAAACTCCACGGATCATCCGTGGCCAAGACCAGCCGACCGAGTCGCCGCGCGTAGTTCGCGGTCGTGCCGTAATCCCCGGTCCAGCTCTGAGCGCGCAAGGTGAACAGCCACAGCGGGTGCTCGCTGGTGACACCAATCGCGCCGTGCAGCTGATGGGCGACGCTGGTGACCGGGTCGACGGCGCGGCCGACCGCGACCTTCGCGACGGTGACGGCGTAGTCGGTGTGGGGGGAAGCGAAGCCGTGCTCGGCAGCGGCGGCGACAGCCAACTCCGCAGCAGCACGGGCTCTTTCGATTTCCCCGGCCATCCCGGCCAATGACTGCTGCACGGACTGGAAGGCGCTGAGCGGCCGACCGAACTGGACGCGCTGGCGGGTGTGCTGCACCGACAGCGCTGCGGCCGCGTCCAGCACCCCGATGGTCTGCACACAGCGTGACCATGCGCCGCGCCGAGCCAGCTCGGCGCCGAGCGCCGGGTCCACGTCATGCAACTGGTCGGCCGGCACGTCGAACACGAGCGAATCGCGGGGTTCGCCCGCTAGGTTGTGACCTTCCCGCAATTGGGCGGGTATTACGTCGATGACACCGATCCGCAGGCCGGTGGGTGTGGTGACGGCCAGCAGGGCGGCGGCGCACGCTCGCGCCCACGGCACCGCGTCCGCGGTGCCGGTGATCCGGTCGCCGTCGACTTCGCCATCGGCGACCGCAACGGTCAGCGGGCCGCTGGGTAGCTCGATTCCGACCTGCTGGCCGAGCCAGCCGGCGAGCGCGTCGGTTTCTGCCAACGGCACCGCACCGGCGTGGCGGGCCACGCCGTAGAGCGCAATGGCCAGCTCGTGCGGGCCGGCTCCCATGTCCGGCGTGCTGGTCAGCCTGGCCAGCCCGGTTTCCTCGAGGTTGCGCCAGAGCTCGGTGTCGAACTGGTCGGGGATGCCGCGATGGCCCAGACCGGCGTCGTAGGAGCGCCGCCCAAGGTCGTCGACCAGCTGACGCAGCTGCGTGTCGTCGTCCTTAGACCCTGTCACGGCGAAAACCCCGCCAGCGAGGGCGCTCATCGCAGCCCCATTCCGCGGGCGATAACGCCGCGTAACACCTCGTTGGTACCGCCGCGCAGGGTGAACATGGGCTTGTGCAGCCACGCGGTGCTCAGCATCGTCTCCAGCTCGGAATTCGGTGGTACCGCCTCGAGCAGATCGGCGATCAATCCCACGGATTCGGCTTCGAAGCGGGTGCCGAGGTCCTTCACCAGCGCGGCCTGATTCGCCGCATCGCCGCCATCGGTGAGCGTGCGGGCAACCGACAACGAGAGCTGCCGCAGCGAGATCAACCGCGCCATCAGGTCGCCGATGTCGGCCGCGGTGCGGTCATCGGGCACCGGCCCACGACCGAGTGCGCGAATGGCGGCGAACAGTAGAGGGCCGGTGGATAGGATCCGCTCGGGCCCGCTGCGTTCGAACGACAGCTCGGAGGTGACCTGGTGCCAGCCGTTGCCGACCTCGCCGAGCACATCGGCATCGGATACGAAGACCTGATCGAACAGCACCTCGTTGAAGTGATGTGCGCCCGACATCAAGATGATGGGTTCGATGCGGACGCCCTCGGCATCGCACGGCACGAGAAACTGGCTGAAACCGGCGTGGCGATGTTTGGGATCCGGCGGGCTGGTGCGGACCAACGCGACGACCTGGTGCGCATGGTGGGCGCCGCTGGTCCATACCTTGCTGCCGGAGAGTAACCAGCCGCCGTCGGCGCGGACGGCTTTGGTTTGCACGGCGGCAAGGTCGGACCCGGCGCCGTGCTCGCTCATGCCGATCGACGAATAGAGCTTGCCGGCAACAATTTTGGGCAACAACCGTTCGCGCTGCTCCTCATTGCCGTAGGTCAACAGACCCGGTGCGACCTGGCGATCGGCGGTCCAGTGCGCCGCTACGGGCGCACCCGCCGCGATCAGCTCCTCGGTCACCACATAGCGGTGCAAATGCCCGAGACCGTGGCCGCCGTATTGCTTCGGGATGGTCAGGCCGACGAATCCGGCGGCGCCCAGCCGCGCTGAGAACTCCTCGTCCCACCCGGCCAGCCACGAGTCGACGCCGGGCTGCCATCCGAATTCAGCGCGGTCGGACTGTAAGAAGTCCCGCACGGCGGAGCGCAGCTTGACCAACTCGGGCACACGGGCGCTCAACGCGTCGAACGAATTCACCACAGCCGCTTCCTAAACCGTGGGCACTGGGGCCGACGGGAGGTAGAAGTTGGGCTTCAGGTCCTCTTCGCTCGGGGCCAGTAGGTAGTCCGACAGGTCGTCGCGGCCTTCTTCCCGCAGGATCTCTTCGTCAGTGTAGAAGTGGCCGCTGCACGTCGCGGCGGGGCGGGTGACCAGCGCGTGGAGCGCATCAGCCATGATCTGTGGGCTACGGGCCTGCGCGCGTACCGCTACCTCCCCCAACGCGACCATCATCCCCGTGCTGGCGATCGTGGTGGCCGGCCACAGCGAGTTCACCGCGATCGGCACCGAGGCGAACTCCTCGGCCCAACCCAAGGTAAGCAGGCTCTCGGCGTACTTGCCCACGGTGTGCCCGACGTGGGCGCCGACCCAGCCGGGGTCCATGTTCAGCGGGGGAGAGACGTTGACCACATGTGCGTTAGCAGACCGGCGCAGATGCGGAAGTGCAGCCTGCACAACCGCGAACGGCCCCTCCACATTGACCTCAAGCAGACGCCGCAGGTTCTTTGGCGGGAGTTGCGCGGTCGGCCGCAGATCTAGGGCCCCGGCGTTGTTGACGACGACGTCGATGCCACCGAACGCATCGGCGACCGCCGCGACGGCTGAAGCGACCGCGCCCGCGTCGCGCACGTCGCAGGTCAGCGGTAGGGCACGGCCGCCCGCGCGGTGCACGGCGTCCGCGGTCTCGGCAAGGGTGCCCGCGATCTTGGGATTCGGTGTCTCAGTTTTGGCCAGCAAAGCCACGGCGGCACCGTCTTCGGCGATACGCTCGGCGATGGCGGCGCCGATGCCGCGGCTGGCACCGGTTACCAGCACGACGCGATCCTTCAGACTGCGAGGATGGGGATTGCCCACAGTTCGTTGACCCTTCCGTCCGTCGCTAGGCTGTGAGGTTGAATGCTATAACTATATAGCTAGTTTGTTGCGCGCTGTAACGCGCGCTCATCCACAAAAGCGGGGATCTATGACTCGGGTCTTTTCGATCGGCACCTACCTACCGCCATGGACGGTGCGTGACCGGCGGGTCAAGGGACCCGACGAGGACGCGCTGACCATGGCCGTCGCCGCCGGTCGCGCCGCCGATCCCGAGGCCAGGGCGCAACGCGTGGCGTTGGTGTCACGTGACTTTCCGCTGCTCGAGGGCGGCAACGGCGCGGTGCTGTTGGCCGCGTTGTCCCTGCCGGCCGACACCCCCGTCGCCGAGGTCCTCGGCGGTGCGCCCGCCGTGTTGGACCAAATCTGCAGCGCCGGCGAAGGCACCTTGGTGATCGCCGCCGACGGCAACGATCTTTCGGCGGGGGCCGGGGCGGTGCTCACGGGCGACGGCGTCACGCTGACCCCGGCGGCGCGCCAGACGCGGAGCCTGCCGCTGACGGCCCGAGGGGAGGACGGCGCGCGCCATGCCTACGTCGACCCTCGGCTGCAACGCGAGGTGGGGGTGCGCTCCACCCTGACCCGACTGGGCCTGACCGGAAGCCCGGCGCTGGCCGCCGTGGCAGGCGTGCCGCTGGCGCAAATCGCGAGCGACTTCGACACGTCGCGGGCCGTCGCCGACCCCAGTGTCTCCGCGGCGGCAATCATCCGGCTGCTCGCCGACGCGATCGAGGCGGGTACGCAGGGCTTGGTGCTCGCGGTCGAGCAGTCCAGCATCAGCGCGGCCGACCTCGCGTTCGGGGGCGCGACGCCCCGGATCTCCCGCGACGAATTTTCGGCGCGGGAACTACCCAAGATGCGCGTCGCCGACGGCGTCGGCATACCGATCTCGATGCCCGCGTATGCGCGCGCGTTCGAGCCTAAGATCCGATGGGAGGCAGCGGTTTTCGACGAGAGCCCAGGAATCGATGCCGCGCCGCAGTTCCCGCCGCGGCTGAGGGTGAACAACGCCGGGCGACTGGCCACCGAATACCGGCTCGAGCCGCTGCCGCGGACCGGCACCGTCTACACCCACACCACGGTACGGATCCCGGTGCCCGACCTGCCCAGCCCCTACTCGCTGGCCGTCGTTCAGCTCGACGGCAGCCCGGTGCGGGTGCTGCTGAAGGTCACCGGTATACCCGCCGGCGAGGCGAGGATCGGACAGCCTGGCTCGGTGGTGTTGCGCAGGATCGCTATTCGGGCCGGCATCCCCGACTATGGTTACGCATTCTGGCCGGGCCGCACGCTGGAAGGAACCGTTGCATGAGAAACGTTGCCATCGTCGGCGCGGGGATGACGCCCTTCGCCGAACACTTCGAGCTCGGCGTCAAGGACCTGATTCCGATGGCGTATGCCGAAGCGGTCGCCAAGGTCGACAAGGGCATCGAGAAGGCTGAGATCGAAGCCGCGTGGTTCGGCGAGCTGTCGACCACCGACGGGTTCCCGTCCGGCATTCTGGCCGACACCCTCGACCTCACCGACATTCCGGTTACCCGCGTCGAAAACGCCTGTGCGACGGGCAATGACGCGATCCGGAACGGAACGCTGGCGATCGCCTCCGGCCTCTACGACGTGGTGCTCGTGGTCGGGGCCGACAAGGTCCGCGAGACCTCCTCGAAGACCACGTTCTGGGACTGGGCGGCGATGACCCGCGACAACGCATGGGACTACCCGCTGGGGCTGGTTGCGCCCGCCAATTTCGCGCTGCACGTGATGCGATATCTGCACGAGTCGCCGGCGACCAAGGAGCACATGGCGATGGTGGCGGTGAAGAACCACTTCCACGCGGTGAACAACCCGAAAGCTCAACTGCGCTATGAGATCACCGTCGAGCAGGCGCTGGCCGCGCCGATCGTGGTCGAACCCTTCGGGCTCTACGACTGCACCCCGCAGAGCGACGGCGCGGCCGCGGTGATCTTGGCTGCCGAGGACGTCGTCGACCGCTACACCAACCGTCCCGTCTGGGTTCGCGGCGTCGGGCTGGGCATGGACCGGGTGATGCACCAGCACAAGGCGGACATGACGACGTTCCCGCCGACGGTGCGCGCCGCCAGGGCGGCGATGGCGATGGCCGGGGTGACGCCGCGCGACATCGACGTCGCCGAGGTGCATGACTGCTTCACCGGGGTCGAGCTGATCAGCTACGAGGATCTGGGGTTCGCCCATCGTTTCGAGGCCTACAAATTGGTGGAGGGCCGCGAACACTATGTTGGCGGTTCGATTCCGATCAATCCGAGCGGCGGGTTGAAGGCGAAAGGGCACCCACCGGGAGCTACCGGCGTGGCGCAGTGCTACGAACTGTTCAACCAGCTCCGCGGTGAGGCCGAGAATCAAGTCGACGGTGCGCGAATCGCGTTGGCCCACAACATCGGCGGGCCGACCGCGGTCTCCGCGGTCACTGTCCTTTCCAACGAGAAGAACTGACGGGACCATCACATGACCACTTCCGAGATCGCCACGCTGCCCGGCTACGAAGAGTTTGCGCCGTGGCTGCTGGTGGAGAAGCGCGGCAACGTCCACGTCGTGAGCATCAACCGGCCGGAGGCGTTCAACGCCGTCAACGAACAGGTCCACCACGCGTTCGCCACCATCTGGCGGGTGCTGACTGCCGACGACGACGTACGGGTGGTGGTGACGACCGGTATCGGTAAGGCGTTCTCGGCCGGCGGCGACATGGTGATGTTCGGACGCCTGATTGATGACGCGGTGGCGCGCCAGTTCCAGATCACCGAGGCTCGCACGGTGTTCCTGGAGGTGATCAACTTCCCCAAGCCGCTGGTGTCGGGGGTCAACGGCCCGGCTGTCGGGCTCGGCTGCTCGATCGCTTTGTTGAGCGACTTCCTGGTGATGGGGGAGAGCAGCTACCTGGCCGACCCGCATGTCGCGGTCGGCTTGGTGGCCGGTGACGGCGGTGCCGCGATGCTTCCGCTGCTGATCGGCCTGATGAAAGCCAAAGAGTATGTGCTTCTCGGGGATCGGATCACCCCTGCCATTGCGGACAAGCTGAACCTCGTCACCAAAGTCGCCACCGATGACACCGTGCTCGACGAGGCGCTCGCAATAGGAGAGCGGCTGGCCGGTCTGCCGCCCCAGGCCCTGCGCGCCAGCAAAGTCGCGATGAACATGCACCTGTCGCGGGCCGCGCTCGGTGTGCTGGAGTACGCACTGGCCGAGGAATACACGTCGTTCTCGACCCCGGAGTTCAAGGAGCGGGTGGCCGCGTTTCGGGCGCGTTCGAAGAAGTAGCGGACTTGTAAAGCACTGCAGCGCAACGGCGTTCGAGCGCTATTCGATTTGGCTACCCGGGCCGACTCCGCGAACGTGGAGTCTTGGCGGCGCGTCGACCGCCGATCGCGTCGAGGCGAGCCAGGATGTCGAAGGCCTCACCGAAGGATTGCGCGAGGTCGCCGGCGCGACCGGAGGACCACTGGTCCAATGCCGCGATGAGCGCGTTGCGCACGGCTCCCGCGACGACGATCGGACGCAGGTCGGTCGCCGGGTCGACACCGAGCCGCGCGGCGTTGGTCCGCACAAACCGCTCAGTGAGCTCGGCGTCCCCGTTGATCGTGTCGATGAGATCGGGGCTGTCACGGACGAGCGCCTTGAGCTGTTCGATCAGGGCGAGATCAACCTCGTCGCCACCGAGGACACCGATGGCGGCCGCCCGCCAGGAGCTGAGCAGGTCCTCGCTTGCGGGGCGCTGGTCCACCGCATCGCACAGGACGACCAGGCTACGGCGTGGGACAGCCAGGAGCACATCGCGTTTCGCGGCGAAGTACCGGAAGAACGTTCGTGCGGAGATATTGCATGCCCGGGCGATATCGTCCGTTGTGACGTTGTCGTAGCCCTGTTCCGCGAACAACCGCAGCGCAACCTGCTCGATCTCGCCCGCGACAAGGCGACGGCGACGATCCCAGACCCCTTCCTCGACGAGCGCGGCGCGTTTAGTCAGCACGGAACGACTCTAGACAGCATCTGTCAGAGGGTGCAAAAGTTGGCAGATACCCGCAACTTTGTGTCAAGTGGGCAACGATGCGGTGGCGACACAAACGTAAGGAGGCATCGATGACCGAGACCGGTCAACGTTCGCAGGTCGGAAGCGGCACCATCGACGTGGCCGGGTACGTGCCGACGGACGGGTTCTTCGGTACGCCGTATGTGGACGTCGACGAAGCGCGCTCGGAACCGATCACGCATCGCTACGTCCACGGCGGGTTCGCGGACACCGCTACTCGGTGGGCGTTCTCGTTCCCGACCGACGGCCATTACCGCGGACGGATCCTCCAGCCGCTCGAGGGCGCTCACGGCGGCCACGAGAACGCATTCGGCAATGACCTCATGGCCGACTTCCTTGGGGGCCTACGGATGTGCGCGCGCCTCGGCGGCTGCATGGTGGAGTCCAATCAAGGCCACATCGGTGACGACCTCGACCCCCGAGGCGGCGACGACCCGACGCTCTACGGATACCGCGCCAGCGCGGAGACGGCACGACTGGCCAAATTCGTCGCCGCGCAGGTCTACGGCGAGCCACCTCACCACACCTATGTCTGGGGAGGTTCGGGCGGTGGACGGCGGTCACCGCTGTGCCTCGAAAACGCTCCCGACGTGTGGGACGGCGCGCTGCCGTTCGCCGGCGGCGGCCCGATCGTGGAGCCTGGCAACACGGAGAAGATCGAGGGCGCCCAGGTGATGTCGTTCGCCACGATGTTCAACTGCCAGCGCCTGCTCGGCGACAAGACGGACGCGATCGCCGCCGCCATGGCTCCCGGCGGGCACGGAGACCCCTTCGTCGGGTTGACCACCCACCAGCGCGAGGAACTGGCCAGCCTGTACCGGCAGGGCTTCCCGCGCGGCGACGAGTACATGATCGGCAAACCCCTCGGCCAGATGTGGCTCTGGACCTCGATGGCCACATCGCTGCTCGAGCAGGACCCCAGCTACTTCGACGATTTCTGGACCAAGCCCGGCTACGTCGGCTTCGACCAGCTGGACCTCGTCGAGCGCGACATCCTGAACACTCGAGCCACCGTGGCCAAGGTGCTCACGGGCACCGACGTCCTGGGGGATCCGCGGTTCCTCGAGCCCCGCCACCAGAACTTCCGGCTGTTGATCATGGTGTTCTCCAGCCTCGGAGCCGACCCCTCGCTACCCATGGTGGTGGATCTCGAGGGCCTCGGGCAGACGGGCTACCGGCTCGGCACGAGCGTCACCATGCTGACGGGGGCGGCGGCCGGGCGGCGGCTCTACTGCGGAGCCCACGCCGACGACGTCCTTTACTGCGACGGTGCAGGCGAGGCCAATCTGCTCCGGTTCAAAGACGTGCAACCCGGCGACGAGGTGCTGGTCGACAACCGTGACTTTCTGGCCTTCCACTACTTCGCGCGGCACCACCTGATGAGCGACCCACAGTTCGACTCCTTGCGGGTCGACGGTCACCCCGTGTTTCCGCAGCACCCCGTGCCGCGGCAGTCGGCCCTCATGGGCGTCGGTTACTCCGGGCTCTACCGCGGCAAGCTCATCTGGGTCCACCACACCAAGGACTCCTCGCTGTGGCCCTCGCAGGGACTCATTTACCGCGAGGCCGTGCTGCGGGCGCAGGGGCAGGCGGGCGCTAAGGAGCGTTTCCGGCTCCGGTGGATCGAGAACGCCGAGCACACCCCCTCGATGATGGTGCCCTCGCTGCCCAACCGGGCCAGCAACACCTGGCTCATCGACTACCTGCCGTACATCGAGCAGTCGCTGGCCGACCTGATCGCGTGGGTGGAGGACGGCATCGATCCCGTCGACACCGCCTTCGACTACTTCGAGAACACGGTGATCCTGTCCCCGGACGCTGCGCAGCGCCGAGGCATCCAAGCGGTCATCGCGGTCACCGTCAACGGCACTGACCGAGCCGAGGCGGCGGTGGGCGAAGCGGTGGAGCTGGAGCTCCGGGCGACGGTGCCTCCGGGCGCCGGCACGATCATCTCCGCCGACTGGGACTTCGACGGCACCGGCTCCTTCCCGTTCAGCCACGAGGGCATCGACGGATCGGCAGCCTCCGTAACCCTGTTCACCAAGCACGCGTTCGATCGGCCCGGCGAGTACTTCGTGACCGGCCGGGTCCACTCGCACCGAGATGGCGACCCAGCCGCAAGCTCGTGCCGGATCGCCAACGTCGCGCAGGTCCGCGTGGTCGTCGTGTGAGCGCGACCGACCTCAGCGGTAGGCAGTCGCTCGCGCGGTGATCGCCACCTTGCCGTCGTCACCGACGGCTTGCGCATCGCCCACGCCGGTGTTGCGGCCCACCCGCAGCGGCGTGCCCTCGTAGCGGGATTCGCCGCCGGCGAAGAAGGGCCGCAGGAAGTTCACCCGTAACGACCCGGTCTGCAGCAGGTCCTCGGTCTGGTCCCGGTTTACCGCCGCCGATGCCGCGAGCTCCAGGCCGGCCGCTGCCACGCCCCCGTGCACGATGTCGATGTCGTTGTTCAGGTTGCGGTCGACCCGCTGCGCCAGCACCGTCTCCGGACCATCTTGCACAACGTGCACCGCCATCAGGTCGGCGAAAGAGGTCTCGTCCGACCGGCGCAGGGTCTCCGGCCGTTGCTGGGGGACGACGTCGCCGGCGTGGATGAAGAACGACCGCACCGTGCCGGTGCCGATGACCATGCCGCGATAGGTCAGCGTGCAGACACCCAGCGACGTGGCACCCAGCGGACCGGGCGAGTGTGCGCTGGCCACGACGGGACCGTCGAGCTCGCCGATGTCAGGACTCAAGTCCATCGACAGTTCACTGGATACCGTCCATTGGCCAGGCCGTCTGCGGTAGTGGTTGACGATCCCGGCGGCGGCGTCGACGAGGATCGCCAAGGGGCCCGCAGTGGGAGCACCGGTGTACGGATTGCGGAATCGGTGCATGGGCATCGACAGCACGGCGGTGGCCTTGGCCGGGTGTGATTCGACGTATTCGATACCGAACCGGACCTGTATCGAGTCGGGTGTCTCGAGATCGTGCTGGTTTACCTGTTCGTTGACACCGGTCATTCGAGAAGGTCTACGACAGTGGACAATTCGGCCCCGGTCAGGACAAACTCCTCTGCCTTCTGCAGATGGCGCTTCCAGAGCTCGCCGGCCTTCTCGGCGTCGCCGTCCTTGATCATGTCCAGCACCATCCGGTGGGTCTTCGCCGAGCGGCGGACCGCCTGCTCGGCGCGCGTGCCCATGGTGGGCTGCAGCGACCGGTTGGCCTTCTCGATGATGTGATGCAGCATGTCGCTGACGATTTGCAGGGTGTTGTTACCGGACAATCGCGCGATTGCGGCGTGGAAGTCGGTGAGCTGATCGACGGCTTCGCTGCCGGGATTTAGCTGCGATTCGCGTTCGACGATCTGCTCGAGTTCGGCGATCACCTTGGGATTGCGGTCCTTGGCCAACTGCTCGACCATCGGAACCTCCAGCGTCACTCGTGCGTCATAGACGTCCTTCACCGTGACGCCTTCGTATTCGAGAATCAAGCCAGCATAGCGGGCGAGTGTTTCGCGCCGGGGGCGGGTGACGCGGGCCCCGCCGCGCACCCCACGCTGAACCTGAATCAGCGACTCCGATTCGAGCACGCGGAACGCTTCCCGCAGCGTTGGCCGGGACACACCGAAACGCTCCATCAGCTCCGATTCCGGCGGCAACATGGTGCCTTCGGTGATCTCGCCACGGATGAACATCCGCCGCAGCACCGTGGCCACCCGATCGGCCATCTTCGGTTCTCGAAGACTGGTGACCTCCATTGCAACCTCCGCCGCTATGCGCTTATGCGAATCAACTAACCATTTAGCAGGTTAGCCGAACTAGCCGGTTGAGCCCCGAATTGGCGAGCGTCAGTTAGCAACGTCACCCTTAATACCCCATCGCCCGTCCCATGAGGTCCTTCATGATCTCCGTGGTGCCCGCATAGAGCCGCTGCACCCGCGAGTCCCGCCAGAGCCTGGCCACTTCGTACTCGTTGATATAGCCGTAGCCGCCGTGCAGCTGCAGGCATCGGTCGATGATCTCCCACTGGACTTCGGACGTCCACCATTTCAAGCCTGCGGCATCTTGATCAGACAATGTGCCGTCGTTGACCGAGAGCACGCATTGATCGAGATAAGTTTGTGCGGCGTCGAGTTTGGTCTGCATTTCGGCGAGAAAGTGCCTATTGACCTGAAACTTGCCGATGGGCTGCCCGAACGCGGTGCGCTCCAGCGCGTAGGCCTTGGTCAGGTCGAGCGCGCGGCGGGCGGCCGGCAGCGCGTAGCAGGCCACGCCGACCCGTTCCCTGGGCAGGTTGGAGACCAGATGGTAGAAGCCGCGGTTGAGCTCTCCCACCAGGTTTTCCTTGGGCACCTTGACATCCTCGAAGAACAATTCGGCAGTGTCGGCGGAGTATTGGCCGATTTTGTCGAGCTTGCGGCCACGGGTGAAACCCTCCATCCCGTCCTCGATCATCAGCAGGCTGATGCCCTTGTGCCGGGCGGAAGGATCGGTCTTCACGGCCGTCAGCACCAGCTTGGACAGCAGCCCGTTGCTGATGAACGTCTTCTGGCCGTTGACCACCCAGTGGTCACCCTCGTCGCGGGCGGTGGTCTTGATGCCGGCCAGGTCGGATCCGGCCGCGGGTTCGGACATCGCGATGGAACCGATGTACTCGCCGGCGACGAACTTGGGCAGCCAGCGTTGCTTCTGCTCCTCGGTCGTCAGATCGTTGAGGTACGGCACCAGGATGTCGTTCTGCACGCCGAGGCCGATGCCGACCGAGCCGGTCAGGAACATTTCCTCGGAGAGGATCTGGTTGAACCGGAAGTCCTTGACTCCGAGTCCGCCGTACTTTTCGGCGAACTCCCAACCGATCAATCCGTGTTCGCCCGCGGCCAGCCAGGCCTCGCGGCTCACCTTGCCGTCGCGTTCCCATTTCTCGACGTTCGGCACGCATTCGCGTTCGAAGAAACTCCTGGCGGTGGCGCGGAACTCGTCGTGGATCTCGTCGAAGATGTTGCGGCGCATATGCTTCCTTCTACTCGGCCCACGTCACGACGGCGGGCAGCGCGCGGCCGGGTACCCAGCCCTCGTCGGAGTTCTCGAAGAGCCGCTCGGCGAGCAGCCCTTCGAGCTGATCGTGCGACCCGCAGAGCGCGTCGACCTGGAATCCGCGAGTGACATAGCGGTGCAGGTCGTGCTCGGCGGTCAGTCCGATCGCCCCGCACACCTGCAGTCCCACGTCGCTGACGGCGCGGTGCGCCCGGCCCGCGGCGGCCTTGGCGGCCAGCGCCAACAGTTCGCCGCCGTCTCGCCACGACTCGCCCAGCAGCGCCCGCGCACCCGCGAGCACCGCCGACGCATCGGCCAGTGCATGCCGCGGCGATTGAAATGACCCGATCGGTGCACCGAACTGGACGCGCACGCTGACGTGCTCGACAGCGATACGCAGCGCCTGCTCGGCCAGTTCGACCAGTTCGGTGGCCAGACCGCGATGGGCCGCGGCGACGGCGTTCTTCCATTCGGTGGACGCTTCGACCAGCGGGACGTCAAGTGATCCGCTGGCCCGGGTCCAGTGCGTCGACACATCAAAGGTGTCCAGCCGCTGGCCGTCGAGTCGCGCTGCGTCGACAACGCCCACCGACACTGTGCCCGTCGACCCGGACACCGGCACCACGATTCGACCCTCCAGCGGCCCCAGGACGATGCCCGAGACCCGGTCAGCCTCGGAACCCGCCACGCAACCGGTGGACAGGTCGGGCAGCAGCACGTGATCCGCGGGGCCGTCGAGTACGGCGGTTAGTTCGGCCAACATGATGCGGTCCATGCAGTCCGTCAGGGCCAGCGATCTTCCTTGCGCGCGAAACAACAGCGCGCCCGCCTCGACGGGGTACTCGGCCTCGATCTCCGACCAGCCCAACTCGGCCAGCCGCCCACCGATTGCCAGGTGCTCACCGGCGTTCTTGCCCGCCAGCTCCTCGAAGAGGCGAAACACCGCCTCTTCGACCATCTGCCACGACTCGTCGGCCGCCGGCGCGTTCCTCATCGTTTCTCCTTAGGCAGCCCGAGCAGGTGGTCGGCGATGATGCCACGCTGCACTTCGGCGGTGCCACCCATCACTGTGGCGGCCCGCGAGTACCACCACTCGGCCCGAGCTGCGTCCAGTTCCGCGCCGCCGCGGCCCGTGCCGCCGATCAGGTGCGCCCGCTCGATTTCCAGGATGAGGTCGTTGACCTCCTTCTCGGCGCGGCCGAAGAGCAGCTTGTCGATGCTGCTATCGGCACCGACCGCCTCGCCCGCGGCCAATCGGCGCACGGTGGTGGCGGTGCGCGCCTGGGCGGCCGACACGTCGACGTACACTTTGGCAAAGCGCTGGCGTTGCGCGTCGGTAGCGCCGGTGGTCACCATGTGCTCACGCAATCGACCCAATTCGATGAGCACCTTGTTCAGCACCGCGTAGCCGTACATGCCGCGTTCGTACTGCATGAGGTGCATCGCCACGGCCCAGCCGCCGTCGACGTCGCCGACAACGCGCTCACGATCGACGCGGACATCGTCGAAGAACACCTCGGCGAGTTCGCGACGCCCGCTGGCCAGCGCGATCGGGCGAATGGTCACGCCCGGCGCGTCGGCATCGACCATGAGCATCGTCAGCCCGCGGTGTCGGCTCTCGGGTGTTCCCGTACGGACCAACGCCAACAGGCGCGTGGCGGTCGGGCCCTGGCTGGTCCAGATCTTCTGCCCATTGACGACGAAGCCCCCGGCCCCGTCGTCGACCGCGCGGGTGCGCAGGCTGGCGAGGTCGCTGCCCGATTCCGGTTCCGAGAAACTCTGGCCCCACCACTCGGCTCCGCTGAGGTACCCCGGCAGATACGCGGTCGCCAGGTGGGGGGCGAACTTCAGCAGGGCCGGACCGAGCGTTTCCAGCGTCCAGTGTTGAGCCGGAATGGGCAGCATCGCGTGGCCGAGTTCCTCGTAGTACACCGCGCGGTGAATCTCGTTGCCACCCAAACCGCCTGCGGCTTTCGGCCAGCCGTATCGGTTCCAGCCGTCCGCGTTCAGCCTGGCCATCACCGTGGCGTCGTGAGCAAGTCCGTCCTCGGCGCTGGTGAACACGGCCGCGCGCCACTCGTCGGCAGCGTCCAGGTCGCGCAGGTAACGGCGGAAGTCCTCGCGGTACGCCGCGACGCTGGACACGTATTCGGGGTGGCGACCGCTATGCAGGGCGCTCTTGACAGGGGCGGACAACTGGCTGCCCTTCCGTTGGTTCTCGCGTCTCGCCAGCCGGGGCTGAATCCGCTAAACAGTTATCTATAACAAGGTACACTAGCCCACGCCGACTATTCAGTGAGAGGGACCGCCAATGACGGCTTCACCCATCGCCGCCGCCACCGTCAAATTCAATCCGGAGACCAGGCTATTCATCGACGGGAGGCTGCGGGACTCATCGACCGGCAAGACCGTCGACAACGTCAATCCGGCCAACGAAGAACTGCTCGGATTCGCCACCGACGCCGGCGCCGCGGACATGGAGGAGGCCATTGCCGCCGCCCGTCGTGCCTTCGACACCACCGACTGGTCGACCAACCGTGAGTTCCGCCAGCGCTGTCTGATGCAGCTGCACGAGGCGCTGCAGGAGGAAAAAGAGGACATCCGCGCCGAGCTGATCGCCGAAGCCGGCGCGACGGTCGGGATGACCTACCTCGCGCAACTTGACTGGCCCCTGGCCGATGCGATCCGGTGGCCCGCGCGTTACATTTCGGAGTTCGCCTGGGAGCGGATGCTCGACCAGGATGCCAAGATGGGTGTGCCGTACAACCGCGTCGTGTTAAAGGAACCGATGGGTGTCGTCGGCGCCATCACGCCATGGAACTTCCCGTTCGAGATCATCAGCAACAAGGTGGGCCAGATCCTGGCCACCGGGAACACCATGGTGCTCAAGCCGGCCGTCGAGACACCGTGGACCGCGCTGCGGTGGGGCCGGATCATCGCCGAGAAGACCGACATCCCCGCCGGTGTGGTCAACATCGTTCCGGCATCGGACAACGACATCGCCCAAGTGCTGGCCACCGACCCGCGGATCGACATGGTGTCCTTCACCGGATCGACCGCGGTCGGCAAGCTCATCCAGCGACTGTCCGGGGACACCATGAAGCGCAACATGCTCGAGCTCGGCGGCAAGTCGGCGTACCTGGTGCTCGACGACGCCGACATGAACATGGCACTGCCCGGCTGTATCGGCGCACTCTTGCACTCCGGTCAGGGCTGTGCACTGGCCACCCGGATGTTGGTGCCGCGCTCGCATTACGACCAGGCCGTCGAGGTCGCCACGGCGACCTTCGGCGCGCTGGCCGTCGGTGATCCCGCGGACCCGAATACCTTCTGCGGGCCGCTGGTGTCGGCCAAGCAACAGGCCCGGGTCCTGAACTATATCGAGATCGCCAAGCGTGAGGGAGGCCGTGTCACCGTCGGTGGCGGCGTACCCGACGGCCTGGACCGGGGATACTTCGTGGCACCGACCGTCGTTGCGGACGTCGCACCGGACCACACGATCTTCCAGGAGGAGGTCTTCGGACCGGTGCTGTCGATCACTGCGTACGACGGCGGTGACGACGCCGCCGTGGAGCTGGCCAACAACTCCACCTACGGTCTGGCCGGCGCCATCATGGGGTCTGACGAGCGGGCGATGGCGGTGGCTCGCCGTATCCGCACGGGTTCGGTGATGATCAACAGCGGCATGTATTACGGCGCCGACGCACCATTCGGTGGATACAAGATGAGCGGTATCGGCCGGCAGAATGGCATCGAGGGCTTCGAGCAGCATCTACAGACCAAGACGATCGGCTATCCCTTGGAGGCGGCACTGTGAGCGACATCCTTAGTGGAATCCGCGTCGTCGAATTGGCCGCGTGGACGTTCGTTCCCGCGGCCGGTGCGGTGCTCGCGGACTGGGGCGCCGACGTCATCAAGATCGAGCACCCCGAGACCGGTGACCCGCAGCGTGGCTTGATCAGCTCCGGGGTCGTCACCGGTGCGGGGGGAGTGAATCACTTCATCGAGCAGCCCAACCGCGGCAAGCGCAGCATCGGGCTGGACACCTCCACTCCGGACGGGTTGGAGCTGTTGATGAAGCTGCTCGAAACCGCGGACGTGTTCGTCACGAACCTGCTGCCGGATTCGCGTCAGCGGATGGGGATCGACGTCGATCAGGTGCGTGCGCGCAACCCGAAGATCATCTATGCCCGCGGCCACGGCTACGGCATCCGTGGCGACCTCGCCGCGCAGGGCGGCTTCGACCTGGCCGCCTACTGGGCGCGCGGCGGCATCGGCGATGCCTACTCGGCCGGTGACGGCTCCTACCCGCCGATTCAGCGGCCGGCGTTCGGCGACTCCTACGGTGGGCTGGCGATCGCGGGCGGCATCGCGGCGGCCCTGGTGAAACGCGAGCGCACCGGCGAACCGTCGGTGGTCGATGTGTCGCTGCTCAACGCCGCGATCTGGCAGTTGGGCCCGGACATCGTCGGAGCCGGCGTCACCGGTCAGGACATTCCGAAGTTCAACCTGGACGAGATGCCCAACCCTGTGGCCAGCATCTACAAGACCCGCGACAACCGGTTCATCGCGTTCGTGTTGTTGCAGGCCGACCGATTCTGGGCGGACTTCTGCACTCGTCTGGGCCGGGCCGATCTGATCGAGGACGAGCGGTTCGCCGACGCGAGGGCGCGGTTCGGCAACCGTAAGGAGTGCATTGCCGAGCTGCGCAATGCCTTTGCGTCCCAGGATCTCGCGCACTGGGAGAAAGCATTCGCCGGTTTCGACGGAGTATGGGACGTCATGCGCACCGCTCACGAGGTGCACAGCGATCCGCAGGTGATCGCCAACGGGTATCTGCCCAAGGTCGCCAATGCGAACGACAACAAGTTCGCGCTGGCCGCCAGTCCCGTGCAGTTCGACGAGACACCGCTGGACCTCACGTGTGCGCCAGCCCACGGTGAGCACACCGATGCGCTGCTCGCCGAGCTCGGCTTCAGCGAGGACGAAATCATCGAGTTCAAAATCAATTCGGTTGTGCTGTAGTGGGTTCGGAGGGGCTTGCGCGGCGCTTCCTGCACGTCAATCTGAACTGTGAATCGCTGGATGCCACCGAGGGTCTCTATGTCGAGCAGCTCGGACTCACGGCTCGGATGCGCACCGATCCCAAGGTGCCGACCGACGGCAGCATCCTCGGGATCCAGGGCGGCGAAACGTTCTGCGAGACATCGTTTCTCTATGACTCGCGGGGTGGTCGCGCAGGCTGTGCTTTGGAGGCCATCGAGTTCCACAAGCCGCCGTTGAAGACCGATCCGAACGACGACCCGACTCGCCCGGGCATCCGCTCAACGCTATTGACGGTGGCCGATCTCGACGCCACCGCCACAGCGTTGCGTGACGCCGGCGTCACCGTGACCGGGCCGGTCGCCGGGCTGATCTCCGGTTCCAAATCGGTCCTCGCGCGAGACCCCGACGGCGTCATCGTCGAACTCGCCGAAGCCCCGAGCGACAAGCCGGGGGCGCTGTTCTCCGGAATCCGCATCGCAGCCATCGACGCGGCCGCTACTGGGGAGTTCCTCACCGCGATCGGGTTCGCCCAGGTGGAGGCGCCGACGCAGGTCGAGGTAGCCGGCGACCAACTCGCGCCCGGCGGGTCATCGGTACCCGTCAAGTGCACCGTATTGCGCTACGCACTCGCCGAGGATGCGCATCAGTTCAATCTCACCGTTGTGGCGCACCCTGGCACCCGCGACGCGGACCCGGTGCCGTGGGGCGGAAATCACCAGGGGTTGTATCGGTGTGCGCTGCGGGTGGAAAGCACCGAGGCGGCGATGTCATTGGTCCCGGATTCCGTTGAGGTGATGGGTGCACCGGTGTGGTGCCCGCTGCCGGGGACGAAGATCGAGGGCTTGTACATTTCGTTCCTGCGCTCGCCCGACGGAGTGGTATTCGAATTCGTCGAGCGGCCGCTGAAGCACTTCGGTACGCCTGCGGGAAGGGGTTGAGCGTTGGATCTGGGAGTACGCGGCAAGGGTTATGTGATCGTCGGCGGAACGGCCGGTATGGGACTGGCGGCAGCGCGCGCGCTGGCTCGCGAGGGTGCGTCCATCGTGCTGGTCGGTCGTGACGCAGACCGGGGCAAGAACGCCGCCGAAGAACTGATCGCCGCTGGTGCGGCCTCGGCGCATGCCGTGGCCTCCGACGTGAGTCAGCCCGGTGCGGCGGTGGCAGCCGTCGACGAAGCCGTCCGGATACTCGGCCGGCTCGACGGTATCGCCATCACGATGGGGACCGCGGGGATGATGCCGATCGACTCCGACGACGAAGCCTGGGACACCGCGTTTCACGACGTCCTGTTGGCGACCACCCGCAGCGTGCAGGCAGCGCTCCCGCACCTCGCGGTCAACGGCGGCGCGATCGTGACCACCGCCGCGTACTCGGCACGCTCGCCGCACGAGCCACGTCTGCCGTATGCGAGCCTCAAGGCGGCCGTTGCCACGTTCACCCGGGGCATCGCACGCACCCACGGGAAGTCGGGTATCCGGGCGAACAGCGTTGCCCCGGGCGCCGTGGAAACCGATGCGCTGCATGCCATCCGCGGATACGTGGCCGAAAGCAAAGGCTATCCCTACGACGAGGCGCTCGAGCGGGCGCTGGTGGAGGACTTCGGTTTCGACGCCGCGCTCGGTCGCCCCGGTCAGCCGGACGAGATCGGCGCGCTGATCGCCTTCTTGCTGTCGGACATCTGCGCGTTCGTCACCGGACAGACCATCTATGCCGACGGCGGGGCGCCGTAATCTCCTCCGGCGTTCAGGACGTCGGCAGCGGCCCGGCCAGTCCGCGGGGAGAGGTTCCGTACAGCCAGCTCACGGCCTGCCCGATTTCGGGAAAGGTCAGGCCGGCGCCATCTTTAGCGTAGTAAGCGCCGGGCGCTTCGGTAAACCCTTCGATACGGGTGAGCTTGGCGCCGTTGATGCGTAGGATCTGCCCGGTCAGCCAAGACGACTGCGCAGATTGGAGCCAGGCCACCACCGCGGAGCTGCGGGCAGGGTCAAGCGCGGGATCATCAGCACGCGCAGCGAACACGTCGGCCGTCATCCGCGATCTCGCCAGTGGCGAGATCGCATTGACCGCAACGCCGTAACGCTGTGCCTCCATCGCGGTGACGAGCGTGAGGTTGGCGATCGCGGCCTTGGCCGCTCCGTACGCGCTCTGCCCGACATTGCCCCACAAACCCGCGCCGGACACCGTATTGACGATGTGGGCATCGATCGGATTGCCCGCCTTGGACTGAGCGCGCCAGTACTCGCAAGCGTGTCGGGTGACGGCGAAGGTGCCCTTGAGGTGTACAGCGATGACGGCGTCCCAATCAGCCTCGCTGGAGGAGGCCACCATGGAATCACGCAGGATTCCTGCGTTGTTCACCACGCCGGTCAGGTAGCCGAAAGTGTCGACGGCGGTGGCGATCATGTCGGCGACGTCGTCCCAGGCCGACACCGAACCCGTGTGTGCGACGGCCTTGCCGCCGGACGCCTCGACCTCGGCGACGACGTCGGCCGCGGGACCTTCCCCGTCACCGCCGGAACCGTCTCGACCGACACCCGGGTCGTTGACGACCACGGCGGCGCCTTGCCTGGCTAGCTCGAGGCAGTGGGCACGGCCGATTCCTCGACCACCGCCCGTCACCAAGACAACCTTGCCAGTCAGGGGATTTTCAGCCATTGCGCGTGATCTCCTTCATGCTGCGAACAATTCGGCGATGAGCGCCCTGCGTTGTGACCAGTCTGCTGCGCGCAGGTCGACGTGTCCGGACTCGGTGACGATCAGGTCTACGTCGTGGGCGGGTGTGGACACGGGCCGGCTGAGCTGCTCGACCAAGGGTGAGCTTCCGTTCACCCGTGTCGGCACGGCGATGATCGACAGTCCGCCGCTACTCAGTCGGGCGGCGGCGCAATAGTCGGGGTGACCACCGATGCCGCCGATCACCTTGTCCCGCACCCCTTCGACGTTGATTTGTCCGTACTGGTCGATCTCGATGGCGGTGTTCACTGCCACCAGTGGTGCGCCGCGCGACAGCCGGGAGAGGTTGTGGGTGTAGTCCAGTCCGCGAAGAACCGGCCGACCGTCGGCCCAGTCGTAGAGCGACTCGCTACCCAGTAAATACGTCGCTGACGGGGTCCCCACCAGCAGGCCTCGCCGGTCGAGGTCGACCACGGCATCGGTGAGTAATCCGGTGTCGACGCGCAACGGCACCTGGGTCCGTCGCAGCAGTGCGGTGCCGAGGAGCCCAGGCCCGTACTGGATGCTGGCGCCTTGCGGGATTAACTGCAGTACCGCATCGGCGAGTGCGTCGTGGATCGCCTCCGGCTCGCGCTGCGGTACTCGCACCGGTCCGCTCCCCACAGTGCCAAGCACCTCGATGCCGGACGGGTCGAGTGCAGGCCCTGCATCCGCCGCGGGAGACGAGGTATCGAGGATGGCGAGAGTCTTTGTGCCGCCGTCGATTAACTCGCGCTGCCAAGACACCTCGGTGCCGAACTGCAGCAACCCATCCCGACGCACCACCCGGGTGAGCAGCACGTCGGGCCGCAGCACATCAGCCAGCAAGGCGGGGATCGCGGCGAGCCGGGTCGGCAGGAACCGCGCCTTCGGGCTACGCAGTACCTCACGCACGCCCCATCCGGGCATCAACGCGACCACCTCAGCGAACGCGTCGGCATCGAGGCCATCCACCGGGGCGGGCAGCCAGCCCAGCATCAGCCGCACCGAGCCGACCTCCCTGGCCGCGACGCTCAGCGCCGCGCCGACGGACCCGCCGTCATCGAGACACCGCAGCGCGCCCACGCCGTCGCCGAGGGCTACCGTCATTCCGGGACGCAGCGCGGCGCGCAGCGCGGCGGTGAGACCTGCCGCGGTCAGAGGTTCTGTCATCGCGGTTCTTTGGGAAGCCCGAGCACCCGCTCACCGAGGATATTGCGCTGAATTTCGCTGGTGCCGCCGAGAATCGTCTGCGCCCGTCCGACCAGCATGTGGTGCACCAACTCGTCGTCCTGCGGGTCGGTGCACGCATCGGTACCGAGTACGTCGGTAGCCATATCGCCCAGGTCCTGGTCGGTCTCCGAGGTCATCAGCTTGAGCACCGAGAAGGCCGGCGATGTCAGGTCGCCCGAGTCGATGGCGCGCTGCCAGGTGTAGCGTAGCAGCCACATCCTGGCCCACAACCGGGTCATCGACCTCGACAGCACCGGGTCGAGCAGGTCGTGGTCGCGGGCCGCCTCGACCATGCGCTCGTGCAACCGGAACATCGATACCGCCTGCGAACCCAACGTCAGGCGCTCACGGCCCAGCGTCACCATCGCCACCGTCCAGCCCTGACCGACGTCGCCGATCAGGGCCCCTTCGTCGAGTTCGGCGCCGTCGAAGAAGACTTCGTTGAACTTGCTTTCACCGTCCATCTGCGTCAGCGGGCGCACCGTCACCCCGGGGATATCCATGGGCACGACGAACATCGACAAGCCACGGTGCTTGTCCGGGCCCGTGCGGGCGAGCAGCAGCCCGAAGCGGGCCGAGGCTGCCGCCGAACTCCACACCTTCTGGCCATCGATTCGCCAACCGGTCGCGGTGCGCTCGGCACGGGTACGCACACCGGCGAGGTCTGATCCGGCGCCGGGCTCGGAGAAGAGCTGACACCAGACGTCGTCGCCCAGCCTGATCGGCTCCAGGTAGCGATCCTTCTGCTGCTGGCTGCCGAACTTGATCAGCACCGGTCCGACCAGGTCGGCGCCGGTGATGTTGAGCTGACGGGGCACGTCGGCTCGCGCGCACTCTTCGGCGAAGACGGCCTGGTACGTCACTGTCGCTGCGGCACCGCCGTACTCGCGCGGCCAGTGCAGGCAGGCGTAGCCGTGGTCGGCCAGGTAGCGGTGCCAGATCCGGCCCGGTTCGACGTCGTCCGCGGTGGGCGTGGGCCCGTAGTTCCGCAGACCGGCCGGCCGCGGTGCGTTGTCCAGGAAGGAGCGGATCTCCGCGCGTAGCGCGTCGACGTCAGGGGAAGCCGTCACCGGTCACTCCAATAGGGCTAAATTATAAAAACATTTAGTTATTTCGGGCTCGAGTCTAGTCGTCCGCCGGAAAGGCGGGCAAGGCAGGTTCTGGCGATTCGGGCCGCGCCTACAACAACTTGGCCAGCGACGACAGCCGGTCCCAGTGCTGGCCCGGAGTGCCGAGGACGACCTCGTCCGTGCGGGCGCGCCGGAAGTACAGATGCGCGGAATCCTCCCAGGTGAAACCGATGCCACCGTGGATCTGGATGTTCGCTTTTGCCGCGTTGCGCAGCGCCTCGGAGCACACCGCTTTGGCCATGCTCGCCCGCCAGTCCGACTCGCCGGC
Source organism: Mycobacterium timonense (assembly GCF_025821985.1). NCBI lineage: Bacteria > Bacillati > Actinomycetota > Actinomycetes > Mycobacteriales > Mycobacteriaceae > Mycobacterium > Mycobacterium timonense. The sequence goes on along the minus strand of NZ_JACKSY010000097.1, from coordinate 116,670 downwards.
TGTCGCGGAATCCGGATCGTCGAGTGCTTCCAGGGCCGCCTCCGAGGCCGATCGCGCCCATTCGAGATCGACGAGCATGTCGGCGCATTTGTGTTTGATGGCCTGGAAGCTGCCGATCCTACGTCCGAACTGCTCGCGAGTGCGCGCGTAATCGGTGGCGATCTCGAGCACCCGCTCGCACGCGCCGACCTGTTCGGCGGACAGCACGGCTAGTGCCACGTCGACGTTGCGGTCGACGACATCACCAAGCGGGCGGTCGCCGCTCAACCGCAGTGCCGGTGCGGAGCTCAGCGTGATGGTGGCCATCGGTCTGGTGTGGTCGAGTACGCGCTCGGCCTCGGCGACGACGCCGTCGACGGTGGGGTCGAGCAAGAATAGCGCCGGCTCGCCATTCTCTGAGATGGCGGCGACGATGAGGTCGTCGGCAGCGGAACCACCGAGCACATGGCGCACCGTGCCGTCGACCCTCCAGTCGTCCCCGGCGGGGGCGGCGCGCAGCGTAACCGCGGACGGCCGCCACAGGCCGCCGTCGCCAGTCAACGCTGCAGCGGCGGTACGGCGGCCTTCGATGAGTCCGGTGAGTCGCTTGTCGGCATCGGGGTCGTTCTCGGTCAGCGCCATCAGCAGGCCAGTGGCTAGGACAGCGGAGCTGACGAATGGCACCGGGGCCAGTGCGCGGCCGAGTTCGTGGGCGACCACGCCTAACGCGGCCGGGCCATAGCCCGCGCCGCCGAGGTGTTCGGGTAGCGCGATGGCGGCGACCCCGACCTGGTTGCACAGAACGTCCCACAGCGCCGAGTCGAAGCCGGAATGCTTGGCTTCCTCGCCGCGGTCTCCCTCGCCGTACGCGACAGCGCGCACTCGGGGCTCGGATGCCAGTCGTTCACAGGCGGAGCGCACCGACTGCGCGAGCTCCTGACGTTCGTCAGCGGACAACGCCGTCACCGGGTTCCTCCTGAGATCTGCCGGGCGAGCTCGGACTTGGCGACCTTGCCGAGCCCCGTCAGCGGGAACTCGTCGACGAGCACGAGCCGCTCGGGCCACTTCTGCTTCATCAGTCCGCGCTGGTCGAGAAACGTGCACAACTCATCGAGGGTGACGTCCCGATGGCGAGGTGAACGGCGCACGACGGCACACACCAGCTCACCACGCAGTTCGTCGGGCTGGCCCAGCACGGCGATTTCGTCGACCAGGGGGTGGGCCAGCAGTTCGTTCTCGATCTCGTCGGGGGCGACGTTCTCGCCCTTTCGGATGATCAGATCCTTGATGCGGCCCGTGACGACGATGCGCCCGTCGGGGCGAAGGTAGCCTCGGTCGCCGCTACGGAACCAGCCGTCCGCGGTGAGCGCGTCAGCCCACTGTTCGTGTTGCAGGTATCCCGGTGTCAGGTTGGTGCCGCGCAGCTCGATCTCACCGTTGGCAGCGATCCGCACTTGCGATCCGGGGATGGGCCGGCCCGCGCTGTTGGCCAGTTGCTCATCGGTGTCGGTGGCCTCACTGACGCAGATCATGGGCGCCTCGGTCATCCCGTAGGCGTGCACGATGGGGATGCCGAGGTGCTCGCGTACCTGCTTGTGCACCTCGGGCGGGCACGCGGCACCCCCGCCGATCAGCATCCGCAGCGACGGCACCAGCAACTCGGTTGTCGGCGCGGCGAATTGGGCGGTGAGAAGCATCTGGTAGAACGCGGTGCTTGCTCCGGTCACCGTCACCCGGTGCTCGGCAAGCACGCGGGGCAGGTCGTCGGCGGAGACTTTGGGGATGAGCACCACCGGAAAGTCGCCGAGCAGAGCGGTGGCGAGATAGACCATGCCGCCGATGTGGGCGATGGGAAAGGCGATCGTCCCGACTTCCCGAGGGTGGGTGCCCACGCCGAGATGGGCGGTGTAGCCGCGAGCCGCGCTGAGCAGGGTGGCGTCAGTGTGGCGGACGGCCTTCGGGCGACCGGTGGTGCCCGACGTGAAGTACACCCAGCGGGGGTCGCCCGGGGAGTGGGATGCCTCGTGCCCAGCGCCTGCCACCGGCGAGGTCTGGAGCTTACGGACGAAGTCGCAAGGCACCGTGACGGTAGGGATCCCCGGTACGGTATTGGCGGCCGTCGACTCGTCGACCAGGAGGATGTCGGCGTTTGCAACATCGACTGCCGCGCACACCTCCCGGCGACGATAGAGGTGCAGGACTGGTGCCTGCACCACGGGCATGCGGGCCAGGGCGAGCATCACCAGGGCCGCGTTGACGTGGGAGGGCAGCTGCCAGGCGACCGTCATACCCGGTCGCACACCGGCATCTGCCAACCAGCCTGCGGCGGCCGACGCCAGCTCGGCTACCTGCGACACGGTGAGCGTCTCGCCGGCGACGTCGCGCAGCAATGGACGAGTCGGTCGCCCCGCGGCGCATTCATCCAGCAGCCCGGCGATGGTGCCAGCCGTCACCGCGTTCTCCCGTCTCGGCCGGCCGTCAGCCCACCCGTGGGCCGGGCGTGAACTTGACCGGCAGCTCACGCACGGCGTACACCTCGCCCGCGTCCTCGAACAGCTTCGGCTCTCCGGCCAGCTGGAAGTCGGGCAATCGCTCGAGCACCCGAGTGACCATCACGTCGAACATCAACTTGGCGTAGTGTGAGCCCAAGCAGCGGTGCATGCCGACACCGAACGCCATGTGCTTTTTTGCGTTCGGGCGGTCGAGGTCGAGTTCGTCGGGGTTCTCGAACATCGCCGGGTCGCGGTTGGCCGCCGCCCACATCAGGATCGCGCGGTCGCCCTGGCACAGGTGCTGGCCGTGGAAGTCGGCGTTGCGCGAGACGGTGCGCGCCAGACCGAGAGTCGGCGTGTACAGGCGCAGCAGCTCGTCGGTGGACTTCTTCACCAGGCTCGGATCGGCAATGAATTTCGCTCGCAGGTCGGCGTCCTGGCACAGCCGTAACAGCACATTGCCGGTGAAGCCACTCGTGGTGTCCATGCCCCCGAGCATCATCAGCACGGTGTACATGGTGATCTGCCCATCGTCGAGCGGTTTGCCATTGAGCGTCCCGCGCAGGATGTCGCTGAACAGGTCGTCGCCGAGGCCCTCGGCGCGGCGCTGCTCCATGTGCTTGCCGATCTCGCTGAACATCTCCATCCCGGCGATGGCGGCCTTCTCCGGATCGTGCGCGCGGTCGTGCACCGTGGTGTGCACCCAGCCGACCCAGTCCATGAATCGCGATTCGTCGAAGTTCAACAGCCGTAGGATCAACCGCGCCGGCAGTGGCGTCGTCAGCTCACCGACGATGTCGCACTCGCCGCGCTCGATGAAGGCATCGATAGCGTCATCGGTCATCTCGATGGCGGACTCGCGAAATCGTTCCGCCGAACCCGGCGAGAACCGCTTGAGGGTAATCTCGCGCAATTCTTGGGTCTCCGGTGGATCCGATTCGATCGGCAGGATCGGCAACGGCAGTTCACTGGCCGGCACGCCTACCGACGGGTAGGAGTTGAACAGGTCGTCGTTGCGGGCCGCCTCGAACACGGACGCGTAATCGACCAGCGCCCAGAAGCCCTCGTAGTGGTCGGAATATGCGACGGGGCACCCTGCTTCGCGCATCTCGCGGAAGCGGCCGTAGGGGTCCTCGCGAAAGGCGGGTGAGTGGTGGTCGAGGTCGACCTTGGCGCGCGGGCGCGATTCCGCCTGGGTGTCGGTCATCGGCAGTACTCCCTTCGATAACGCTATTTGGACAGGATGGCGACGGCTGCCGTACCGGGTGCCCCGTATAGCTGGGCGAGGCCGACCCGAGGGTCGTTCGGCACCTGGCGTTCACCCGCGCGGCCACGCAATTGCTGAACTAATTCGTAGACTTGGCGCAGCCCGGATGCGCCGACCGGTTCTCCGTTGGCCAGCAGACCGCCGTCGGTGTTGATCGGCAGCCGCCCTCCGATCGTGGTGGCGCCGTCGGCGAGCAGCGCCTCCTGTTCTCCGTCCTTGCACAGTCCCGTCTCGGCCATGTGGATGATCTCGGACCCGGAGTCGGTGTCCTGCAGTTGCGCGACGTCGACGTCCTCGGGGCCGATGCCGGCCAACTCGTACGCGGCGCGGGCGGCCTCTACGGTGGTGCCCGGCACTACCGGCAGCTCGATCGAGGTCCGCAACAGCTCGTAGGCGCCCTCGCGGCGGCTACGCAGCGCAGTAGCCCGGAGGTAGATCGGGGTGTCGGTGTATTGCTTGGCCACCTCGGCGCGGCACACCACCACCGCGGCGGCGCCCTCGTTGGGGTTGCAGTACATGTATTGGCGCAACGGGGCATTCACGATCGGTGAGGCTAATATTGTGTCGACACTCATCGGCTTGCGGCGCCACGCATGTGGGGTCAACGCCCCGTTGTCGAAGTTCTTGGCGGCCACGCGGGCCAGGGTCTGCTCGGTGATGCCGTGATCGTGCATGTAGCGCATGATCTTGCTGCCGAAGTAGTGCGTCGTCAGGAACATGCCCTGATCGCCGTACCACTGGGGCAGCCCCGACACCGACGGGTCGGCGCCGAACGCGCCGCGCGGATGCTTGTCCAGGCCGACGCCGACTGCAATGTCGGCCTCGCCGAGTTGGACGTCTCGCGCGGCGAGAGTCAACAGAGAGTTCCCTGTGGCGCATCCGCTGAGTGTCGCGCGCGCCGGGACGCCCGTCATGCCGGCCAAGCCGGTCACCGCCTCGGGATTGGCGACCTCGAGGCTGCCCGCGTAGAGACTGCCCACGTCGGACCATTGGACTCCGGCATCGCGTAGCGCCCGACTGATCGCCACCGCGCCCATCTCCAGCGCCGACCGGTCCTCGTACCGACCGAACGGATGAAGGCCGACGCCGATGATCGCGATATCGGGCGTGCTGCTCATTGCGTTCCCTTCAGCATGCGTCACTGTCGAACGTCGGCGACAGGAGTGCGCGTTGACTCAGATATCACTAAGTCTATAACTATATATCTGATTAGTAGGCGCGGGTCTAGAATCGGGTCGCCGTGCAGTGACGGCGTTGGGGCGTCAGTTCGCAGGTGGAGGCTGAGGGGCGTTGAGTATTTCGTTGCTTCTGGAGATGGCGGCGTCGGGTGATCCCGACCGGGCTGCCGTGGTGGACGGTGATATCCGTTTGACCACTGCCGAGCTGAGCGATCTCGCTGACGGCGGCGCGGGCGTGGTCGCCGCATCCGGGGCATCCCACGTTGCCTATGTGGGCACTGGGGGCGTGCTGCTCCCCCTGCTACTGTTCTCGGCGGCGCGCGCAAATACGGCGTTCACGCCGCTGAACTACCGGCTGAGCGTGGACGGGCTGCGCGAACTCATCGACCGGCTGCCCGATCCGTTGGTCGTGGTCGACGGCGAGTACCGCGACGTCGTGGCCGGTTCCATCAAACGGGTGATGACATCGGAGGAGTTCATCGAGGCCGCGCGATCCACCGAGCGCGTCGCGGCGTTCGCCGACCCGGACGACGTGGCGGTGGTGCTGTTCACCTCGGGTACCACGTCGCGTCCTAAAGCCGTTGAGCTGACTCACAATAACCTCACCAGTTACGTCACCGGCACTGTCGAGTTCGGTTCCGCCGATCCTGCCGACGCGGCGCTGGTGTGCGTGCCGCCCTATCACATCGCGGGGGTCGGGGCCGCATTGTCAAACCTGTACGCCGGACGGGCGATCGTGTACTTACGCCTGTTCGACCCGCACGAATGGGTGCGGCTGGTTCGCGACGAGCGGATCACCACGGCCACCGTGGTGCCGACCATGCTGGCCCGCATCGTCGCGGTCCTCGAGGAGCAGTCGGCCGAGCTTCCGACGTTGCGCACCTTCGCCTACGGCGGATCGAAGGTGGCACGGCCCCTGGTCCGGCGGGCGCTCGAGCTGCTGCCGCACGTCGGCTTCGTCAACGCCTACGGGCTGACCGAGACCAGTTCGACCATTGCAGTGCTCACACCCGAGGACCATCGCCTGGCCCACGAGGCGGGGGACGACGAGGCCGTCGCCCGTCGACTGACGTCGGTCGGTCGCCCCGTTCCGGGCATCGAAGTACAGATTCGCGCGGAAGACGGGTCGGTGCTCGGTCCGGACCAGACGGGAGAGCTTTTCGTGCGCGGCTCCCAGGTATCGGGCCGCTACGCCGAAATCGGTTCAGTCCTCGACGCGGAGGGCTGGTTCCCGACCAAAGACATTGCGATGCTCGATGACGACGGCTACTTGTTCATCGGTGGGCGATCCGACGACACCATCATCCGGGGCGGCGAGAACATTGCCCCGTCGGAGGTCGAGGATGTGCTGGTTGAGCATCCGGACGTCCGCGACGTCGTCGTCGTCGGTCTGGACGACGCCGAATGGGGTCAAATCATCGTCGCGGTGATCGTTCCCGAGCCCGGCGCCGCGCCCACCTCCGAGGGGCTGCGCGAGTTCGTCCGCAGCAGGCTGCGTGGCTCTCGGACACCCGATCGCATCGTGTTTCGGGACGAGCTGCCGACCACGCCGACCGGCAAGGTGCTGCGCCGCACGATTCTCGAAGACCTCAAGCCGGCGACTGCCGAGCACTGAAACCACCCTCGAGACAGCAAGGAGTCGACATGATCAAGACCGGCACACGCCTGCAGAGCCAGGTGTGTGACACTCAGGTGATCGTCGTCAAGGCCGCCGAGAGTCTGGACGATCTGCGTTGCGGTGGGCATCCGATGGTGCCGCTCGGCGCCGAGCGGTCCGCCGACGCCGCGCCCGACCCGGCCTTCGCCGAGGGCAGCACGATGGGCAAGCGCTACGTCGACGACGGTGGCGCCGAGGTGCTGGTCACCAAGGCCGGCGCCGGGTCACTCAGCGTCGGCGCGACGCCGCTGGTACTCAAAGAGGCTAAGCCGCTGCCGGCCAGTGACTGACAGCCACAAACGCCCCTGGCTGGTGACGTCGGCGTTTGGATCGCCCTCGGTCCCGACGCCGCGTTCGTGCCGCTAGTTCGGCTTCTCGGGCCCGCCGGGTTGCACGCCTCGAGAGAGCATTGTCGCTAACTCATCGATGACGTCTTTGTCTTCCGGAAGCTCCTCGTCGTCGCCATAGGTCATGGAAAGGAAGGCCGCCGCGACGCCGACGAATAGCATGGCCAGGCGCAGCTTCAGAGCAGGTGAGGAGTGCCGCAGCCCCTCGGATGCCAGGTATTCGTCGACGGGCTCGACCATCGGCGCCAAGCTTTCGCTGATTTTGGTGGCGCAGCCGCTCGACTTCGCCCGCGGTCGGCCGGCTGGCGAACAGATGGACCACCGCCCGAGCTATCGATCGATTCGCCGCTACGAACTCATAGAAGCCGGTGGTGAAACGCCGGATCAACCGGTCGTGGTCCATTGTCGTGAGCACGGGGTCATCAAGCCAACGTTGGTACAGACCGCCCACGCCATCGAGCAAGGGTGTCACGACTGCGTCGAAGAACAGTTCTCCTTACTGTCGAAGTATCGGAAGATCAGCTTGTGTGATACGCCTGCGCGCAACGCGATTTCGCGCGTGGTGGCCTCGTAGCCGCGCTCGGCGAAGACTTCGCGGGCGGCCTCCTGCAACAGTCCGGGGGGGGGGGGGGGCTGCCTCGTCGCACTCGTTGGCCGTGACCTGCCTGAGCCGAACCCTAGAGCCAGAGGTACATACCGGCGAGGACCGTCCACAGGACCGCACAGTATGCCTCGAAGACTCCCCGCAGAATGTGTGGTGCGGTGCGCAACTCCATGAAGTCCAGGCCTACGAATCGGACTTTGATCATCGCCAGCGCGAGAACGACGACGGCGACCGTCGAGCCGATACCGTGTTCTGCGCCCACCGCCCACGACACGGTCGTGATGGAGACCAGAGCCAGCCAGACGTACGGCGACCGGGCGTTGAAAAGCGAACGGGGCATCACTCAGCTCACCAGGTAGAGAAGGGCGAACAAAACGATCTACAATAGGTCGACGAGGTGCCGGAAACATGCGCCACCTTCGACGAGGCCCGTTCGGGTGGGGCTCAGTTCGGTGCGTCGACCCTGAAAGAACAGCAGGATGAGCACCGCGACCCCGATCAGCACATGGAACAGGTGCAGCCCGGTGAGGATGAAGTAGTAGAGGCAGAAGTTGTTTTGGGTGGGGACGTGGCCCTGGGACACCTTGGCGGCGTACTCGACGGCCTTGAGTCCGACGAACGCGAGGCCGCAGATCAGCGCACCTGCGAGTTGCGCTGGGCCGCGTTGCGACGAGCGAATCGCCCGCATCGCGGTCACCACGAACAATGAGCTGGTCAGCAGGACCAGCGTGTTGTTTAGCCCGATGCCGATGCTCCTGGTGTGACGCGAGTCGTCGAACAGCTTCGGTGCCAACGAACGCTGATACATGAAGGTGGCGAAGAACACTCCGAATACCGCCATGTCGCCGAACAGAAAGATCCACACCCCTGGTTCACCGGGCACTCGGCGAGCGGCTTCGGCCGCGTTCGACCTCCTGACGCCAGCTGATCCTAGGGCCGTCTGGTTCACGCCGCCGGTTCCCGTATCTGTTCTGCCGCCGCCTTGTCGCGCTCGGCGGCCTCGACGTCGACGGCCTTGGCGAGCATCACGGAGGCGATGACTTGCCAGATGCAGAACACGGTGAGGGGATCCAGAAGGCGAAGATCCCATTCCACGCCAACGGTCCGGTCTTGAACAAGTAAACGGCGCAGCCAGGCACCCCTAAAACCGCGTACCAGATGTTGAAGTAGCCGAACCAGCGCGGAAAGCTCGGCACCGGGCGCTTGTCGACGAACAGGACGGCGAACGCAAGGATCACGACCTGAGTGATCAGCGGGCCGACGAGCCCGACGAAGATGAACCAGAACACATCGTTGAGTGCTTGCGTCACATCGGGATTGCGTTCCGGACGATAACCTGCAGTGACGGCGAAGATGGCGCACAGCGAGAAACCGAACGGGAAGGTCACGCCGAGCAGGATCTGCGTGAGCGACATAACGCCCCTATAGCCTTCGATCCTGCGCACTTGCCGAGCCAGCAGCGCCCAGAACGGGGTCCAGGCGAAGGCGAAGAAAATCATCAACGCCAAGCCGATTCGGATGCGCAGCCCGTCCTGGGTGTATCTCGCGGCGACCTGCGCTGCGGTGTCACTGGGGTCAATCGGTGGGATGACGCCGGCGATGAACCAGAACATCACCAGAAACGCGAACAACATGCCGATACCCGACCAGGCAGCTAACTTCTCGACCTTCACGTGCATGACACGCTCCTACAGTCGCAAACACCGAGCGCTCGTCGTTCTGCGTCACCGAGCGACTCGATCTCAGCGGACGGATCGGGACCGGCAGCCGTGTGGTCAGTGCCGGCTCCCGCTTGGTCACGGCCGTCGGCTCGAGCGGGGCGATCCAAAGAGGCCCACGAACAAGTAGCTAAATGTTTTGATGTTATCCGTGGCACATCGGGGTACCCGAATACGATGACTCCGATGCAGGGGAGGGGGAGCGGTGAAGAGGCTTGGGGGCTGGGACGCCGTCCTGCTCTATAACGAGATTCCCAACCTGCCTCAGCACACCCTGAAGATAGGCATCGTCGACGCGTCGGATTCCGACGAATTCGGCTTTGACCACTACCGTCGGGCCTTGGCGCGCAAACTGCATCTTCTCGAACCGCTGCGCTATCAACCCGTCGACATCCCGCGCCGTCTACATCGTGCAATGTGGCTGGAGAACTGCGACATCGACCTCGACTACCACGTCCGGCGCTTGCAGATCCGGGCTCCCGGGGGTCGCCGCGAGCTCGATGCCGCGATCGGAGAAATCGCCAGCACCGCACTGGATCGCAGTAAGCCGTTGTGGGAGTTCCACTTCGTGGAGGGCATGGCGGACAATCGGTTCGCGATTATCGGGAAGGTTCATCACGCGTTGGCCGACGGCGTCGCCTCTGCCAATTTGATTGCGCGCGCTCTGGACTTTCCCGACGCCTCGTGGCCGGACAGGGACGACTACCCACGCGACCCCCGCAGGCGTGTCATCAGTGCAGTCGGGCTTCGACGAACACGCTTTCCGGGATTGCGGCATCGAGGCCGGCGGGCGCGGCCCGGTTGCTGGCGGCCATCAGATCGTGTGCGCTCGTCGCCGAGGTGACGGACCATCCGTGCGCTCGTAACCAGTCGACGACCTCCGTGCGCTCCCCCTCGTAGAGCAGGTTGCCGGACTCGGTGATGTCTTTGCCGCCCAGCTTGACCGCGACGTTCCGATACAGTTCCGTCTGCTTTTCACGGCGCGCGAAACTCTCTGCGCTGAAGAACTCGTTGGTGAACGCTTCGACGGCGACCCGGCTCCCGGGGGCGCTGAGTGACTGGATCCGCTCGAACAGCAGGTCCTGGGCGTCGGCTGTCAGATACGGCAACAGGCCCTCCGCCGACCATGCCGTTGGAACCGATGCGTCGAACCCCGCCGCCGTCAAGGCTTTCGGCCAGTCCAGACGCAGATCGATGCCGACGCCGATGTGGGAAGCAACCGGGTCGACCGCATGAGATTCCAGTGTGCTGGTCTTGAATTCCAGCACCTTGGGCTGATCGATCTCGTAGACGACGCATCCGGGAGGCCAGGCGAGCCGCCACGCGCGTGAGTCCAGACCGGCCGCTAGGATCACGACCTGCCGGATGCCGTCGCCGGCCGCCGCCAGGAAGTAGTCGTCGAAGAACTTCGTTCGGCACGCCGTGTAACCCAGCATCGCCTGCATCCGGTCCTCGAATTGTGGATCGACATCAGCCAATTGGGCCGGCAGTTCGTCGTCCAGGTAAACCCGCCAGATGCCGTCGCCGGCCGCCTCGAGGAACAGTTTCGCGTAGGGATCGCTGATCAGCGGATCGGCGCTCTGGGTCTCCTTCGCCCGCCCACCGGCAACGCCGAGCGCGGTGGCGCCGACGCTCTCGTTTATGTCCCAAGTGTCATCGTCAGTTCTGGCCATCGGATCCCTTTCGCAGCTCTCGGTGAAACGAGCCTACACGAAAGTTAGCTGTGCTTATTAAATGACGGTCGGCGCAGCCGGCGACTCAGGCGTTCACGAGCGCGGGCGGCTTGATGGCCTCCGGGTCGGGATTGGCGATCGGCAGACCCATGAAGCGACGAACATTGTCACCCATGAAGTCATAGGTGCGCCGGCGGTCCATGCCTTCGGCATATTTCCAGTACCGCTTGGGCTCGGCCAAGCCTTCGGGATGCGGCCAGTCCGAACCGAACATCACCTTGTCCCATCCGACTGTCTCCACGACATCGGCAACGGAACCCTCCCAGAACGGGCTCACCCAGATGTTACGGCGAAACACGTCGTGCGGATGCTCGGGGAAGTTCTGCGGCATCTTGCTGTAGGTCGACTGCAGATCGTCGAAGAGCGGCTTGATCCACGCGCTACCGTTCTCCACGCTGGCGATGCGTAGCTTGGGGAATCGGGTCAACGTGCCGTGGCAGATAAGGCTGGTCAGCATGTCTGCGATCTCGCGGTGACCCAACGCCGTCCACTTGAATGCCGACATCTCGAACGCGCTACTGGTTGACGGCGGCTCCCACCTGTCGATGTACTCCTGCAGCGGCGGCTGGCTGGCGTGCAACACGATCGGCAGCCCCGCATCCTCGACGTCGCGCCAGAACGGATCGAACTCGGGGAGCGCGGGGGAGCGCCATCCCTTGTAGCCGTTAACCGGCGCCGGCTTGATCAATGCGACCTTGGCGCCGTTGTCCAAGATGTATTCCAGCTCGCGGCGGGCTTCGTCGACGAGGCCGAGAGTGAGCACCGGCGTCGAGTAGATCCGGTTGGCGTGGTTGAAACCCCAGCGCTCGAGCATCCACTGGTTGAGGGCATGGATGATCGCCGCCGTCAGGTCGGGATCCTCCGCGGCCGAATGCTCGACCAGGTTGGCCAGGGTCGGGTAATTCAGGCACGCGTCAACGCCTTGGCGGTCGAGTTCGGCGATCCGGTCCTCGGGGTTGCGTGCACCCGGCGGCGTTTCGATGCCCCGGCCCGACATCTCCCGCATGGTCAGACCCTCGGGGTTCTGGCCGGAGTAGAACTTCTCGTGCGCCCCGGGAGCGGCGACCCGTTCGAACGTCGGGTTCGGCATGTAATCGGTGATCTTGTTCAGGATCGCGATGCGGGTGTGCCGGCCGATCTGGACGAACTGCACCTTCGGCCGGAACTGTTCGGGCAGATATTTCGTCAGCGCATCGGGCGTCTCGTACATGTGCTGATCGGCATCGAAGATCGGTGCGTCGGTGAACTGTGTCATCGTGGTGCCTCCCGCTACTCGACATGTGGCTCGACTACGAGCTTGACTGAAGTTGACGGTGGTGTCAAGTGATTGCCATTGAATCCCGAGATAAACTTGATCATCTGCGGAGATTGCGGTTGACGGTGGTGTCATATACAGTCGTCGCATGACGCTGACCCCGTCGGCCGAACGACAACTGGACGCCACCCGGGGTGAACGCACCCGTTCGGCGATCCTGGACGCCAGCCGTCGTCTCTTTCTGGAACGCGGCTATGCGGGGACGCCGATCAACGCGATCACCGAGGCGTGCGGGATATCGCGAGCCGGCTTCTACACCTACTTCAAGGACAAGCGCGAAATCTTCAACGTTCTTGGTCAGAACGCATACCGCGAGGCCCTCGCCGTCATCGCCGGATGGGCCGACGCCGACGAGCCGTTCGGACCCGCCGACATCCGAGCCTGGGTCGGCCACTACTTCGACTACATGGACCACCACGGCGCGTTCGTTCTCGCGTCGGCGCAGTCGGCGCCCGACGACGACGACTTCCGAAACTCGCGCAACCGCATGGTGACCCGGGCGTCATGGAAGCTGGGTCAGGCGATCGCCCGACACGGCACGCACTCGCCAGACGTCATCGGGGTCGCGGTGATGGGGCTGTTGGACCGGGCCTGGGATACGGTTCACCGGCAGACCGTGGCCGTCGACCGCGACGAAATGATCGCGGTGGTAGCGGAGATGATCGTCGCGATGGCAACGCCCCTCGCCTCGTGATCGCGCTGTCGCTCGACGCGCCGTACGTCATCGAGTTCATCCGTACCAACCACCGCGTTTTTCTGTTCTGTCGTGATGGCGCCCGACGTCCGGCCGGCTATGCCATGCGTTCGATCGCGTACCGGTCCGACACCCGCCGCCTCTACTTCGCCACCTATGCCAAGAGCGCCAAGGTGCACCACCTGCGCTCGGCCCCCGAGGTCGCATGCTTGGTCGGCGACGACCAGGGCTGGGTGTCCGTTGCTGGCCTCGCGCATGTCTACCAACCGTCCGCGGCCGAGGTCGACGAACTCATCGGCGAAAGCTCACCGGACCCACGCGTGCCCGAGTCGGTCGTGACGCAGGTCCGCGACCGCCTCCTCAGCGGCAAGCGGTGCTTCATCGGCGTGACGCTCACCGAGGTCCGCGCCGCCGAGCTCCCCGGTCGACGTGCCTAGTCCGCGCGGTCCGGTCGCTATGACCGAGGACGAACTAGCCGAATTCTTGGCGCGGGGGCCCACCGGCGCGATCTGTGTGGTCGACGCCGACGACCGGTTGCTGGCCCTACCGGCGCGCGTGGTCGACTCCGACTCCGCTACGATCACCGTCACCGTCGGCGGCGTTGATGGCGGCGCCACGCAGCGTGCCGAGGTCCAGGCCTGCATTGTGGCCGACACCTTCACCGCCTATCGGGACATTCGTGGGGTGATCGTGCAGGGGACAGTGAGGTGGCCACCCGCGCCGGATGACGTGGCGGTGCTGGCGGCTCGCCGCACGCTGACGTTCTCGTTCGCGAATGTCTAGAGGATTGGTCGCCGGCATTCTGGTTACTCGGTAAGGCATGTCAGGATTCGATACCAGCCAACCGATCACCGACGAGGCAGCCCTCGAAGACATCGACGAGGCAGACCAAGCGACCGTGCAGAAGTCCGGGTCCGAGCGTCCTGCCGAACCCGACGAATTAGGTGACGCGACGCCCGGCCCGCGCTGAGGCGCTCAGGCGTCCTTCACGTGGCGATCAGCGCCTCGACGTCGGCGACGCTGCGCAGCAGATCGTTGAGGTGGGTGCAGGTGCTGGTGCCGAACAGCTCTCGGCGGACACGAAAGTGCAGCTCCTGCAACGTCATTCCGGTGATTCGTTCGGCGCTCGCCACAGCACCCGGGCATTCCTGCCACGGCAGCACCCGCGGAGTGGCACGTGACTCGACGATGACGCCGGTCTCGGCGTCCACGACAGCGTCCAAGGTGTACTCGTGGATGATCGTCTCCACCCCGTCGCTTCGGACATAGGTGTCACGGAACATCGCGTCGACGCCCATTCGCCCGGCGGCTTGTTCGTGGATGTCGATGCGGCGTCTGCGGCGCATGCCGTGGCGCGGCAACTGCGCCACGTCGTGCCAGGCCGAAGGATCGTCGTCGTGATCGAGGTCGGGAGCCTGCGGGCCGGTCACGATCACGGGGTCACCCGCCTCGAATGACGTCTGCAGCAGTCCCCCCGTCGCGAAGCCCGCGCACTGGTCGGCAACCGGCAGGTAACCCGACTTCGCGACGTCGCCGAGCAGGTTCGACGCCGACAGCGCATGACCGGATATCAGCGTGGCCACGGGGACATCGTCCAGCAGCGTGTAGCGCAGGTCGCGGGCTTGCCGCAGCTCGGGAGCCACCTTGTCGACCGCCGCGCGAAACCCGCTCATCGCGGGCGCGCCCGCCAGCCGGGACATCGCTGCGACCGGCGGTGTCACCTCGACGTGACGGACGACGCGGGCGATCAGCTCGATGGTGGCCGAGAGTGTTGCGGAGCCGAGTTCGGTCACCGTCCCGTCGGCCGCCGTCCACAGGTCGCGCGCCCGCCCGTTCAGATACACCGGGTCCAACGAGCCCTCGTCCCGGGTCATGTCGATCGACGTGGTCCGCCGCGCCGACCGCGGCCGACGCGGCGGATTGCCGGTCGTGGGTTCGTGCACGCCGTGCAGCGGATGAAGCCCGACGGGCGGGGAGCCCAGGTCCGCCACCGGATGGACTCTAGCTGTCCTTGGCGGGCCGGAACGCGAAGGTCAAGAGCGACTGACCGTCGGCGGTCTCCAGCGTGGTGGTGGCCGACACGAGGGGCTGGCCGATCCGCAGTTCGGCCGCGGTCGCGTCGACGATCAGCGTCTCAACCAGCACACCTTCGGCCAGCTCGACGAAGCCCACCACGTACGGCCGGAACGTCTTGGGATCGCGATTGCCCTTGTACGGCAGCGGCGGCGGGAACTCCTGGGTGGTGTAGGTGTAAAGCGTTCCCGACGTGGACAGTTCGATCGGCTCGATGTCGTCCTGGATTTCGGGGTCACCGTCGAAAAGGTCGGGCCGTTCCGCGGGGAACTTCACCGCGCCCGTGGAACGTCTGCGCGAGCCGAACAGCACCGCGCGGTCGCCGTCCACCCGGAACAGACCCTCGGTGATCAGCGCGGTCATCTCATGCCACCTCGATGACCATCGCGGCACCCATGCCACCGCCGGCGCACATGGACAACACGCCGATGCCGCCGCCGCGCCTGCGCAATTCGTAGATCGCCGAGGTGACCATGCGGGCGCCGGTCGCCGCGATCGGGTGGCCCAGGCTGATGCCCGAGCCGTAGACGTTGACGATTTCTTCGTCGAGCCCGAGTTCGCGGGCACACGCCACCGCCTGCGCGGCGAACGCCTCGTTGATCTCGAACAGCGCCACGTCCTCGAGCTTGCGGCCAGCCAACTCGAGCGCCTTGGGGATGGCGGTGATGGGTCCGCTGCCGGTGCGGTTCGGCGCAACCCCGACCGCGCTCCACGAAAGGATATGAGCAAGAACGTTGTTCGCGGTGTCCGGGGCGGCGAGCGCCACCGCGGCGGCGGCGTCGTTGATACCCGAGGAGTTGCCGGCGGTCACCGTGAAGCCGTCGATCTCGGGATGCAACACCTTCAGGGCGGCCAGCGACTCCATCGAACTGCCGCGTCGGGGATGCTCGTCTTCGGCGAACGTGATCGTGGTGCCGTCGGCCTGCGGCACCTGGATCGGCACGATCTCTTCAACGAATGAGCCGGCATCGATCGCCTTTACCGCGCGCTGGTGGCTGCGCAGCGCCCATTCGTCCTGCGCCTCACGGGAGATGCCGTACTGCACGGCGCAGTTGTGCGCGACGGTAATGGACATATCCAGCGCGGGCGCGTCCGCGGTCGGGGGATGCGACAGCGGAGTCCATGGCTCGTAGTCCTCGGGGGATTTGCCGGTGGTGAAGGGCTTGCGTTTTTGCAATATCGGTCCGGTGGACAACGATTCCATGCCGCCGGCCAAAATGGCGCGGCTCATGCCCGCCGCGATCTGCCCCGCGCCCACTGCGATCGCCGAGAGGCTGGATGCGCACTGGCGGTTGACGGCCAGCCCGGGAACGTTGGTCAGCCCGAGGTCGACAGCGACGTAGCGGGCGCTGTCGCCGCCGCCTTGCATGCTCTCGGCCAGTACCAGGTCGTCGAACTCCGCCGCATCGAGGCCGGACCGATCGACGACCGCCGCGACGACGGGCTTGGCGAGCTCGATCGCGGGCACGTTGGCCAGCGTGCCCTTGCGCGCCGTTCCGATCGGTGTGCGGGCAGCGGCCACGATCGCTGCACGGGACGTGGTGGTGGCCATGTGTCTCCCAGATCGTTAGAGTTGACGGGCTGCTTGCCCGACGAGCGAGGCCAGTCTATACCGTTAAATAGATATCGGTATAACGGCGCAGGTGAGGTTGGGAGCAGCCCCATGAAGGTGATCAGGTCCGTGGACGATGCCCTCGCGACGATCGGGGAGGAACTCGGCGTCAGCCGCTGGGTCGACGTCGACCAGAGTCGGATCGATGCGTTCGCCGATGTCACCATGGATCACCAATGGATACACGTCGACGTCGAGAAGGCCAAGGCTGAAAGCCCTTACGGGGCAACGATCGCGCACGGCTTCCTGACCCTGTCCCTCATCCCCGGCGTGAGCAAGGACAACTACCGCGTCGAGAACGCCAAAATGGGCATCAACTACGGCCTGAACAAGGTGCGGTTCCTTTCCGCGGTCACCGCCGGCAGCCGCATCCGGGTCCGATCCGAGCTTGCGGACGCCGCCAAGGTCGCCGATGACACGGTGAACCTCACCGTGCGTCACACTGTCGAGATAGACGGAGTCGACAAGCCGGCCGCGGTCGCCGAGCTGATCGCGCGGTTCGTCTGGTGACCGGCGGTCCGTTCGGGGGAAAGGCCGTCCTCACCGGGATGGGCAAGTCGCAGATCGGTCGGCGGCTCGGCCGAACGGGCCTGGACCTCACGCTCGAGGCGGTGCTCCGGGCGATCGAGGACGCAGGGCTGAGCGTCGACGACGTGGACGGTATCGCCAGCTACCCGGGGCCGGGTGTACCCGATCCCGGGTTCTCCGGTGCCACCGTCCAGGAGGTCCGCAATGCGCTCGGACTGCGCTCGCGGTGGTACGTCTCGGCGCTGGAGACCGCGGGTCAGATAGGCCCGGCGATCGAGGCATGCATGGCGGTCAGTCTCGGGCTCGCCAATCATATCGTCGTCTATCGGTCGGTGTGGGAATCCACTGCCGCGCAGCAGGCCGGCGGCGGCCGCGCCTCGGTGTTGTTCGGCGGCGGGGAGCTGCCCCCGCACCTGGAGTGGACCGCACCCTTCGGCGCACTGTCGGCGGCCAATTGGCTGGCGATGCCCGCCCAGCGATATATGCACGACTTCGGGCTGACCCGCGAGCATTTGGGTCGCATCGCGATCAACGCCCGCACCAACGCCGGACTCAACCCCGACGCGATCTACCGCGAACCCATGACGATGGACGACTACCTCGGCGCGCGCATGATCTCCGAGCCGCTGTGCCTCTATGATTGCGACGTGCCCTGCGACGGCGCCACCGCCGTGATCGTGTCCCGTCGTGACGCCGCCAACGGCCTGCCGCGGCACCCGCTGACGGTAGAGTCCGTCGGACCGGGCATGTTCGAGCGGGCGACCTGGGATCAGCGCCGCGACGTGACCACGATGGCCGCCCACGACTCGGCCGCCACGTTGTGGGAGCACACCACGCTGACTCCCGCCGACGTCGACATGGCCCAGCTTTACGACGGCTTCTCCTTCCTGACCGTGATGTGGTTGGAGGCGATGGGCTTCTGCGAGCACGGCAAGGTCGGCGAATTCCTCGACGACGGTTCACGTATCGCTTTGGACGGCTCGCTGCCGATCAACACCAGCGGCGGGCAACTCTCCGGCGGGCGACTGCACGGCATGGGCTTCCTGCACGAGGCGTGCGTGCAGTTGTGGGGCGAGGGCGGCGACCGGCAGGCGCCCCGTACTCCCGAGGTGGTGGCCGTCGGGGTGGGCGGCGGGCCGGTGGCCGGATCGATGCTGCTGAGTAGCCGGTAGCCCATGCCCGCGGCCGGAGTCGACGACATGACGCTCGGTGACATCGTGACCGACAACGCGGTCCGCTTTCCCGACGTCGTCGCCTACCGGCACGGCCACCGCACCGTCACCCACGCACAGCTGCGGGACCGGGCGGTCCGGCTGGTGTCCGCGATGGCCGCGGCCGGGGTGAAGCGTCAGGATCGCATCGCGGTGTTGAGCCGCAACAGCATCAAGTTCGGCGAACTGAACGCCGCTGCTCAGCTCAGTGGAATCGTCATGGCGACCATCAACTTTCGGCTCTCGGTATCGGAGATGGACGACGCGCTGCGCCGCGTCGCCCCGTCGATGGTGTTCTGCGCGGACGAGTTCGTGCCGATGGTCGCCGAGCTGGTCCCCGAACTGCCGTGCATACCCCTCTTCGTGACCGTCGGCGGCGAGCCACCGCGCGGCGGCGTCGATTACGAGCGGTTCGTCGACGGCGGCCGCGGCGGCGAACCCGAGTTCGTCTCCCACCCAGACGACATCGCGTACTTACTGTTCACCAGTGGCACCACCGGCGCGTCCAAGTGCTGCATCCTCGGACAGCGGGAGATGCGCCGGGTCGCGTTCACCATGAACAACGAGATGCGTTGCGGCAGCACCGATCGGGGGCTGATCAACATGCCGATGTTCCATTTCGGCGCGCTCGGCATCATCGGTGGACTGCATGCTCGGGGTGGAAGCGTGGTGCTGCAGCAGCAGTTCGACGCGGCCGATGCGGTGCGGCTGATCGCTGACGAGCGGATCACGACGCTACACCTGGCCCCGGTCATGCTGAGGGCACTCCTTGATGAGGTGAGTGATCGCTCGGCGATGCAATCGGTACGCACGGTGGTCTATTCGGCCGCGCCGATGACCGCGGCCATCCTGCGGCGGGCGCTTGCCGTGCTGCCGGACGCGGGTTTCCTCAACCTTTACGGGCAGACGGAAGTCATCGTCTCTGGACTGCCCCGCGAACTGCACATTCTCGACGAACCCAACGCCGCCGAGCGGCTGAGTTCGGTTGGCTTCCCATTTCCCGACACACGGGTGCGTGTGGTCGATCCGGACGGCGGCGTCGTGCCCGTAGGGCAGGCAGGCGAGATCATCGTGCACTCCGACTCGATGTTTCGCGGCTACTGGCAGGACGTGGCGGCAACGCAAGCGACGCTGCAGGATGGGTGGTGCCACACCGGCGATATGGGCCGATTGGACGGGCGCGGGCTGCTCTATCTGATGGATCGCAAGAAGGACGTGATCATCAGCGGCGGGGAGAATATTTATTCGCCCGAGGTCGAGGATGCGATCAGTGCGGTTGATGGAGTGGCCGCCTGCGCGGTGGTCGGGGTGCCCGACGACAAATGGGGCGAGGCGGTCTGCGCCGTCGTCGTGCCGCGCAGCGGTTCGTCGCCGACCCTGGAAATGCTGCAAGAAGGTGTGCGGGAACGGCTGGCGCGCTACAAAGTGCCTCGTCGACTGGCGCTGGTCGCCGAGCTGCCTGTACTGGCCAGCGGCAAGGTGGACAAGAAACGGCTGCGCGCCGATCTCACGGCCCATGCCGGTGGGCTCCCAAGCTCACGCTTCACGCAAGAGTGAACGGCGCAATAGTTTGACCATCAGTTCAGCGGCCCGCTCCTCGCTGTCCGACGCGCTGGCCCCCGTCGGTTCGGACATCCGGCCCAGGACCGCCACGAACACGGCGGCCGCCACGTCGACGTCGATACCAGCCGGTAGGTCCACAGTGGACACCAGCGCCGAAACCGCCTGGAAAATCGCGCCGATGCCGTGGTCAACATCGGCATCGGAGAGCTGTTCGGCGACCGTGCCGTCGAACCACGCCCGGATCACGCCGCGGTAGGTGCGATGGAATCGGACGTAGCCACGCATCCACTCGATCAGCGAACCGGCTGCAAGGGCAGGCAGGGCGGCGGCGTGCTCCTCGATCTCGACGACCGCGCGGCGGGTCAGGTCGGCGAGGATCTTGTCCTTGGTGCTGAAGTACCGGTACAAGGTCGCGCGACTGATATCGGCGGCGGCCGCGATCTCTTCCATGCCGACGGCGTAGTAACCGCGTTCAGCGAACAACGCGGAGCTGACCGACAGCACGTCGCGCGCAATCGGCGACACCGACTCCTCGATAGCCGCCGCCGTAACTGCGGCGCCGCCGAGCGTGCGCGGTCTGATGACTGCGCGCGCACCTGTGGTCCGCGGTGCGGCCGCCTGCAGCGCGTCGGCTGGGGTCTCGGGAAAAAGCATCAATTGCAATGCGATGGTCAGCGACCACGTGACGCTCGCGCCAGCGGGCAACGGGAACATGGCCCTGTACCGGTAGAGATGGACCATGTGGGGGATCCGCCCCAGTACTGCGGCTGCGTCGTCGGCGTCCAGACCCCGCAGGCGCACGCTGCGCAACCTATCGGTGACCTCTTTGTGGAACTGGTTGGCGGCGGTGCTCGCATCGATGACGGACAACCCCGAGGGCGTGCCGATGCCAGGGAATTCGGCGAATACGGCGGCGTGGGCGTCGTAGATATCGGCCCACTCGACCAGCCATCGGTGCAACGCGTGCACTCCGTCGACCGTCGGGCCGAGTCCACCGAGGTGTTCGCCGTGTTCGAGTACATCGTGTTCGGCCAAAGCACTCAGTTCGCGGAAGATTTCCTCCTTGCCGGCGAAGTATTGATAGACGGTTGCGCGAGAGGCGTTGGCCGCCTTGGCGATGGCGTCAAGCGAGGTGGCGTGATATCCGTCGGCTAGGAACACTTCTGCGGCGCACGCGAGTATGCGCTCGCGCGTGTGCAGTCCGCGCCGTCCCACGCCGGCATTGGCCACGGGGGCATAACCAGGGCGCCGCAGCTTGTCAGGAATACGGGCCATGGGAGAAGTGTCCGGCAGGCTCATCGGCCCGACGGCGCTCCGGGGAGGTTGCGCTTGGCCTTGCCGGGATAGCCGAAGAACTTCTCGAAGTTGGCGTCATTGATGGGCTGCGCGCTGTTGCGGGCAGCAGCCGACCGCAGCGCGTCGAGGCGGGCCCGGGCCTTGTCGAGCGCCTCCAATGGTCCGGACGCCGTCAGGCGCTGCACCTCGCGCGTGGCCGCGGCGATCTCGAGGCGAAGGCGTTCGCCCGCTTCGCCGAAGGTGAGCAGGTCGTGGTCGTCTTCGTCGACCTTGTCCCGGGTGGCGTCGTCAGCGGGTGGACGTGTGGATTCCATGTAGGGCCTCACAGCGGGTAGACGGTTGTGGCGTGCGTCATATAGTCTGTGAGACAGACCGTCAGAAAACAAGACGATTTGTCAGAACAGTACGACAGCTCGTCCGATGCGAAGGAGCATCATGCCGCTTCAGGATGACCACCAGATCGTGTCCGTCGACGACCACTTGGTCGAGCACCCGCGGGTGTGGCAGGACCGGTTGCCGCAGAAGTACCTCGAACAGGGCCCTCGCATCGTCGAGGAAAACGGTATGCATCTGTGGCACTACGACGGGCAGGTCTTCCCGACAATCGGCCTCAACGCGGTCGCCGGCAAACCGCCGGAGCAGTGGGGCCTGGATCCCGTTCGCTACGAAGACATGATTCCGGGGTGCTACGACCCTGTCGCCCGGGTCGCCGACATGGACCTCGATGGTGTGCAGGCGGCGTTGTGCTTCCCGTCGTTCCCGGGATTCGGCGGCGGGACGTTCCAGCGCGCGCAGGACAAGGAACTCGCCCTGTTGTGCGTCAAGGCGTGGAACGACTTCTACATCGACGAGTGGTGTGCGGTGGCGCCCGAGCGCTACATCCCGTTGGCGATCCTGCCGACTTGGGATATCGACGCTTGTGTTGCCGAGGCCGAGCGCGTCGCGGCGAAGGGCGCGCGCACGATCTCGTTCCCGGACAGCCCGGTGCCGCTGGGTCTGCCGTCGTTCCACTCCGATCACTGGGACGGCTTGTGGCGGGTCTGCTCGGAGGCCAAGATGCCGGTCTCGCTGCACTTCGGGTCCGGCTCTTTCGTGCCAGGCTTTTCGTTCTCATCGGTCAAGCCGATCGCGGGCCAGATCACGGTGCCGGACGCGCCCTTTGCCGTGGCGACGGCGCTGTTCTCGACCAACCTGATGTGGAGCACCGTCGACCTGCTGTTCTCCGGCAAGCTGCAGCAGTTCCCCGACCTGCAGATTTCGCTGGCCGAAGGCGGCATCGGCTGGGTGCCGTACATCCTCGAGCGCTGCGACTACGTCTGGGAGCGGCACCGCTACTACCAGAACATCGACTTCGACACCCGTCCGTCGGATTTGTTCCGCAAGCATTTCTGGGGCTGCTTCATCGACGACGAGCACGGCCTGACGAATCGGCATGCGATCGGCATCGACCGCATCATGCTCGAGATCGACTTCCCGCACAGCGACTCCAACTGGCCGAACTCACGAAAGCGCGCCGCCGAGGTGCTGGCAGATGTGCCCGACGATGAATGCGCGTTGATCGTCGAGGAGAATGCCCGCCGGATGCTTCACTTCCCGCGGGTACCGGCCAGCGATCGGCAGCTCGCCGGCGTCTGACGCCGAAGGCTGTCAGTCGTCTAGGTCTAGAGCCTGCCCCGCGAGACCAGCTGCGCGGCAATGACGTTGCGTTGTATCTCGTTGGTTCCCTCGCCGACGATCATGAGGGGGGCGTCGCGGAAGTAGCGCTCGACATCGTATTCGGTGGAGTACCCGTAGCCACCGTGGATTCGTACGGCGTTGAGCGCTATTTCCATGGCCACCTCCGACGCGAACAGTTTGGCCATCCCAGCTTCCATGTCGCACCGTTCGCCGCTGTCGTACTTCTCTGCGGCGTAGCGGGTGAGTTGGCGTGCCGCGGTGAGTTTGGTGGCCATGTCGGCCAGGTAGTTCCCCACTGATTGGTGCTTCCAGATCGGCTGTCCGAAGCTCTCTCGCTCCTGTGCGTATTTCAGCGCGTCCTCCAGTGCTGCGCTGGCCACCCCCAGCGCCCGCGATGCGACCTGAATGCGGCCCGTTTCAAGGCCTTTCATCATCTGCGCGAATCCGCGGCCCGGCTCGTCTCCGAGGATCGCCGAGACAGGCACGCGGCAGTCGTCGAACGACAGCTCGCAACTCTCCACTCCCTTGTATCCCAGCTTGGGGAGGTCGCGCGAGACGGTGAGGCCTTGACCGTGTTCGACCAGGATGATCGAAATGCCTTTATGGCGTGGTACGGCTTCGGGATCGGTCTTGCACAGCAGTGCGATGAGGCCGGACCTGCGGGCGTTGCTGATCCAGGTCTTCGCGCCGTTGATCACCAGCTGGTCACCGTCGGCTCGTGCTGTGGTCGTCATCGCCTGCAGGTCCGAACCACCGCCGGGTTCGGTGAGCGCCATCGTGGCCCGGAGCTCTCCGGTCGCCATCCGCGGCAGGTATTTTTGTCGCTGTTCGTCGTTGCCGTACATCGAGATCAGCTTCGCGACCACGGTGTGCCCGCCCATCGCGCCCGCCAGGCTCATCCAGCCGCGGGCCAGTTCCTCGGTCACTTGTACGTAGCAGGGCATCGACACCGGCGAACCGCCGTATTCCTCGGGCACGGCAAGACCGAAGATCCCGATCCGCTTCATCTGCTCGATCCACGCTTCCGGGTATTCGTTTGCGTGCTCGACCTCGCGGACGGTGGGCTTGACGTCGCGGTCGACGAAGGCCCGCACCGTGGCGACCAGCATGGTCTCTTCATCGCTGAGCGCGAATGTCATGGCAGTTTCCTACCGGACATGACCGTCAGAATCAAGTGAACCACTAACGGGATCGAGCCTCGCGACGTGGGTCGAGAAATCGAGGTACACCGGATCAATTTCGGTGACAGTTACGTCAGAAAGGCGGCGGCCCGGAGGTCTGTCGAAATAGTTAAAGCTTTAGTCTTATGCTGGCACCTGGACGAGAGACCGTGCGCCGCCGGAACGGTCGAGCGAAGGAGGTCACATGAGAGTTCGGCTCGAGCAATCGAAGTGCGTGGGACATGCCCAGTGTTACGCCGTCGACCCGGATCTGTTCCCGATCGACGACGCTGGCTATTGCATCCTCGAGGAGCGCGAGGTGCGCCCGGAAGACGAGCAGCTCACTCGGGACGGCGTGGCCGCCTGCCCCGAACTCGCACTGATTCTCGAAGAAGGCTGACCGCACGCTTGCCAATCGGCTGCAATAAACGGCACACTGCAGACATAGTTAACCAAGTTGACTTTGTGGAGTGCGATGCAGACTGATGATTGGCGGCCGCGTCTCGAGTCGCTAC
This sequence comes from Mycobacterium timonense, assembly GCF_025821985.1. Classification (NCBI taxonomy): domain Bacteria; kingdom Bacillati; phylum Actinomycetota; class Actinomycetes; order Mycobacteriales; family Mycobacteriaceae; genus Mycobacterium; species Mycobacterium timonense. The sequence goes on along the minus strand of NZ_JACKSY010000097.1, from coordinate 92,051 downwards.
TCGCCGACTTTCGTCGTCGCCAGGCCGACTCGACTCGCGCGGGGGAGAAAGCTGACCGCATCGAGGTGGCCCGCGCTTGGCACGCCGAACTCGTCGACCACCAGCTGGCTGCGCCCGGGTGGCCCCGCGAGGTCGGTGGCCTCGAATTATCGTTGGCGGATCAGCTGGACTACTACCGGATGACCACGGATGCGGGTGCGCCACCGCATCCGTGTCCGTTGTCGTTCATCGTCGCGCCCACGCTCATCGCGCACGGCACCCAGCAGCAGAAGGATCGTTTCCTCACACCGTTGCTGCGCGCGGACGAGTTCTGGTGTCAAGGGTTTTCCGAACCCGGGGCCGGCAGTGACCTGTCGTCGCTGTCCACCCGCGCGGTCCGTGACGGCGACGTGTACCGGGTGACGGGCCAGAAGGTGTGGACCACGATGGCCGACCGCGCCGATTGGATGTTCGCGCTGGTGCGCACGGGGTCGGGGGACAGACCGTCCGACGGGATCACCTATCTCTTGATCCCGATGAAAAGTCCGGGAATCACTGTGCGCCCGCTGCGCGACATCAGCGGCGCGGCGCACTTCGCCGAGGTCTTCCTCGACGACGTCGAGGTGTCCGTCGAGAACGTGGTCGGGGCTGAGGGCGCGGGCTGGTCGATCATGCGCACGTCGCTGGGCCACGAGCGGGCCACCGCTTTTCTGGCTGACGAGTTCAAGTACCGGCGCACGGTCGACCGGGTGATCGATCTTGTCGTCTCCCGAGGGCTCGCCGACGACCCGTCGGTACGGCAGGACGTCGCTCGGCTGGAATCCGGGGTTCGCACGATCGCCGCCAATAGCGCCCGCGCATTGGCTGCGGTATTGCGCGGCGAGGATCCGGGCGGTGTGGCTTCGGTGAACCGGTTGGTGAAATCGGAGTTCGAGCAGCACATGCACGCGCTCGCTTTGCGCGCGGCCGGTCCCTTTGCGGCGCTGGGCAGCCGCGCCCCCGACGCCGTGGACAACGGACGCTGGACGTTCGGCTACCTGATGAGTCGGGCGACCACGATCGGCGCGGGAACGGCGGAGATCCAACGCAACACGATCGCCGAGAGCGTACTTGGGCTGCCTTCACACCGCGGCGAGGGTACCCGGGCAGCCGCCGTCGCGCCGGGTGCCCCGCTCGCCGTGCCCGAGGAGGATGAACGCGAGCTGCGCGAGGTGTTGTCGGCGACACTGCGGGCCAAGGTGGATGTAGCGGCATTGCTCGACCGCAAGCGTCCCGTCGACGCGTTCGACATCGACGTGTGGTCGGCGCTCGTCGAATTCGGCCTACCGGGGCTTGCCGTCGACGAATCCCTGGGCGGCGCCGGCGCCCGGCCGCGCCTGCTCTACGTCGCCATCGAGGAAGCTGCGAAGGCATTGGCTCCTGCGCCGCTGGTCCCGACGGTGATCGCACTCGACGTCGCGTTGCATTGTGGTGCAAAGACTTTGGTCCAGCGAATCACGGACGGGGCGGCTGCCGCGTTCGCCGTGACGATGGATGACAGCGGCTGGGTGACCAGCGGCGCTGCGCTGCCCGAGTGGGACGGGGCGCGTCTTGTCGGTGTGGTCCCGATCGTGGCGGGAGCACCAGTGGCCGAGGTGCTGGTGGTGTTGGCGCGTCTCGCCAGCGGAGCCGGTGAGGTATTGGTGGCCGTCGACGCGTCCGCTGACGGCGTCGAGGTGACGGCCCATCAGCCGCTCGACCTCACCGGCACCATCGGTGCGGTCACCTTCAGCAGCGCGGCCGGGGAGGTGCTGGCCGACGGAACTGATGTGCCCGCGGCGCTACGCGACGCGTACGGCCAGGCGGTGCTGGCGGTGGCCGCGGACTCGATCGGGGTGGGCTCGCGCGCTCTGGCGATGGCCGTCGACTGGGCACGTGAACGCCGCCAGTTCGGCAGGCCCATCGGCAGCTTCCAGGCGGTCTCGCATCGGTGCGCGGACATGCTGGTCGCCCTGGAGGGCGCCCGCGGCCAGGTCCTCGCCGCGGCCGGGACCGGAGTCGAGAAGTCGGGCTACTTGCCAGATTTGGCTGCCGCCGCCGCGCTCGATGCCGCGGTGGCCGCCACCGAGGGCGCGTTGCAGATCCACGGCGGTATCGGCTTCACCTGGGAACACCCGATCCACTTGTTGCTACGTCGCGCCAAGGCCAACTCGGTGTTGGTCGGCCGCGCCGACGCGCTGCGAGACCGGGCCGCCGGCAAACTGACGGCGCCGTACCGGGAATAGCGCTTCGAGCAGCACTGAGCGGCAAAGATGTCACATCGAACAGGAAGACGGAAACGTGGAATACGGGATGGGTCCCGAATTGGAGGCCTTCCGGGCCGAAGTGCGGGCTTTCATTGCGGAGCATGCACCGCCCGTCCGTCCGCGGGCCGGTGTCCGTAGCGCCGAGAACGAGGCCGAGCTCAAAGCCCTTCAGGACTGGACGGCGCGCCTCTTCGAAGCCGGCTATGTCGGCGCGGACTGGCCCGTGGAGTTCGGCGGCCGCGATGACCGCTCCGCCGAACATGCCATCGTGGTGGGTGAGGAGCTTGCCCGAGCCGCGGTGCCAGGTGTGCCGAGCGGTAACGCGCTGGCCTCGCACGCGCTGATCCACTACGGCACCGACGACCAGCGCCGCCGGCACCTGCCCGAGATTCGGGCGGGTCGACAGTTGTGGTGCCAGTTGTTCAGCGAGCCCGGTGCGGGAAGCGACCTTGCCTCGCTGCGCACACGCGCGGTGCTCGACGGCGATACCTATACGGTCAGCGGGCAGAAGGTATGGACCACTGACGGGCACTGGGCCGACTACGGATATCTGTTGGCGCGCACCGATCCCGACGTCCCGAAGCACAAAGGCATCAGCGCGTTCATCCTCGACATGTCCAGTCCGGGCATCACGGTCCGTCCGCTGCGCGAGTTGACTGGCACCTCGGATTTCAACGAGGTGTTCTTCGATTCCGTCGAAGTGCCCACCGACGCCATGATCGGAGAACCAGGACAGGGCTGGGCGATCGCGAACGCCACGTTGGGGCATGAACGCACCAGTGTCGGCGCCGCGGTTGTCAAGCTCAGGCTGGCCATCGACGGACTCGTCGCGCTCGCCTCGCGCGTCACCGTCAACGGCCGTCCCGCGATCGACAACGATCGGATCCGCGATCGGATCGGCGAGTTCAGCGCCGAGGCGGAGGCGCTGTCCGCGCTGACGTACGCCAACCTCACGCGTTGGCTGCGGGGCACCGAACGCATGCACGACGGCGCGATGGCCAAGTTGATGTTCAGCGAACTGAACCTCGAGATGGCGCGCTTCGCCCTCGAACTCGGCGGCGAGGCAGGCGTATTGGTGGAGGGCGACCCGGAGGTCCTCGACGGCGGTCGCTGGCAGGACGAGTGGCTCTACGCCCGGGCCTACACCATTGCCGGTGGCAGTTCGGAGATCATGCGCAACCTGATCGCCGAGCGGGGCCTGGCGCTACCGCGGGATCGGCGCTGAATGTCAGGCCCTGACCAGCGCCGCGCGGTGTTCGGCGACGCTCCCGTTGAAGGCCTCGTCGACCTTGATCCGGCGCAGGAACAGATGCAGATCATGCTCCCAGGTGAAACCGATGCCGCCGTGCACCTGCAGCGCCGTTCCGGCCACCTTGGCGGCCGCGGACTTCGTGTACGCCGCCGCGGCGGACGCGGCCCGGGACCGTGCAGCGCCCGAAGCGGTGTCCAGCGCGAGCGCCGCGGCCCACAGGCTGGCCCGGCCTGCCTCCACCGCGACGGCCATGTCGGCGCAGTGATGCTTGACAGCCTGGAAAGACCCGATCGGCGCGCCGAACTGCTCGCGCCGCCTGGCGTAGGACACCGTCATGTCGAGCAGACGGGCCGCCGCGCCCAACGCATCGAACGCCCGGTGCACCGCCAACGCGTCGTGCAGCAGGGCCAGAGTGCCGCCAGGCAGCCGCGTCCAGTCGGCGATCGTCGCGTCGAGGTCCAGTCGAGCCCACGAACGGCTCAGGTCGAGCGTCGACATGCCCGACATGCCCGACAGCGTCGGCGCATCGAGGACTGCCAGGTACTCGCCGTCGTTGCCCACTCGGCCCGCCACCGCGATGGAGTCCATATCGGCCGCCATCGGCACCGGCCGGGTGACGCCGGCCAGCCGCAGCGCATCGCCATCGAGTCTGCCGTCGGGACCAAGCGCCAATCCGGTCAGCTCGCCGCCCGCCGCGGACGAGTCGACATGGTCGAGCAACCAGGCCGCGATGTTGAGGTCTGCGACCGGCAGCGAGCTCGCCGTATACCCGTGCTCCTCGGTGATGACGGCGAGATCGACATGAGTGCCACCTGTTTCGGGGATGAGCAGCGTCAGAAGGCCCGATTCCGCCGCATGCCGGACCGCCGCGGGATCAACGGTGGCCGCCGCCGAATCCAGCGTCGCGCGCACCCTGGCGATGGGGTTATTTTTGTTGAGCCAGTCCCGCTCCGTCGCGGCGAGTTGATCCTGTTCGTCCGTCAGCCCGAAGTCCATCGCAACGCCTTTCACGAAGTTGACCTAGTAAACCATGTCTACTAGGTTCAGCGGAACGGCTGTCCGCCGCAGAGGTCGATCGGGAAAGTCGAGATGACGAGCATCCACGAGGCGCTGGGACGACTCTGGGACGCCAACGACCACGACCGCATGTTGGAGCGCGACGGGCATTGGGTGTCCTGGGGTTCCGTGCGATCGCTCGCCGAGCAGATCGACCGGGAACTGACCGCTGCCGGGTGTCAGACCGGTGGCCGAGTCGCCGTCGTGCTCTCCAATCGAATGGAGTCCGTCGCGGCGCTCATCGCAATCTTCCGGAGCAGACGCACGTTGGTGACCATCAGCCCGTTGCAGCCGCCGGATCGGCTGAGTGACGATCTTTCGGCCTCTACAGCCCCTTTCGTCCTTGCACCGGCGGCGTTGTGGTCCGAAGAGGCGTTCACCCGCGCCGTCGCCGATCTCGGAGCGACCGGCTGGAGGCTCGACGACGGTGAACTCGCGCTCGAGGTACGCGGCACAAAGGAGCCGGTCAGTGGCGATCCAGCGGTCGCCATCGAGATGCTGACCTCGGGCACGACGGGTGCCCCGAAACGCATCCCCCTGACCCGTGTGCAGCTCGAGGCCGCCTTGGGCGCGGCGTTGCGGCACAACGATCGCCCGGACGTCAGGACCAAGCCCCCGTTCACCGGAACGGTCGGCCTGGTGACTTTGCCGATCGTGCACATCGGTGGGCTGTGGTCGTTGTTGCAGTCGCTGGTGGCGGCCCGTCCGATCGCGATGCTCGATCGATTCACGGTGCAGGGCTGGCACGCCGTGGTCAAGCAGTACCGGCCGGCGGTGGCGGGCCTGCCCCCGGCGGCCATGCGATCGGTGCTCGACGCCGATATCCCGCGGGAGGATTTGGCGAGTATTCGTGCCATCAATGCGGGCACCAGCCCAGTCGACCCCGCGTTGGTCGACGCGTTCTTCGAGAGATACGGAATCCCGGTCCTCGTCGTCTACGGCGCGACCGAGTTCTCCGGCGCGGTGGCGGGATGGACGGTCAAGGACTTCCACACGCGCTGGGCCGACAAGAGAGGCAGTGTCGGGCGCGCCTTTCCCGGGGTGCGGCTGCAGGTCGTCGACGACGACGGCGCTGTGCTCGGGCCGGGGGTCAGCGGCAGGCTGCAGATCGCCACACTCCAGGCTGGGAGTTCCGGTGAATCTTGGGTGACCACAAGCGACTTGGCGCATATCGACGCCGACGGCTTCCTGTACATCGACGGCCGTGCCGACGACGTGATCATCCGCGGCGGCTTCAAGGTGGCGCCGGAAACCGTGGTCCGGGCGTTGCGGACACACCCGGCGGTCGCCGACGTGGCCGTAGCACCGATACCGGACCGGAGATTGGGTCACGTCCCCGTCGCGGCCGTCGAGTTGCGCAACGGGGCCGAAGTCGATGCCGAAGCTCTGCGCGAACACTGCCGGACCACGCTGACGCCCTACGAGGTGCCGGCTCGCGTGTTCATCGTCGACGAGTTGCCTCGTGGAGCGGCACTCAAGGTCGACCGGCGCAGGCTGCTCGCGATGTTGGATGAACTCGGCATCGGCAACGTCCAAACTGCGGGAGTGGCTGAAAACCACCATCAGGAAAACTCATTGACTTGAAAGGATCCGAATGACCGACACAGCGTCCGACGTGGCGAGCCAGGCGGCCCGCGTGGAGCGGCGCGGCAACGTCATGTTGATCACCATCAACCGGCCGGAGGCGCGCAATGCCGTTAACGGGGCCGTGAGCACGGCCGTCGGCGACGCGTTGGAGGAGGCACAGGGCGATCCCGGGGTGTGGGCGGTCGTCATCACCGGTGCCGGCGATAAGTCTTTCTCGGCGGGTGCGGACCTGAAGGCCATCTCGCGGGGCGAGAATCTCTTCCACGCGGAGCACCCCGAGTGGGGCTTCGCCGGCTACGTGCATCACTTCATCGACAAGCCCACGATCGCCGCGGTCAACGGCACCGCGCTCGGCGGAGGCTCCGAGCTCGCTCTGGCCAGTGATTTGGTGGTTGCCTCCGAAACTGCGAGTTTCGGACTGCCTGAAGTGAAGCGCGGCCTGATCGCCGGTGCGGGCGGCGTATTCCGGATCATCGAACAGCTGCCGCGTAAGGTCGCGTTGGAATTAGTGTTGACAGGTGAGCCGATGTCTGCCGTGGACGCTCTGCGTTGGGGCCTGATCAATGAGGTCGTGCCGCACGGCGCCGTCGTGGAAGCCGCCTTGGCACTAGCTGAGCGGATCACCTGCAACGCGCCACTGTCGGTACAAGCCAGCAAGCGGCTCGCCTACGGTGCCGATGAGGGGATCATCGGCGCGGAAGAACCCAAGTGGGAGCGCACGACAAGGGAGTTCACGGCTCTCCTGAAAACCGAGGACGCCAAGGAAGGTCCATTGGCCTTCGCGCAGAAGCGTCAACCCGTATGGAAGGCACGCTGAAATGGGTCGAGTACAGGACAAAGTGGTTCTGGTTACCGGCGGGGCACGCGGCCAGGGCCGCAGCCACGCCGTCAAACTGGCCGAGGAGGGTGCCGACGTCATCCTCTTCGACATCTGTCACGACATCGACACCAACGAATACCCGCTGGCGACATTGCGTGACCTCGAGGAAGCCGGTCTGGAGGTGGAGAAGACGGGTCGCAAGGCTTACACGGCCGAGGTCGACGTTCGCGACCGGGCCGCGGTGAGCCGCGAACTTGCCAATGCGGTAGCCGAGTTCGGCAAACTCGACGTGGTAGTCGCCAATGCCGGTATCTGTCCGCTGGGCGGTCATCTGCCGATCCAGGCCTTCGCCGACGCCTTCGACGTCGACTTCATCGGCGTCGTCAACACCGTCGATGCCGCGTTGCCCTACCTGACGTCCGGTGCGTCGATCATCACCACCGGCTCGATCGCCGGCCTCATCGCGGCCGCGCAGCCCCCAGGAGCGGGCGGCCCTCAGGGCCCGGGTGGCGCGGGCTACAGCTTCGCCAAGCAGCTGGTGGATTCCTACACCTTGCAGCTCGCGGCACAACTCGCCCAGAAATCCATCCGCGCCAACGTGATTCACCCCACCAACGTGAATACGTCCATGCTCAACAGTGCGCCGATGTACCGGCAGTTCCGGCCGGACCTCCAGGCACCGAGTCGCGACGACGCCCTGCTCGCCTTCCCCGCCATGCAGGCCATGCCCATCCCCTATGTCGAAGCCTCGGACATCTCGAACGCGGTCTGTTTCCTGGCCTCCGACGAGTCCCGGTATGTGACGGGCCTGCAGTTCAAGGTCGACGCCGGCGCCATGCTGAAGTTCTAGGAGGTAACAGCGATGACCACCACCGAGAAGGCCGCTGCCGACGCGGCCGCCGAAGAGGGCCGGATCACCGACGAGGACATCGAACGTGCCAAGCGGCAGATCGGAATTCCCGTCAACCAGCGCGACGAAGCCTGGAACAGGCTGCCGTCGGCCGATGCCATCACGCACTTCGCATTCGGCTGCGGTGACGACAACCCCTTGTTCTACGATCCGACGTACGGAACGTCGACACGCTGGCACGGACAGATCGCGCCCCCGACCTTTCCGATCACGACGGGCCTGGATCAGACTCCGAAGTTCACGGATCCGGAGCGAAAGAAGCTGTTCCGCGGACTGTTCCGCGGGACTGGCAAGTACTACGCGGGGGTGAAGTGGACATGGTACTGCCCTATCTATGCCGGTAGGCCGGTGTTGTCGGAGAACTACACGCTCGACGTCCAGGTGAAGGAGAGCGAATTCTCCGGTGGACGTTCGGTCAAAGAGACCTTTCGGTATCTCTACGTCGACATCGACGGCAACCCGATCGCGACCCGTGACGAGTCCTACATCAACGCCGAACGCCAAGGGTCGAAGAAGTCCGGGAAGCTCAAGGATATTCAGCGCAAGCACTGGACTCCCGAGGAGTTCGCCCAGGTCGAGGAAGAGTACGAGGCAGAGGTACGGCGAGGCGCCGATCCGCAGTGGTGGGAGGATGTCTCCGTCGGCGACGAACTTCCGGGAATCATCAAGGGCCCCTTGACTGTCGTCGACATCATCTCCATGCACATGGGGTGGGGCTGGGGCGGCTACGGCGTAGGGCCGCTCAAATTCGCCCACCAGTTGCGCAAGCGGATGCCCGCCTTCTACCAGCCGGACGAATTTGGCGTCCCTGACGTCGTGCAACGCCTGCATTGGGATGCCGGACGCGCTCAGGCACTGGGTATTCCGGCACCGTACGACTACGGTCAGATGCGCGCCGCGTGGGTGAGCCACTTGCTCACCAACTGGATCGGCGACGATGGCTGGCTGGCCGAGATGGACTTGCAGCTGCGCGGCTTCAACTACCACGGGGACGTGCACAGGTGCACAGGTACCGTCACCGCGAAGGGGCACGGGCCCGATGAACCGGTGTCACTGGATGTCTTCGCCACCAGCCAACGGGACGAGACCACAACGCGGGGCACCGCCAAGGTGTTGCTGCCGTCGAAAACGACCGGCGCCGTAGTGCTACCGATCCCGGACATCGACCTCAGACGGCGGGGCGCGCAGGTGGTTTCACGGGTATCGGGCAAGGTCGGTGAAGAGATGCGACGACTGTATGGAGAGTGAGATCGGCACATGAAGAGACTCGTTCTGGAGGCCGAGCACGAGGCCTTCCGCGAGACGGTGCGGCAGTTCATCGACCGCGAGCTCGTACCTAACGCCGAACAGTGGGAACGTGATCGTCTCGTCGACCGCTCGGCATTCGTCGCCGCCGGCAAATACGGGCTGATCGGGTTCAATATGCCCGAGCAGTACGGCGGCGGCGGCGTCGACGACTTCCGCTTCAATGCGGTCATCGACGAGGAGATCGCCCGCTACGGCGGGCCGGCGCCGTCGCTGAGCCTGCAGAACGACGTTGTGGGCCCGTACTTCTCGTCGTTGGCCAACGACGAGCAGAAGGAGCGCTGGCTACCGGGCATCATCAGCGGTGAGTCGATCGTGGCCGTCGCGATGACCGAGCCAGGCGCGGGTAGCGACCTGGCCGGCATCCGCACCTCGGCCGTGCGTGATGGTGACGACTGGATCATCAACGGTGCCAAGACATTCATTTCCTCGGGTATCAACTGCGATCTGGTCGTGGTGGTGTGCCGCACAGACCCCGAGGCCGGGCACAAGGGCTTCACGTTGTTCGTCGTCGAGGCGGGCATGGAGGGTTTCACCCGTGGCCGCAAGCTCGACAAGATGGGGTTGCATTACCAGGACACCGCCGAGCTGGCCTTCGAGAATGTCCGGGTGCCGTCGGCGAACCTGCTGGGCAAGGAGGGGAGGGGATTCTATCACCTGATGCACAACCTCCCGTCGGAACGGTTGTCCATCGCCATCTCGGCTCTCGCAGGCGCACGCGAGACCTGGCGCCAGACGCTCCAATACGCCAAGGACCGCAAGGCTTTCGGGCAGCCGATCGGCAGCTTCCAGCACAACCGGTTCCTGTTGGCAGAGATGGACACCGAACTCGAGATCGGTGAGCAATACATCGACCGATGCCTTCAGGCGGTCGTGGACGGCGACCTGACCGCAGTCGAGGCGTCAAAGGCAAAGTGGTGGTGCACCGAGACCGCCAAGAAGGTCATCGACGGTTGCGTCCAGTTGCACGGCGGCTACGGCTACATGACCGAATACCGGGTTGCGCGCGACTATATGGACAACCGCATCATGACTATCTTCGGTGGCACCACAGAGATCATGAAGGACATCATCGGACGCGACCTCGGCCTGTGATTCTGCGGTAATGAGCAGCATCTCGGTCGAGCACGACGGCGCGGTTCTACGAATCCGGCTGGACCGGCCGGAGAAGCTCAACGCCGTCGACACCCCGATGCTCGACGAGTTGGCGGCACGTATCCGCGGCGCGGAGGCCGATGAGGCCGTTCGTGCGGTACTGCTTACCGGCGCTGGACGAGGCTTCTGTTCCGGCGGCGGCCTCACCGGCGGTGACACGGCGGGCGCGGCTTATGCCGCCAACCGGGTGGTCCGCGCCATCACCTCGCTACCCAAACCGGTCGTCGCGGGGGTGCACGGTGGGGCGGTCGGATTCGGCTGTGTGCTGGCGCTTTGCTGCGATCTGGTGGTGGCCGCCCCGTCGGCGTACTTCCAATTGGCCTTCACCCGGGTCGGGCTGATGCCGGACGGCGGTGCGTCCGCGCTGCTACCGGGGCTGATCGGGAGGGCGCGTTCCGCGCGCATGGCGATGACTGCGGAACGAGTCTCCGCGGAAACCGCATTCGGCTGGGGGATGATCTCGCATCTCACGGGCGAGCACGAGTACCACCCCGTGCTGGCCGATGTGCTGCAGTCCGTCTCGGACGGTCCGACAGTGGCGTTCGGATGGACCAAGCGCGCGCTGGCCGCGGCGACCCTGACCGACCTCGAGCCGGTACAGGCGATCGAAGCTGAGGGCCAGTCAGCGTTGCTCTACACGGTTGACTTCCGAGAAGGCGTGCGCGCCTTTCGGGAGCGGCACCCGCCAGATTTTCGTGGTCACTGACAAAGGAGGGCCGTAGTGACAACCCCAAGGGTACAAGTGGATGGCCTCGACATCGAATACAGCGACACCGGGCGAGGACCTACCGTCCTGTTCGTGCACGGCGTCTACGTGACCGGCGCGTTGTGGAACGACGTCGTGGCCGAACTCGGTGGTGGATTTCGCTGCATCGCGCCGACCTGGCCGTTGGGCGCCCACAGTACACCCACCGACGGCGCCGACCTTGGCGCTGAGGCAGCTTCGCGGCGCATCGTCCATTTCATGGAAGCCCTCGATCTGACCGATGTCACCGTGGTGGCCAACGACACCGGCGGCGGTCTGGTGCTGGCGTCGCTGGGTGACCCAACGCTGGACACATCCCGGGTCGCGCGGCTGGTACTGACCAATTGTGATAGCTACGAACACTTTCCGCCCGGGTCGTTCGCTCAGATCGTCAAGCTGTGCCGACTTAGCTCCACGTTGGGTGGCGCGGTATTGCGGATCTTGGCCACCGGGCCCGGGCAGGCCTTCTTCCTCAAGGCCGTGTCCAAGCATCCGCAGAGCCGGCAACGGCAGCGGGAGATCTTCGGAGCCTTCGCCACCAGCGCAGCCGCCCGCCGCGATGCCGTTACGGTGACCGCCTCGCTGGATCCGGCTCTCACGTTGCGCGCCGCACCCGCGATCGAGGCGTTCGACCGACCCGTCGCGCTGACGTGGGGCACCGAGGATCAGCTATTCCCACTCGACCACGCCCGACGACTGCGCGACGCATTCCCGCATGCCACGTTGATCGAGATCCCCGACAGCTCGACCTTCGTCATGCTCGATGCGCCCGGCAAACTTGCCGGCGTGATTCGCAACCGATAACCTACCCAATTGTGACAGTGCACTGTCATAGTTCCCAATCGCCCGAGCCGAAGGGATTCCCGATGTGGCAGGTCCGCTGAAGCTGGTAATCGGCGCGAGCGGCTTCCTCGGCTCACACGTCACGCGGCAATTGGTGGAGCGTGGCGAACGAGTGCGAGTCCTGCTGCGCCGCACCAGTTCCACAGCGGCGATCGACGATCTCGACGTCGAGCGCCACTACGGTGACATCTTCGACGACGACGCCTTGAGGGCTGCGATGACGGATTGCGACGACGTGTACTACTGCGTTGTCGACACCAGAGCCTGGCTGCGCGACCCGGCCCCGTTGTTCCGCACCAACGTCGAGGGCCTGCGCCACGTGCTCGACGCTGCCGCGGACGCGGAGCTGCACCGGTTTGTCTTCACCAGTACCATCGGCACGATCGCGCTGAGCGAGAATGGCCGCCCGGTCACTGAGGATGAGCCATTCAACTGGGCCGGCAAGGGCGGCGGCTACATCGGTTCTCGCGTAGCGGCCGAGCAGCTGGTATTTCAGTATGTGCGTGAACGGGGTTTGCCCGCGGTCGCGCTATGCGTCTCGAATACTTACGGCCCCGGTGACTTTCAGCCGACGCCGCACGGCTCACTGCTGGCCGCCGCGGCGAAGGGCAAGATGCCGGTGTACGTCAAGGGCATGTGGATGGAGGTGGTCGGCATAGAAGACGCCGCCCGCGCACTGATTCTTGCCGCCGAGAAGGGTCGCATCGGCGAGCGGTACATCATCTCGGAGCGCTTCATCAGTGCGCGCGAGCTCTACGGGACCGCCGCTGAGGCCGGGGGAACGCGGCCACCCTGGATTGGGATCCCATTGAAGGTCATGTACGCGTTGGGCTTTGGCGGCGACGTCGCCGCGACCCTATTGCGACGCGACATGCTGTTGTCCACCCTGTCGGTGCGGTTGATGCACATCATGTCCCCGATGGACCACGGCAAGGCCGAGCGCGAACTGGGTTGGCGTCCCGAGCCGATCCACGATTCGATCCGGCGCGCAGTGGCATTCTACCGAACGCGCTAGCGCCTTCGGGACAGCTCGAGTTCCTCGAGTTCGATGCCATCTGGTCGACGGATGAGCACCCTTAGGGGTTCTAGAACATATGTGTTGATAGTAAAACCTCGACCGACATTGCTTACCTAGTAACCTATGTTGGCACTGAGCCGCTCTGTACGCACCAGGATGGATGTGAGCGGATGCAGAAACCGATGACCGGTGCGTGTGCTCGAAGTCGCGCAATTCACCTTCGTGCCGTCTGCGGGCGCGGTCCTCGCCGACTGGGGCGCCGACGTCATCAAGATCGAGAACCCCGTGACAGGAGATGCGCAAAGAGGACTCGTCACCGTCGCCGGTCGCTCCGCCACCACACCGGGAGTCTCTTTCTCGCCGACCGTCGAAGCCCCCAACCGTGGTAAGCGCAGCGTCGGACTGTCCCTGGCGTGTCGGTTCCGGTCGAAAATTGAGCAGGTAGTTCCGGTCGAAAAGTGAGCACCCTTCAACGTTTGGAGAGTGATCACTGTGGAGGATTGGGCTGAGATCCGGCGGTTGTACCGGTCGGAGAAGCTCTCGCAGGCTGAGATCGCCCGGCGGCTGGGCTTGGCACGGAACACCGTGGCCAGCGCCGTGCGGTCGGATTCGCCGCCACGCTATGAACGCCCGCCGGTGATGACCTCGGCCTGGGCGCAGATCGAACCCGCGGTGCGGGTCGTGCTGAGTCAGCATCCGACGATGGCGGCGTCGGTAATCGCCGAGCGGGTCGGCTGGACCGGTGGTCATTCCTGGTTCTCGGAGAACGTGGCGCGGATCCGCCCGCAGTATGCGCCGCCCGATCCGTGCGACCGGCTGGTGCATCGCCCGGGTGAGCAGGTGCAGTGCGATCTGTGGTTCCCCGGAGCGGTGGTGCCCGACCACGCCGGGGTGCTGCGGTCCTTTCCGGTGTTGGTGATGGTCGCCGCCTATTCGCGGTTCATCGCCGCACTGATGATCCCGTCGCGGGTGACCGGGGATCTACTGGCGGGGATGTGGCAGCTGCTGGCCGGCGGCATCGGCGCGGTCCCACGAACACTGCTGTGGGACAACGAGTCCGGTATCGGCCAACGCGGCCGACTGGCCGACGGTGTAGCCGGGTTCTGTGGCGTGCTGGGAACCCGGCTGATCCAGGCCCGCCCCTATGACCCGGAAACCAAAGGGCTCGTGGAGCGGGCCAACGGCTACCTGCGCTCGTCGTTTCTGCCCGGACGCCAGTTTGGCTCGCCCGCACAGTTCAATACCCAGCTCGCCGATTGGCTGGCCCAGGTGGCCAACCCGCGCACGCACGCCACCACCACGGCGATCCCGGCCGACGCCCTGGCCGCGGACCGGGCGGCGATGGCGGTGTTGCCGCCGGTGGCCCCGACGACCGGCACCACGGTCAGCACCCGACTGGGCCGTGACTATTACGTCAGCCTCGGCGGTAACGCCTATTCGGTGCATCCGGAGGTCATCGGGCGGATGATCACCGTGACCGCACATCTGGACCGTGTCGTGGCCGCATGCGGTGACCGCAGGGTCGCCGAGCATCAAAGACTCTGGGGCACAAACGGATTAGTTTGCGCCCCAGAGCATCTGGCAGCGGCTTCGGTATTGCGGGAGCACTACCGGCAACGCCCCGCGGTCAGCAGCCATCTCGACGTCGAGGTCCAGATCGCAGATCTGGGCGCTTACGACGCGGCGTTCGGGACCGGAGAGGAGGTCGCCTGATGGCCACCACCAAACGCACCCCGGCTCCCGGCGAGGCCGACAAGCTGATCGCCCACCAATCCCGACTCCTCAAAGCGCCGCGGATTGCCGCGCACTATCACCGGCTGGCCGAACAAGGCCGCGCCGCCGACTGGTCGTTGGAGGACTACCTGGCCGCCGTGCTCGCAGTGGAATCCAACGCCCGCGCGGAATCCGGGGCCCGCCAACGCATCCGTTATGCCGGTTTCCCGGCGATCAAGACCATCACCGACTTCGACTTCACCGCCCAACCCCACGTCGATCGCGCCCAGATCGCCCGACTGGAAGCCGGCGGCTGGCTAGCCGAAGCCCGCAACATCGTCCTGCTCGGCCCACCGGGCACCGGCAAGACCCACTTGGCCACAGCGCTGGCGATCGCCGCCGCCCAGGCCGGACACCGGGTCGCGTTCGCCCCGGCTACCGGCTGGATCAGCAGGCTGGCCGAGGCCCACCACATCGACCGGCTCGAGACCGAGCTACGCAAGATCTCCCGCTACGGGCTCATCGTCATCGACGAAGTCGGCTACATCCCCTTCGACACCGAAGCGGCCAACCTGTTCTTCCAACTGATCTCCACCCGATACGAAAAGTCGTCGGTCATCTTGACCTCCAACCTGCCGTTTTCCCGCTGGGGACAGGTATTCGGGGAAGCCACCATCGCCTCAGCGATGATCGACCGCATCGTGCACCACGCCGACGTCATCGCCCTCAAAGGCGCCAGCTACCGCATCAAACACACCGCGATCGAGTCACTGCCCTCCGTCGAAGTCGATCGTCAGGCAGACTCAACCCCGTAACCTGCTCACTTTTCGACCGGAAGAAACTGCGCAGGATTCGACCGGAGCCGACACTGGCGTTGCAACAGACCCGACCGGTGTTCGAGGAGCTTGTCCGGCGCAGCGATGTCTTCCTGACCAACCTGTTGCCTCAGGCGAGGGCGAAACTGCGGATTGACCTGGATGAGGTGCGGCGTATCAATCCGTCGATCGTCTACGTCGCGGGCAGCGGCTTCGGGAGCGAAGGGCCCGACCGTGAGACGGGCGCACACGACGCTACGGCGTTCTGGGCGCGCGCCGGCAACGCCGACGGAGTGACGCCGACGGAATCCGAAGTGCCGACAGGCATGCCGGCGGGCGCGTTCGGCGACAACATGGGCGGCATCACCATCGCGGGCGCGGTCGCCGCGGCCCTTTACGGCCGGCAAACGACTGGGCAGACGTCCGTCGTCGACGTGTCGTTGTTGGCGGTCGGGGCGTGGGCCAATCAGTCCAGCGTCAACCTCTCCATGCTCTACGGCTGTCCCCTGCCGAAGATCGACCAGCGCACGCAAGCGCCGGGCAACCCGCTGACCGGCGCCTACCGGTGCTCGGACGGCCGCTTCATTCAGCTTTCGATGCTTCAGCCCACTCGCTACTGGAGTCCCCTCTGCCGACTCCTCGGTCTCGACGCAGCCGCCGTGGACGAGCGGTTCGCCTCGTTCGAGTCGTTGGCGGCCAACGCCGATGAAGCCACCGCGCTGCTCGCCGACGCGATCGGATCGCGAACCTTCGACGATTGCACGCGACTGCTGAGCCTTCTGAAGGGCCAGTGGTCTCCGGTGCAGGACGCCTGGGAGGTCGCCCACGACGAGTCATTGATCGCCAACGGGCGCATCGCCGATGTCAGGGATGCCCAGGGAAATCAGCAACGGCTGGTGGCGAACCCGGTGAAATTCGACGAAGCGGCCGTCCACCTGACACGCGCACCGCTGTTCGCCGAGCACACCGACGAGGTGCTGCGGGAACTGGGCATGGACGACCATGAGCTGATCGAGCTGAAGATCGAAGGTGCCATTGCCTGAGCGCCGGTCAGCCCGACACTATTGATGCCGGTGGCGTGAATCCAGGGTTCGCCAATGCCGTCGCCATGCCGCTGCCGATGGGGCCCGATTCGTCGAACAGCGTCGCCACGCCGGTGGCAACCCCGGCCTGGCTGTAGTGCGTCATCGCAGCTAATCCGATGTAGACGCCCTCCGGTAAGCGACTGAGCGTGATCGTGTAGTCGGCGTTGATGAACTGCAAACCCTCAGTGCCCCAATGGGTTATCGAACTGGTGACGTCCCCGGCCATGATGGCGCGAGTGAACGGCGACAGCGGCTCGTCATCGACCAGCAACTTGGTCTCCCGTATCCACGCGAATTTCTGCCCATGGTGGCGCCACTCTTTGACGCCGACACCCGGACTGCCCGCCACCGGGTCCCGGCCGAACGAATGCAGCACCATCGGGACATCGTCCGCCAACGTCACTGGCTCCGCCGGAACGGCGGGCATGGTGATGGGCGAGGTCCACACCGTGTCCACGGTGGTGTGCTCGCTGCGCCGGAGGAACAATGCGCTGGCCCGGGCCACGATCACGTCAGCCTGAGTCATGACCGCGTCCACCAGCCGAAGTCGGCGGCCGTGGCGCACCACCGACGAGTGCATCCGCACGGGCTGCAACGCCACCGGCCTGAGCAGATCCACCGTCAGCCGGGCGGGCTGGAGGTCGGCGTCGTCGACTTCCTGCTCCACCGCTCGCCCCAGCAGCCCGCCTACGTAGTTGCCGCTGATCGACGGACCCCATGGCCCTCTGGCCAACCGGGTTGGCACATACTCGTCACCGTCGGTGACGAAGAAGCATGTCGGCACCGGGTCGGATGGATTCGTCGATGAGTCTGTCATCTAGTTTTTAACCCCTTAGCCGGCATCGCTGGATGAGTATCTCCGCCAATCGTGCCGGATGGCTGAACATCACCTCGTGGCAGGCATCGACGGGGATGACGGTGTCTACTCCGCCGAGTGCGGCGATGCTGGCGTGTTGTGATGCCACCGATAGGGCGCGGTCGCGGGTGGTCAGTATCCAGGTGCGCGGCACGTCGGCGGGCAGGCCGCTGCGGTCGACCGGCTCTGCGGGTATCCGCGCGGACTCAGCGTGCAGCTTCGACATCGTCAGCCGGCGCTGCGCTGGGGTCATGCCGTTGCAGAATGCCCACCGTGCCGCCGGTGCCGGAATCTTCATGGGTTTGCCGATACGGGCGGCGCGTCGGGCGAAGATCGCCAAGGGGCCGCCGAGGGTGTCCGCGATGGAGGAACCCTGAGGTGGTACGAATGCCGTCGCGAGGATCATCTCTCGGACCCGCGATGAACCGAGCTTGGTGACGACGCCGGGCACCGTCACGCCCGCCATCGAGTGGCCGACGATCACGATGTCACCGAAACCGGCGTTTTCGATGTCGGCGACGACTGAGTCGACCCAGTCGGCGATCGTGACGGTAGCGAGGTCGCCGGGCTTGTTCCCGTGACCAGGAAGATCCACCGCCAGAGTCCGCAATCCCGGCTCCGCGCGCCGCAATTCGGCGACGACGAGATCCCAGCAGTCACCGGCATGTTCGCCGCCGTGGACGAGCACGAGATCGGGCAGCCCCGCGGTGGGCTCCGTCACCGGTGGACCAGCTGAGAGCTCAGCATGTCGATGTCGGCCCGGAAGTCGGTGAAGCTCCTGCTGGCCGGCTCGATGGTGATCCACGTGACCCCCGCCTCGGCGTAGGCGCCGAGCCGTGGTTGTACTGCAGCGCAAAATCCTGCGCAGTCACCGCTGGCGAGCAGGTCTGCCTCGAACGGGACGAAGGCGACGTCGGCAGCCTGGCGGCCCGTCTCCCCGCGTTGCTTGTTCACTCTCGCGATCCAGTCGGCGAGCGTGTCGAGGTTCTCGAGTGGACGGGCTCGGGTAATGGCGGCCATTTCGCCCGATGCGGCCATCGGCATCCAGCCGTCGGCGACCTCGATGACCCGCCGCTGTGCGGCCGCGCTGTTGCCGCCGATCCAGATCGGGGGGCCCCCGGTCGTCAGCGGCGGTGGCAACGCGACGTGGCCGCTCACCCCGAACTCGGGACCGTCGTGGTCGACTCCCGCCCAGGCGGCCTTCCAGGCCGCGATCGCCTCGTCGAGCAGCGCGCCTCGCCGGTGGAAATCAGCTCCCAGTGCTTCGAATTCGGCTTTCAGGTAGCCAGCCCCGGTGCCCAAGGTGAACCGGCCGCCGGAAAGCAGATCGAGGCTCGCTGCGGCCTTCGCCGTCAGATACGGGTTGCGATAACCCGACACCAGGATGTAGGTCATCAATCGGATCCGGGTGGTGGCGGCAGCCGCGAAGCTCAGCGACACGAACGGGTCGAAAGCGTGGTGGCCGCCGCGGGCCAACCACTCCCGGTCGGGATAGGGATGTTCGGACATCGAAAAGCCATCGAAGCCGGCATCCTCCACCAACCGCGCGACATCGCCGATCCCGGCGCCCTCACACCAGCGGCTCCAGTGTTTGACGGCCCGCATGGGGAACATCAGGTTGTATCGCACTTCATCCCTCCGGCTCCTGTACTCGACCCGCTACCGCACCAGCGATCGGGCGATGATCTCACGCTGCACTTCGGTAGCACCCTCGCCGAGCCGCTTGACCCGCAGGTCGCGGAACCATCTTTCCAGCGGCAGTTCGGTGGAGATTCCCAGTGCACCGTGAATCTGGATGCAGCGGTCCAGAACTCGGTAGGCGGCCTCGGTGGCGAACATCTTGGCCGCCGAGGCGTCTACCCGGACGTCGCGTCCGAGGTCGGCGTTCCACGCGGCTTGGTAGATCAGCAGCCGGGCGGCCCGCAGGTCTACCTCACTGTCCGCAAGCATCCACTTGACGCCCTGCTTCTCGGCAAGCCTGCCGCCGAAGACGTCTCGGTTCTTGGCCCACTGGCAGGTCATGTCCAGTGCGCTCTGCGCGATGCCGATCGGCCCCGCCCCGTACACGATACGGCCGTGCACCAGGAACTCGGTGGCCAGCGAAAAGCCCTGTCCCTCACTGCCGATCAATTGTTCGGTCGGGACCCGGACATTGTCGAAGTGCAGCTCGTAAGGGGCGAAGGACGCCATCACAGGGATGCGGCTGAACGTGACGCCGGGCGTGTCCTTTTCGAGAATGAATGCCGAGATCCCTTGTCGCCCCTCACCAGTGCGGGCGTACACCACCCCCCAATCGGCGTGCGGCGCGTGCGAGATCCACATCTTGGCTCCGTTGAGCACATAGCCGCCGTTGTCGCGCGTCGCTCTGAGCTTGATCGCCCGCGCCGGATCAGATCCGCCGGAGGCCTCGGTGATCGCGGTGTACGCCTTGGACATGACACCATCGATGACGGGTCTGGCGTACTTCTCGAACTGCTCGGGCGATGCCTTGAACATGATGTTGGGCGGGTTGCCGCCGAACGCACCGAGGGCCGGAAAGAAGGCTCCCATGCGGCATTTCGCGGCTTCTTCGGCGACCACGACTTGGCCGAGCACGCTGAGCCCGGCGCCGCCGTATTCGGCCGGCGTCTGCAGCGCCCACAGCCCGAGCTCCCTGGCTTTCGCCTGCAACCCCACGAGCTGTTCGCGAGGTAACCCGACCGCGTCGTGGTCCAGCTTCTCTTCGAGCGGATGCACGTGCGTAGCCATGAACCGCCGCACCGTGTCGCGCAGCATCACCAATTCTTCAGGCAGCTGCCATGCGCCGGAAGGCTCTTCGGCCATCAGGCCCGCGCCGCTGCTGCCGCCCGCAGGTCGCGTGCACTCTGCAACTGGGGCTCGTGGTTGGCCTCGTACTGCTCGATCCACTCGCGCGGCAACCTGCCCCACGCCTCGCCGATCCGCAGCCGTTGCGCGGAGCTGAACACCTCCGCAGCGACCACGTCACCGACGAAGATGGTGTTCTCGTCATTGTCCAGCGACCCCGTGATGCGGCACTCCACGTAACTGTGTGCGTCGAGCAGGATCGGCGCACCCGTCACGCCCGGTTTGGTGCGCAGTTTCGAGATCTTGTCGCCATCGCGGCCCGAACTGCCGCCGAGTGTCATCAGGATCTCGAGAGACTTGTCGATTTCGTCCGGGCCTGCCGACAGCATGTGCATGACGAAGATGCCGGAGTTGACCAGCATGTCGTGCGTCTTGTTGTATTTGGTCAGGCTGACGGTCGCGCGGGGTAGTTCAGGCACGATGCTGGCCGCGCCCGCCGACAGCGACATCAGCCCGTTAGCGAAGCCGGCGTCGATCGTGGTTACTGCCACCGGAAATGGCCGCAACCCGGCCAGCACCTTGTCGGCGGCCGCGAGGTCGAGTGTCATGTGTATTCCCCTTGTCCGAGTGATTGAAGTCAGCCGAGTGTGAAGGGGTCGCGCGTGTCCCCAGACAGCTCCACCCACACCGCCTTGGTTTCGGTGAAGTCCTTGACGGCGTCGATGCCGTTCTCTCGCCCGATGCCGCTGTAGCCGATGCCGCCGAACGGAACATGAGGTGCGACGACGCGGTAGGCGTTGACCCACACGGTGCCGGCGCGCAGCTTGGCGGCCACCCGGTGTGCGCGGTGAACGTCCTTGGTCCACACGGCTGCGGCCAACCCGAACTCGGTGCCGTTGGCCGCGGCCACGGCTTCGTCCTCGTCGGCGAAGGTCATCACCGCCAGCACCGGACCGAAGATCTCTTCGGCGACGGCCCGCATCGAAGGGTCCACACCGGTCAGCACCGTCGGCTTGACGAAGTAACCGCCGAGGTCCGTGGCCGGCTCGCCGCCATAGGCGATCGTGGCTCCCTGCTCGCGGGCAGACGCGAAGTGCGCCAGCACCTTTTCGTATTGCGGCTGGTTGGACACCGGGCCCATCTCGGTCGTCGGGTCCTTCGGGTCACCGAGTTTGATGGTCGCGGCCCGCGCGACGATCCTGTCCACCAGGGCATCGGCGACGCTGTGTTCGACGAGAAGGCGCGAGCCCGCCAGACACGTCTGGCCGGTAGCGGCGAAGACGCCGGCGATCACCCCGTTGGCCGCGGCATCGAGGTCGGCGTCGGCGAACACCACCTGCGCCGACTTACCGCCGAGTTCTAGCGAGAGCCGGGTCATGTTCTCGATCGCGGCCTTGCCGACCTGGATGCCGGTCGCCGTCGATCCCGTGAAAGCGATCTTGTCGACGCCCGGGTGCGACGCGAGCGCGGCACCCGTCTTCGGCCCCCAGCCGGTGACGACGTTGATCACGCCCGGCGGAAAACCGGCTTCGGCGAATAGCTTTGCGAACGCGAGCGTCGATGTCGGGGTGTGGTCGCTGGGCTTGACTACGAAGGTGCAACCCGCGGCCAGACCAGCCGCCAGTTTCCACGTCAACAGCAACAGCGGTGAGTTCCAGGGTGTGATCGCGCCGACCACCCCGACGGGTTCATGCCGGGTGTAGACGAAGTAGTTGGGCTTATCCACCGGTATGACGTCGCCCTGCAGCTTGTCTGCCAGTCCGCCGTAGTAGAAGTAGTAGTCCGGCAGCGACCGCATTTGGCCGACCATTTCGCGGACCAGCTTTCCGCCGTCGCGCACCTCAAGCTCGGCAAGCTGTTCCGCCTCTCGGGCGACGATCTCGCCGAGTCGTCGAAGCAACTTGCCGCGTGCGGTCGCAGTGAGCACGCCCCACGGTCCGTTGAGTGCGGCACGGGCGGCGGCTACGGCGCGGTCCACATCGGCGGTCCCACCGTCAGGCACCCGCGCCCACGGCCTGCCGGTGTAGGGGTCGACGCTGTCGTAGGTGGAACCCGATGCGGCGGCCGACGGCTCGCCCCCGATCAGCAGGTCGAATTCCACCAACTGCTCGGTCGCTGCGTCGGTCATCGCCTCCTCCTCATCGAGTCCGGGGTTTCTTCTTGTTATTCAACGAGTCCGGGGTGGCCCCGGCATTACCGAGATCGGTGAAGAGCTTGCCGTGTCGGGCTGCGATGCTGGGGGCAAGATCACGAGCCTCCCACATTGCGCGAACGGTGCCTTGGACTCCATTGGGTCTGCGAGCGGCGATCTCGGAGGCCAGTTCGAATGCGCGGGCGCGTAATCGATCATCCGGAACCACCTCGGTGACGAGACCTATGCGCAGCGCGGTCTGCGCCGACATCCGCTCCTCGCTGCCGAGCAGCGCCCAGCGCATCACCTCGCCGTAGGGCACGCCGAGGGCCAACATGCCCATCGGCTCTAACGCCGAGACGATGCCCGCGTTGGCATGTGGGTCAAAGAACGTGGCCGTCTCACTACAGATCGAGAAGTCGCATTCGTTGACGAAGTACATGGCTCCACCAGCCACGATGCCATGTAGTGCCGCGATCACCGGCTTCCACACCTTGTGCGCCTTCGGCCCCAGGAGTTCGCCAGGGTCTTCCTGGTTGAAGATAGGCTTGTGCGTCCACCAGGTGCCCTCGATTACGTCGATTCCGGTGCAGAACGCGCGCTCGCCGTTGGCGCACAGCACCGCGACCCGGATGTCGTCGTCCTCGCGGACCCGGGTCCAGACGGTGCCGAGTTCGGCGGCCATCTGTTGTGTGAAGCTGTTCAGTTTCTCGGGCCGGTTGAGCGCCACGATGGCGACGTGGTCGGTCACCTCGAACTCGATGGTGGCAAGGTCGGTCTGCTTGATCACAAGCGCTCCTCGGTCGATCCGGTCGGTACCGGCATCTTCGCACCCGCGTTGCCGACATGGCTAACCTGGTTAGCGATCTCGCGCTTGAGGATCTTGCCGGCGGGGCCCAACGGGAACTCGCGCCAGAACACGAACCGGCGCGGCTGCTTGTACCCGGCCAATTCGGCGCGGCACAGCGCAGCAAGATCGGCGGTCAGCGCGTCCTGATCGCGCACGTGGGCTTTGGGAATCACCGCGGCGACCGGCGTCTCACCCCACTCGGGATCAGGCACCCCGACCACCGCCACCATGTCCACGTCGTGGTGCTGGGACAGTACCCGCTCAATTTCTGCCGGGTAGACATTGAACCCGCCAGAGATGATGAGATCGGTTTTGCGACCCGTGATATGGAGGTAGCCCTCGTGGTCGAGGTAGCCCAAGTCGCCGCTGCGTAATCCGTCGGGCCGGAACGTCTCTGCGGTCTGCTCGGGCCGGTTCCAGTACCCAACTGCGTTGGCCGGGCTGGTGATCACGATTTCACCGACGTCGCCGGGTGCGGCGTCGTTGCCCTCGGCGTCGATGACGCGGATCACGCACATCGGGGTTTCCCGCCCACACGACGTAGCGATCGACGTTCTGCCGGAGACGATATCGCGATGGTCCTGCGGCGTGAGAATCGTCGCCTGTCCGCCGCATTCGGTCAACCCATAGCGTTGCTGCAGATCACAGCCGAGCAGGTCCATCGCCTTGCGCGCGAGGCCCGGCGGCACGGGGGCCGAACCGTAAGAGATGCGCCGCAGGCTCGACATGTCCCGTGGTGGTCCTTCTTCGAGGATCGCCAACGTCCGGTGCAGCATCGTCGGGATGAAGGTCGTGAACGTGATGGCACTGCGTTCGATCTCGTCGATGACGGCGTGGGGGTCGAACCTCTGATGGATCACCATGGTCTGACCGAGATAAAGCCAGGACACCGTGCGCACCATGCCGCCCGCAGTAAAGAAGGGGGTGGTCGCCAGCATGACGTCTGAGCGATTTGCCTCGGTCACGAGGTTGGTGTCCGCCGCCTGATAGAGCAGAGCCCGGTGAGTGTGCATCACACCCTTGGCGCGACCGGTGGTGCCGCTGGTGTACAGGATGACCGCGACGTCGTCCGGCGCGATGTCGCGGCGCGGGGCGCCAGGCCGTGCTTGCGCCAAGGCCGTGTCGTAGTCGGAGACCAGTTCGCTGGTCCCGGGTGCTGACCCGGCGCCTATCCCCAGTATCAGCCCCAGCTCGGTTAATTCGCCCAGGAACCTCTCGAGGTGATCCGCGTGGATGATTACCGCTCGTGCGCCGGAGTCATCGCGCACGTGGGCGACCTCGTCGGGAGCCAGCCGTATGTTCACCGGCACCGCGATCAGCCCGGCCTTGGCCAGGCCGAACGAGATCTCCGGCCATTCCAGGCAGTTGCGCGCGATCACCATCACGCGGTCCCCTGGTGTGAGCCCCCGGCTGGCCAGGACTCCAGCCAGCCGCCGGGCCCGCTCGTCGACCTGCGACCAGGTCAACGACCGGTCGGCGTCGACGAGCGCCCGTTTGTTGGGGTAGCGCCGTGCGTTGTTGGTCGCGATGTCTCCGACGAGCATCAGATGCGAGGGCCCTTCAAATCAGGAAAGCAAGTGTCTCGACTGGTCCGCCTGCGTCGATCAGGTGCACGATTTTGCGGATCAGTTGCAGGCCGTTGGGTGATCGGCGGATCACGTGGGTAACGCGGCCAGCCCAGAATCGTTGGCGCAGACGGTATTCGAACAGAGCAAAGTTGGATTCCACTGTGACAGTGTCGGGGCCAGTGTGCACTACCTCGCTGTTGGAGATGACCCGGCGCATCACCGATGGTGGTGTCTGTGAGTGCCGGTTTCCGGTGTTGAGCTGAGCCACCCGGCTTTTGATCCGTCGCCGGTTGTCGTTGATGTAGGCCAGTGCGGTGCGCGGGTCGTCGTCGGGATGCATCGGGACGCGGTATTCGACCGTGTCGTCGTCGGCCCACAGCGCCTCCCACTCCGAGTAGCGGCCCTCGTCGGCCAGGCGCGCCTCGAGATATAGAAATGACAGGATCTCGGCGTCCGGAATCGGGCGCAGCGCCGGACGTGCCTGGGTTTCGGAGTTGACGGTCATGCTCCGGCCCGCCCGCCGACCACGGCAGCCCACTGCGCATAGAAACCGCGCTGGGGAGTCTCGGCGCTTTTGTCCCGGTTGATGATTCCGGTCGCGTCGTCGACATCGCTTTCCACGCCGCGGGACAACACCAGCCACTCCGGCAGCTCGGCGGCGAGCCCGGCTTGGTTGCGCATGCCGATTTCTCCGTCGTCGGCGATCAGGAATCCGGCCGGGCCCATCGCTCCCTCGGAGCGGCGTAGCGTGCGCTCGTTCAACGCATCCTGACCGGGTATCAGGACCGCGGTGGTGTAGGCGATGGTGCGGTCGGGGGCCTGCGGCTCGACGAACATGACGTTCATCTCCGCCAGGAACAGGTTGGGCCAGATCAACGTGTGCGGCGGGCCCACCACCAGCGCGTCGTGCGCCTGCTCCGGACCGTAGGCACCCTCGAGTGCCGCGACGTAGTCGGCGAGCTTGGCCCGCGGGATCCGGCCGTACCAGACGAATTCCTCGTCGAGCTTGCGGTATTCGTCGCTGTAGTCGATCTCGGAATGGCCGTTGCCGAGGTCGCGGACCAGCACGTCGACCTTGGTGGGGACATGCGACACCTTGGCGGGCTTGATCGCGTCGTACACAGAGGCATGGGTGAACAGTGCGTGGTAGCCGTCGACGTTGTTCTCCACCACCATCTTCCAGTTGGCGTGGTGCAAGTGCTTCATCCAGTTGGCACGCAAGTCGATCTTGCGTGTGGGGGACAGGTTGAGGAGACGATCGATGGCGTGCGTTGCCTTGCCGAGATGCTCGATCAACGAGATGCCCTCCGGCGCCAGTGACGCGAAGATGAATCCGCCGTAGCTGTCCACCCGGGGTGCCTGGGCAAGACCGAGTTCGGAGCGCACCCGGTTGAACGCCTCCCCGTAGCCTTCCCGCATCGGAACGCCCTGCAGCGCGCCGGTGTTGCTGAATGTCCAGCCATGGTATGGGCACCTGAAGGAGTTGGCATTGCCCTTTTCGGCGTTGCACAGCTTGTTGGCGCGGTGGGTGCAGCGGTTGAGCATCACGCGAACGACGCCGTCCTTGCCGCGCGCCACCACGACTGGGTCGCGCCCGATCATCCGGGTGAGGTAGTCACCCGGTTCGCTGACCTCACTCTCGTGGGCGACGTAGACCCAGCCGGTCTTGAAGATGCTGTTCATCTCGCGACGGAAGATCTCGGCGGACGTATACACGGTGCCGTGCACGCGGTCACCACGTACGACGGTGTTGACATCGAAGTCGTCGTCAGCCGCAGTTGTGGATTCAAGTGTCGTCACAGGTCCTCCGGGATGTCGATGGCCGGGATGGCGACGTCGCCGAGGCGGCGGAAGCCGATACGCACCGCTGTGCCGATGGGCGGTGCGGTGTCCGCGGGTTCCACGGTCGTCATCACCACTCGATGCCCGCTGGACAGCTCGACGTCGACGATCGGGTAGGGCGCGAGGCCGTGCACCAGGCCGGGCTCGCGCCGGTGCATGAGCGTCGCAGCGTGTACGGTTCCGCTCGGATCGACTGTACGCCAGTCCCGTTCGCTGTACCCGCACCGGTCGCAGGCCTGTTGGTCGAGCTCCAGCGCCAGAGCGCACGCCGCGCAGAACGGCAGCGCGAGCTCACTGCGGGCGGCCGCCCGGTACAGCGGCGCCAGCAAGTCGTCGTCGACGGCGGGCGCCAGCGCGCTGTTCAGCAGCCAATCCTCGAGCGCGGTGGTGGTCATGCGGCGCGCTCCAGCACCAACGCAGCATGGTGGTCCATCCTGCCGCCGATACCGCCGACGAGCGCCACCGTGGCCCCTGGAACCTGACGTTGCCCGCCGGTGCCGCGCAGCTGAATCATCGCCTCCGCCAACGGCGTCATACCCTGCAAGTAGAAACCGGACAGCTGGCCACCGCCAGTGTTGGTCGGCAGTGTGCCGCCCGGACCGGTGTGGCCGTCGCGCACGAATGCACCCGCGGGAATGTCGCCGGTGAGCCGGTATTCGTCGAGCAGCGCCAAGGTCACGATCGAGAACGGGTCGTACAGTTCGGCGACATCGAGGTCGGAACGGCTCATGCCGGCCTGTTCGAGCGCGTCCTGTACCGCGCGGCCACCGCCGCCGAACCACGACTCGGCACCCGCGCGACGGCGCCGCACCGGGTGTTCACGCCCGGCGCCGCGCACCCGCAACCGGGTGGCGCCGATCGAGGGCCGCCCGGTGAGTACGACGGCGACCGCGCCGTTCACCGGCCGGGCGCAGTCCAGCAGGCGAAGCGGTTCGGCGATCATCGGGGACGAGTCATAGTCGGCGTCATCGAGCGGCTCTCGATTGACCGCATCGGGATTGCCACGCGCCCACTCCCTCGCCGTGGTGGCCACCCAGCGCAGCGCGTCGGTACCGGTTCCGGTGACGTGCAGCCAACGCTGTGTCAGCAGCGCATACGTCGGCACCGAGCCGAGCAGCCCCGAGGCCCGCTCGAGACCACGCACCCCGACGTTGCCCCCACTGTGTGCGTAGGTCGAGCCTGCGCCCCGGCCTGCCACCAACGGTGCGTCGGCGAATACGCACAGTACGGTCGCGGCCTCGCCGGTGACGATCGCGTGGCGTGCGCGCTGGATCATGGCGATGGTCGTCGCGCCCTTGATCTCGACGTGCTCGAGCAAGCGCAGACCCGAGAAGCCGGCCGCCGCGGCGAAGCCGATGCCCAGCCGTTCGGGCCGGACGCCCTGCGACGAGCCGACCAGGATCCCGTCGATGTCGGCACGCCCGAGTCCGGCGTCGACCAGCGCGGTGTCGCTCGCCTTGACGGCCAGTTCGAGCGGGGTCGCGCCCGGACGCAGCGACATCGGTGTCATGCCCAGACCAACCAGGTCGGCGTCGGCGGCGTTCACGGCCGCTCCGTCGGCCGGCGTTCGCCGCGGTAATTGCCCACCCTCACCCACTCCTCGCGGTCTTCGGGGGTGGCCAAGGTGAAGCTCGCCAACTCCAAAGGGCACAGGAAGACCTGCTCGCCGCCCTCGAGGTCCTCGACGAGCAGGCGGGGGCCGTTGCCGTTGACGTCCAACGACAACCGCACGGCCGCGAACTCGTTGACCAGGTCGGCGAGCACGCGGCGTCCGGCCGGAGTGTTCACCTGCCCAGTATTACCGCATACAAGTGTCAGAATCAATGCAGGGAGAGCCAATGCCTGCTGGTGTATCGCTCGTAGGCCGAGCGACGTGAGCCGTTCCCACATGGGAACATGAGGCTTGTGCGACGATGGGAACCAGGCGAGGCGATGTCAGGATTAGATGACGGATGCGTCAGATACGGACATATGAGAAGGTTGGGATGAGCGAAGTACAAGCACCCGCAACGGCGGTCGACGTGAGCCGAGTCGACACGGAGAACTACCGCAGCATCTGGATGTACCTCAAGGAGCTCGAGTTCCGGCAGGGGTTCGTCTCCATCCCGGTCAACGGCGTGTCCGTCCGTACCCGTTATGCCGAGGCGGGCGCCCCGGATAAGCCGCACGCCATCCTGCTGCACGGCACCGGCGGGCACTGGGAGACGTTCGCGCCCAACCTGGCCGCTCTGTCGCAGCACTTCCATTGCGTGGCGATCGACATGGTCGGCAACGGGTTCTCCGACAAGCCGGACTATGACTACGAGATCGCGGTTTACGTCGAACACGTGCTAGGGGTGATGGACCACTTCGGCATGGCGTCGGCCAATTTCGTCGCCATGTCGCTGGGTGCTTTCGTCGCATCGGCGATCTGCGTCGGCCACGCCGACCGGGTGGACAAGGTGATCCTGATGTCGCCCGCCGGGCGGGAGGCGTCGGCGTCGAACATGGCGCGCATTCGGGCGGAACGAACCAAGGCGGTCAACGAACCGACATGGGAATCGCTGCACGCGGTGTTCGCCCACCTGATCGCCGAGGAGGCCAACCGCCTGCCCGATCTCATCGGACTACGCCAGGCGATCTATCGTCGCGAGGACACCCGCAACACCATCGACCGGCTGCTGATCCTGCAGGACGAGAAGGTTCGCCACCGCAACCTCATTCCCGACGACAAGTGGCGCGGCATCGAGGCGCCGGTGATGATCGTGGCCTCGGGCAAGGACCACGGTGTGTACCAGGACACTGCGCGCACCATCGCCGAACTGATACCGAACTCAGAGGTGTTCGAGATGCCTTCCGTGCGGCACTGGCCGCATTTCGAGGATCCCGAGACATTCAATGCCGCGGCGATCGAGTTCCTCACGACATGAGCGGACCTGCCGACGACGAGGTCGCGAAGATCGCCCAGCGGCTGTACGAGGCCGAGCAGACCCGCACGCCGATCCGGCAGTTGTCGCTCGAATATCCCGATATGACCATCGAGGACGCCTACGCGGTGCAGCGGGCGCTCGTCGCGCTCAAGGTGGCCGACGGGCGGGAAGTCAAGGGGCGCAAGATCGGCCTGACCTCGAAGGTGATGCAGCGGGCGGTGTCGATCGACGAACCCGATTACGGCGCGCTGTTCGACGACATGTTCATCGAGGACGGCGGCCGCATACCGTTGGGCCGCTACATCCGCCCGCGTGTCGAGGTCGAATTGGCGTTCGTACTCGGAGAGGAGCTATCCGGCCCGGGCGTCACGTTGTTCGACGTGCTGCGGGCCACCGAGTTCGTGACTCCCGCGCTCGAGATACTCGACGCCAGGGTGCAGATGTCGGATCCCGATACCGGCCATCTGCGCACCATTGTCGACACCATTGCCGACAACGCCGCAGACGCAGGTCTGGTCCTGGGCGGGCGAGTGTTCCGTCCGTTGGACGTCGACCTGCGATGGGTGGCGGCCCTGCTACTGCGCAACGGCACGATCGAGGAGTCAGGGGTGGCCGCCGCGGTGCTCAACCATCCCGGCAACGGCGTGGCCTGGTTGGCCAATCGACTTGCCCCGCATGGGGTTTCGCTGGAGCGCGGGGAGGTCATCTTGTCGGGGTCGTTCACCAAGCCGGTTTTCGCCGAACCGGGTGACAGCTTCGTCGCGGACTACGGGCCGCTGGGCACGGTGTCGGTGACGTTTGAACCGGAGGAGTCGTGACAAATCGGTGGACACAGCGCATCGGCGACGGCGACCCGCGCATCGGCATGTGGGTGGCCTCGGGCAGCGGCTACGTCACCGAAATCTGTGCAGGGTCCGGGATTGACTGGCTGCTGGTGGATCAGGAACACGCGCCCAACGATGTACGCACCACGCTCGAACAGCTGCAGGTCTTGGCCGGCTACCCCGATGTCGACGTGCTGGTGCGTCCACCCTCGGCTGACCCGGTGTTCATCAAGCAATTGCTCGATATCGGGGCTCAGAACATCATCGTTCCGATGATCGACGGCCCTCGTGACGCAGGCGCGGCGGTTGCCGCCACGCGCTACCCGCCGGCGGGCATCCGCGGGGTGGGCAGCGCGTTGGCCCGGGCATCGCGTTGGAACCGTGTTTCTGACTATCTCGTCACCGCGGATGCAACGGTGTCGTTGACCGTCCAGGTGGAGAGTGTGGCAGGCCTGGCTCGGCTCGGAGAGATCGTCGACGTCGAGGGAGTGGACGCCGTCTTCATCGGTCCGGCCGACCTGGCAGCGTCGATGGGCAAACTTGGGCAGCCGGAGCATCCAGACATCGTGAGCGCCATTGAAACCGCGCTGGCGACCATCGTGGAACACGGCAAGTGCGCCGGGGTGAATGCGTTCAGCGAGCCACTCGCGCGCCGCTACATGGCGGCCGGCGCGAGCTTCGTGCTTGTGGGAGCGGACGTGGCACTGCTGGCCCGCGGTACCGAAGCGCTGGCCGCGAGGTATCGCAGCCGATGACTGATGCATTGTTTCTGACTATCGTGTCACCTAGAATTCTGGATCATGGACCTCGACTTCACGCCTGACCAGCTGGAGTTTCGCGACCAGGTCCGCACGTGGCTCGACGAGAACAAGCCGACCGAGCCGCGCCCACGCGACGACGCGGGTATCCGCGAATACGACCTCGCCTGGCAGCGCACTCAGGCCGAAGGCGGTTGGGCGGGCATCGCCTGGCCCACCGAGTACGGCGGTAAAGGGCTGACGTTGCTTCAGCAGTTGATCTGGTATGAGGAGTACGCCGCGCGGGGGTTTCCCGGCATCGATGCATGCTTCGTCGGTAACTCGCACGCCGGGCCGACCCTGATCACCAGAGCCACCGACGAGCAAAAGTCGTTCCACCTCCCGAAAATCCTTGGCGGTGAGGTGATTTGGTGTCAGGGATTTTCTGAGCCTGACGCCGGATCGGATCTGGCGGCGTTGCGCACCAAGGCGGTGATCGACGGCGAGGACCTAGTGGTGTCGGGACAGAAGCTGTGGACCAGCTTCGCCACCGTCGCCGACTACCAGGAACTGCTGGTGCGTACGGACAACACCGGCAGCAAGCACAAGGGCATCACCTGGGTGATCTGTGACATGAGCACGCCGGGCATCGACGTCCGCCCGATCGAGACCATCGAGGGCGGGTCGGAATTCTGCGAAGTGTTCTACGACGATGTGCGCATTCCGCTGAGCAACGTGGTCGGCGCTGTGGGTGAAGGTTGGTCGGTCGCGATGGCGACGCTGTCTTTCGAGCGTGGTACCGCGTTCACCGCCAACCAGGTGCGTTTGGCGAAGATCATCGAGGACCTCATCGACTATGCCCGCGACCACGTCGGGCCGGACGGCCGCAGGCCCGCCATCGCCGACGACGACATCGCGCGACGGCTGGCGCGGGCCCGTGCGTCGGTGGTGTCGCTGCGGGCGCTCACTTACACCAACATTTGCGAGGCCATGAAGACCGACACGCCGGGCCCGCGGGGTTCGATCGTCAAGCTGATGTACGCCGAATTGGCCAAGGAGATCGGCAAATTGGCGATGGATGTTGTCGGTCCCGCCTCGATCAGGTATTCGTCGCGCTGGGACGTCGACGGCTGGGTCGGTTACTACTACTACAGCTTCTCCCAAGCCATCGGCGGTGGAACGTCGGAGATTCAGCGCAACATCGTCGGCGAACGCGTACTGGGACTGCCGCGATGAGAGGACATGACGGTGGATCTGCTGCCCGGAGCTGAGCAACTCGAAATCGTCACGGCAGCAGGAGAATTCCTTGCCGATCGAATGCCCGTTGAACGAATTCGCGCCAATCGCCATGCGCAAGCGCCGGTTCCCGAGTCGCTGTGGCGCGAATGTGGCGAGTTGGGCCTGCTAACGCTCGGACTCGACGAGGAGTCCGGAGGGGCGGGACGGCCCTTCGACGACGAGGCACTGCTTTTCGTCGAACTCGGCAAGCGGCTCGCGCCGGGGCCGTTCCTGGCATGTACGTTGGGCGCCCGGGTGGCTGCCCGTTGTGGCGACGACGCGCTGGCGCAGCGGATCGGCTCCGGGACAGCTTCGGTGGCCCTCGCGGTACTGCGCGGCGACGGCGACGTGCGCCACGCCCGGCCCGTTAAAGGCACCTTCGACCTGTTCGAACCGGCGGGTGCCTCGCACGCCCTGGTGGTGGCCCGTAGTGGCGCCGCTTTGGTCGACATCGATTCCTTCGGCCAACTGGTACCCGTGCACGCCGCCGACCCCGGCACGAGGATATCCTCGGCCACAGTCGAATCCGCCGAACCCCTGCATTGGTTGCCAGCCGAGGACGAATGGATCTGGGCCCGCGCCATGGTGCTCGCGTCGGCCTATCTCACCGGCTTGGCTGCTGCCGCGGCGGCGTTGGCCACCGAACATGCCAAGACTCGGGTGCAGTTCGGGAAGCCGATCGGCGTGCATCAGGCGATCAAGCACGCCTGCGTCAACATGGAGATCGCTGCCGAGGCCGCTCAGGCGCAAACATTCTTCGCTGCGATCGCGTTGGCTGATGGACGCGCCGACGCACTGCTACAGGTGTTGTCGGCTGTCACGGTGGCCGGCTCGGCGGCGGTCGACAACGCCGCGGCAGGCATCCACGTGTTCGGCGGGATGGGCTACACGTTCGAGAATGACATGCACCTGTACCTGAAGCGCGCACACGTGTTTCGGCACTTGTTCGGTGAGCCCACCGAAGTGCTGGCCGAGCTGCTGGCCCAGGACCGCGCCCAATGAGCGGCTCTGTCGCCATCGCGGGCGTCGCCCTGTCCGACGTCGGCCGGGTCGACGACAAGGGACCCTACGAGCTGATCGCCCAGGCCAGCCGCCGCGCCCTGGCGGATGCGGGCCTGACACCGGATGACGTCGACGGGTTGGCCTCTACCGGCCAGGGGACCCTGCCCCCGGTCGATGTCGGCGAGTACCTCGGACTGCGGCCCCGCTGGATCGACTCCACTGCGGTCGGGGGAGCGTCGTGGGAGGTGATGGCCGCGCACGCGGCCGACGCGATCGCCGCCGGTCATGCCGATGTGGTGCTGCTGACCTACGGCTCGACTGCCCGCTCGGACCTTCGAAAGGGGTTGCGTGGGGCCAACATCAACTGGGGTGCGCGTGGGCCGCTGCAGTGGGAAGCGCCGTACGGCCACACCCTGATCTCCAAGTACGCGATGGCCGCGCGGCGGCACATGTTCACCTATGGCACCACGATCGAGCAGCTGGCCGAGGTCGCCGTGTCCGCGCGGTTTAACGCGGCCGACAATCCCGAGGCCTACTACCGCGATCCGATCACCATCGACGACGTGCTGGGCGGACCGATGATCGCGGACCCATTCACCAAACTGCACTGCTGCATTCGCAGCGACGGTGGGGCCGCGGCCGTGCTCGTCAGCGCGGAACGCGCGAAGGATCTGCGTAGCAAGCCGGTATGGGTGCTGGGCTCGGGTGAGACCACCTCGCACATGCTCACTTCCCAGTGGGACGACCTCACCGTCGGGCCGGCCTCGGTCAGCGGGCCGCTTGCTTTCGCCCGCGCCGGCGTCTCCCCGTCCGACGTCGACGTCGCCGAAATCTACGACGCGTTCACCTACATGCTGCTGCTCACCGTCGAGGACCTCGGCTTCTGCCCGAAGGGGGAGGGTGGTGCATTCATCGAGAAAGGCTCGCTGCGGCTGGGCGGTGAGCTTCCCACCAACACCGACGGTGGCGGGCTGTCGGCGTGCCACCCGGGTCAGCGAGGGTTGTTCCTGCTGGTGGAGGCGGCTCGCCAGTTGCGGGGCGAATGCGGGCCGCGGCAGGTGCCGGGCGCCCGGATCGCCTGCGTCAGCGGTACGGGCGGCTGGTTCTGTTCGAGCGGCACCATAATTCTGGGCGTCGAGGAACCGTAAGTGGGCCGCGCACCGCTGAGCGCCGACGTCGCCGACACCCGGGCGATGTTAGAAGCGGCGGCCGCCGTCCACGGCGACATCGAAGCCTACGTCGAGCCTGGGGCGCGGATCACGTTCGCGGAGTGGATCGGCCGGGCCCGTGGCGTGGCAGCGCAACTCGCTGACCTTGGCGTCGGCAAGGGTGACGTGGTCGCGCTGTGGCTGCCGTCGGGCATCGACTACGCGACGTGTTATGCGGCCGCGGCGATGATCGGCGCGATCACCACCGGGCTCAATCCGCGCCTCGGTCGTCGAGAGATCGAATCGATCCTGCGGCAGGTGGATCCGTTGTTGGTCATCGCCGACGGGCGGCTTGGTGCGCTACCCGACGCCGGACACCGGCTGTTGCCGCGCGACGCGCTGTGCAGTGACAAGTCGTGCTCGGCGCCGCCTTCGGCGGAGCTGACCCGCCGCGACCTCGTTGCGTTGATCTTCACCAGCGGCACGACGGGGACGCCGAAGGGCGCGGCCTTCGATGCCGACCGGCTGGCGGCCGGTGCGGCAGCGGCGGGGGTAATGAGCGCGCCGTATGACCGGCGGCTCACGTCCACGCCGTTCGCCCACGCCGGCTATATGTTCAAGCTCTGGGATCAACTCGTGTGGGGCAGCACGCTGGTGGTGCCACCGACACCGTGGTCGGCGCAGGGCATGTTCGAAGTGCTGCGCGAAGAGCGGGTCACCGTCGCTGGTGCGGTACCGACCCAGTGGGCCAAGCTGCTCGACGTCGATGGCGTGAGCCCGCAGGCCTTGCCGCACTTGCGCATCGGGGTCGCGGCAACAGCACCGGCACCACCCGAACTGGTGCGGCGGGTCGCCGAGGGCATCGGCGTTCCGCTGGTGGTGCGCTACGCGATGACCGAATGCCCGACCATCTGCGGCACGGACCCGGCTGATGCACCCGAGGTCCAGTTCCGCACCGTGGGACGGCCCGCCGCGGGAATGGACATACGGATCGCATCCGACGGCATCGTCGAGGTCAGGGGCCCGTGTGTGATGCGTGGATACTGGCGTAACCCGAAACTCACCGCGGAGGTGTTACGCGACGGCTGGTTGCGTACCGGCGACGTCGGCACTCTCGGTGCCGACGGCAACCTCACCCTGGTCGGGCGCAGCGGCGACATGTACATCCGCGGCGGCTACAACGTGCATCCCGGCGAGGTGGAGCGGGTCCTCGCCGGTCATCCCGCGGTGAAACAGGCCGCCGTCGTGGGGCGCTCGGCCCCGGTGATCGGTGAGATCGGAGTCGCTTGTGTCGTGCCGGTGGACGCCGCCGCGCCGCCGACGCTAGCCGAGCTACGCACCCGCGTAGCGGATGAACTGGCCGATTACAAGGCGCCCGACGAGCTTCTCATTGTCGACGAATTGCCACTGACCGCGATGCTCAAGCCGGACCGGCTAGCCTTGCTCAAGCAGATTAGATTGCATGACAAAGACATTCAACGTCAACGGTCGGCGCGATGAGAAGTTTAGCGCTGACTCATGGCTGATCGGGGCGCAACTCGATGAACAGGCCCTCGGCTTCGGCGCACAACGTGTCCCCGTGGG
This sequence comes from Mycobacterium timonense, assembly GCF_025821985.1. Taxonomy (NCBI): domain Bacteria; kingdom Bacillati; phylum Actinomycetota; class Actinomycetes; order Mycobacteriales; family Mycobacteriaceae; genus Mycobacterium; species Mycobacterium timonense. Next base: position 55,949 of record NZ_JACKSY010000097.1, on the reverse strand, counting down.
TGAGCTCCGCGCGCAGGATCCGTTTGCGCCCTTGTTCGCTGACGAACCACGCGCGCACCGCGAGTTCCGCGCCGACGGGTGTGATGGACCGGAAGTCGGTGTGTAGATACGCGGTTCGCGCAGGCGCACGACCGCCGCTACTGGCGAGGCGGCCAAGCACCTCATCGAATAACAGCGGGATCGCCCCACCGTGGACGGCTCCGCCGCCGCCCAGGAAATACCGGCCAAACGTAACTGTGCCCGTTACCGTCTCACGGTCGCCCGCAATCGGTGTAAAGCAGGGGGACATGGTTTGCCCGCGACCGGGAAGATCGAGTCGGCGAGCGAAGATCTGTCGGCGCTCGGGGACTGCGGATTCGGCCAGCCGCTCGGCCCACCTGTTCAAGTCGTCCGTCAGGGTCACCAGGGTGGCCGCGTCCGGAGCGGCCGCAGCCACATCGTCGAGGAAATTGCGCAGCGCACAGATCATATCGCCGTATTCGGCACCTCCGCCCGGGTTGCGTACCGTCGGCTCCTGCCAGGTCCTCATCGGCGGGAACCCGCCCCGCGGCTCCGCGTCATGCGTCTCCATCATCGCAGAAGACTAATACATTGACATTAATATTGATCGCTGCGATGCTGGCGTGACGTGTGTCACTTCACGTCTTCATGAGATCGGCGCCAGGGAGAGCGAACATGCCGGAAGTCGCGTCGGACGGCCCGCTGGCCGGCCTCGTGGTGGTCGACCTGTCGACGACGCTGCCCGGCGCGCAGGCGACGCAGTTTCTCGCCGACTGCGGTGCCGAGGTGATCATGGCCGAGCCGCCCGACGGCAGTCCGCTGCGCGAGCTCGCGGGCTGGCCCGCCCTGTTGCGTGGAAAGCGCAGCGTGACGTTGGATCTGCATGACGACGCAGACCTCGACCGGTTGCGGGCAGTGCTGCGGGGCGCCGACGTCATGGTGAACACGCTGCGGCCGAACACCGCCGAGCGCCTCGGCCTCAGTGCCGAGTCGCTCTCCAGCCGGTATCCGCGGTTGGTGGTCGCCAACATCACCGGCTGGGGGTCGACCGGGCCGTTCCGTGACTACAAGGGTTGGGAAGCCCTGGTAATGGCGAAGACCGGTGTCATGCATGAAAAGCGCGGACTGACGACAAGGCCGGGACCGGCTTACACCACATTCTCCTACGCGTCGTGGGGAGCCGCCCACGCCGCTGTGCAAGGTGTGCTGGCCGCGCTCCTCGAGCGAGACAGCAGCGGGCTGGGCCAAACGGTCGAAACCAACCTGGTCACCGGCATGGGTTCGATGGATCCGTACAACTGGTTCTACGAGATGGTGCTCGAGCGGTATCCCGGCGCCTACGAACCGATGGATGCCGCCTACGACGACCAGGGCAGGCCCCAGGCCTACCTCATCTATGCACTCCTGGTGTGTCCGACGAAGGATGGTCGCTGGTTGCAGTTCGCGCAGGTGTCACCGAAGTTGATCGGCGCCTGGCTCACCGAACTCGACTTGCTGAAAGAACTCAGCGACCCGAAGTGGCAAGGGTTTCCGATGCTGCCGACGGCCGAACTTCGGACCGAGTGGTGGGACATGATGATCGAGCGGGTGGGGGCCCGCACCCTCGCCGAGTGGCAGCTGGCCATGACCGAGAACCTCGACCTGAGTGGCGAACTCTTCCGGAGTCCTGCGGAGTCGCTGGACCATCCCCAGACCGTGCACGAAGGCCGCACCGCCACCGTCGTCGACCCCGATCTCGGGCCGGTCCGTCAACCCTCGACCCTCATTCATGCCGACGGCAAGCCACTGACCCAGCTCCGGCCGGCACCGCGCATCGGCGAGCACAACGGCTCGGTCACCTTCGACCAGGTGGGCGACGCTGCGCCGACGCCGCCCGGACACCGCGACGCTCCACCGTTGACGGGCGTGACGGTCTTGGAGTTCGGCAGCATGTTCGCCGGCCCGTACGGCGCCACCCTGCTGGCCGACCTGGGTGCCCGGGTGATCAAGGTCGAGCCGCTGGACGGCGACAACATCCGCAACCTCGTCGCATTTCCCGAAGCCGGCGGCGCAAAAGTGCTGCAGGGCAAGGAAAGCGTCGCGATCGACTTCACCAAACCCGAGGGCCTTGAGCTGGTGTACGAACTGGCCAAGCGGTCCGACATTGTGCTGCAGTGCTTCCGTGGCAAGGCCGCCGAGCGGGCGAAGATCGACGAGCCGTCGCTGCGAGCGGTCAACCCGGACTTGGCGTTCGTGACGACCTCGGGTTACGGGGTCGACGGACCGTTCGCGCACCGCGCCGCCTACGCGCCGTCGGTCGGTGCGGCATCCGGCCTGGCGCTGGTCGATAGCCACGACACGGGCGAGCCGGCTGCCGACTTGGATGACTTGCATCGCCGAGCAGTCAAACTGCACGCGGGCGGGGCTGTGCCCGCAGTGCAATCTGACGGCATCGCCGCGCACGGTGTCGGTTCTGCGCTGCTGGTCGTGCTGTATGCCAAGCGGATGGGACGACCGATGTCCAACGTGGCCACCACGATGCTCGCCACCGCGCAGCAGGCGATGATCGTCTACAACGCAAGCTATGCGTCCCGTCCCGCGGACGCAGCCGCCGACGATCAATTCTTCGGCATGAATGCCCTGTACCGGATGTACCGCGCGGCAGACGGTTACGTCTTTCTCGCCGCACCTTTGCCGCGCGAATGGCCTGCGCTGACGAAGGCGATGTCGCCCTACATCGACTTGGACGCCGATGAGCGCTTTACCGATGCCGAATCTCGCGCGGCGCATGACGACGAGCTGATCGCCGCGCTGACAACCGTTTTCGCCAACAAGACCAAGCTGGAGTGGGAGCACGAACTGTCCGCCCAGGATGTCGGCTGCGTCGAGGTGGTGGAGGCCAATTCCGAATTGGTGCTGCAGACCGATCCGTACCACGAGGCGGGCTATGCCGTGGATGCCTTCAGCCCGATCTTCGAAGAGCACCGCCGGCTCGCCCCGTTGTGCCGGTTCTCCCGCTCACGCACTCGAGCCGACGCAGGATGCACCATCGGGCAGCACACCGATGCGGTGCTGCGCGAAATGGGTCTGGACGACGCGACGATCGCCGACCTCAGGGCGAAGGAGATCGTGGGCGGCAGCTGACCTTCCCGCGCGAGCAGACGCAAAATCTCCCTAGCTTCGGCGTGTCGCGGTGATTATGCGTCTGCTCGCGAGGGGGGGGTGTCGCCGCGCTCAGCCATCAGCGCGCGCGTTTCGTACGACACCGGCGCGGTCAGCATGCCCACCCACGTGTCCACGTAATTGTGCAGCTGCGCCTCGCTGAGTCCGTGGCCCGATCGGGCTGCCGCAGCAAGGACGTTGATCAGGCTGACGTAGAGCTGGAAGGTTCGGCCGCGCCGAACACGCCCGGGCAGGTCCTGGAGGGCGGCCTCGACGAGTTCCTCGACTTTCTCCTGGGTCCACTCGTTGTCGATATGGTCCGGCCAGTAGTCGCTTCGGGCCCGGGGATCCTCGGCGAGCCGGGCGAGGAAAGGCGCGAACATCTCACCCGCGGCGATGCTGTTGGCCAGCGGCCGCACCAGCAGCCATACCACGGCTCGGGGATCCGCTTCCTTGCCCTGCTCACGCATCGCCGCGAGCATCTCCTGGCGATCGGCCCCAAGTGACGCCTGACGGTACGAGATCAGCGCACGTATCAGGTTGTCGCGAGAGCCGAAGTGGTACCGGATCACCGAGGTGTTGGACTGCCCGGCCGCCTGCTGAATCTCCCTGAGTGTCACCGCCTCGATGCCGCGCGTGGCGAACAAACGCTCGGCGACCTCCATCAACATCACCCGAGTGGATTCGCCCGATGCGTTGCGCCGACGCTGGCCCGCGGGCGACTCGGTCCCCGGCTCCGGCATGAGCCTCCTCCAGTTCGCCTCAGTCTCACCAGCGTCACTACCACCAGAAAGAATAATGGCTAGACATTAAAAACCCTGGACTTGAGTCAGATTAGCTGGCATCATCTGCGTGAGCGACGGATCCATGGAGGGGTAATGGGAATGATCTGGACGAATTCGGGTGACTCCCACTTCCTGGAACCCGACGACCTGTGGCGATCCCGCTTGCCCAAGGCACTGGCCGATCTGACGCCGCACGCCGAGAAGGATCCCGACGGCGAGTACGAGACGGTCTCGGTCGACGGGCAGATCTTCCGGCGCAAGCTGCCGTCGTCGGCGATGGAGGCCTTCATCGAGGAGAGCATGAAGCCACAGGGAATCCGGGACGCCAAGGCGCGATTGGCGGATCTGGACAAGGAGGGTGTCTGGGGTGAGGTGATCTTTCCGTCGTTGGGCATGTGGGCCTCCACTTTCCGCACCCCCGAATTGCTCAAGGCGTGCATGCGCGCGAGCAACGAGTGGGCGCTCGAAGAGATCTGCGCGGTATCGCCGCGCTACGTGGTGACCGCGCAGGTGTCCACACTCGTCGTGGAGGATGCCGTCGAGGAGTTGCAGTGGGCCGCGGACAAGGGCTTCAAGGCGGTGTTCTTGCCGACGACACCACACCCGAGCGCCCCGGACTGGCATCGCAAGGAGTGGGAGCCGTTGTGGGCGGCGGCCGAGGAGGCCGGTATGGTGATCGCGTTCCACATCGGCACCGACCCGGTCGACATGACGATCGGTGGCGCCAGTGGCGGGGCGGGGATGGTGTACCGGGGGCCCGGCGGAGCGGTGATGAATTACGCCGAGACCACGTTCTCCGGTCAGCGGGCGGCGATGAAGATGGTCGCCTCCGGCGCGTTGGACCGCCACACCGACCTTCGGGTGCTGATCTCCGAAGGCGGTGCGACCTGGGTGCCGTTCCTCGGTGACCGGATGGTCGAAGGCTACCGGCAACACCATATGGCGGTCCGGCCCAAGCTGAGTCGCAGTCCCAAAGAGATCCTCTACACCCAGGTGTACGCGTCATTTCAGCACGACGAGACCGCGGTGGCTGCCTATGAGCACATGGGCTACAAGAACGTGATGTTCGGCAGCGACTACCCGCACATGGAGGGCACCTTCGGCCACACCCAGGACACCTTGAAAGGCCTCTTCGACGGGGTGAGCGACGAGACCCGGCTACGCATCACCCAGGGCACGTTCTACGAACTGTTCCCCGACGTGCCGCCTATCCCGGCCGAAAACTTCTGAGCGCGTGGCTACTTCCGCTCCCGCAAGAGGGCTGCGAGACGTCGCGATCGTCGGCGTCGGCGCCACGCCCTACTACAAGCGCGGGGGGTCGTTGCCCAAGTCGGTCACCGAACTGGCCGGCGAGGCCATCCTGGCCGCGTGCGAAGACGCCGGCCTTCCTGTCACCGATGTCGACGGGTTCGCCTACTACTCGGGCGCGAGTGCTGGATACACCGAGAAGATGGACACCGCGGACTTCGTGGAAACGCTGGGGATTCCGGAGGTCCGGTTCACGGCCGCACTGACCTCGGGCGGTGGGGGATCCGCGGGCGCGATCGGGCTGGCGCGGGCCGCCATCGTGGCCGGTGATGCCTCGGTGGTCGTCACGGTGATGGCACTGCAGCAATCCAAACAACGTCTGGGCTCGGTTTTTTCGGCATTGGAGCCCGATCCGATCAATTCGTTCCTGCAGCCGTCGGGGCTTTTCGGGCCCGGCCAATTGATGTCGGTGATGGCTCGTCGGCATATGCACCTCTACGGCACCCGCCGCCAGGCGTTCGCCGAGATCGCGCTTTCGACGCGGGCCAACGCGGCGAATCGGCCGAAAGCGATGCACCCCGAACCCCTTACGCTGGAGGACTACTTCAACGCCAGGATGATCGCAGAACCCTTGTGTCTCTACGACTTCTGTCAGGAGACCGACGGCGCCGTCGCGGTGATCACCACCAGCATGGACCGGGCCAAGGATCTGCGGCAGCCACCGGTGCCGGTCGTCGCCGCCGCCCACGGTGGCGTCCGCGAGTGGGGCAGGGCGTTCGCCTGGATGGGGATGCCCGACGAATACTTCGCCTCCTCGGGCAATGCGCCCATCGCCAAGCGGCTCTACGAGCAGGCCGGTATCAGCGCCGCCGACATCGACGTCGCGCTACTCTACGACCACTTCACCCCGATGGTGCTCATGCAATTGGAGGACTACGGGTTCTGCGGCAAGGGAGAGGGCGGTGCTTTCGTCGAAAGCGGAGCGATCCGGTACGACGGCGGCTCGATTCCGGTCAACACCCACGGCGGTCAGCTCTCCGAGGCCTACATCATCGGGATGACCCACATCATGGAAGGAGTCGAGCAGATGCGCGGCACCGCCATCAACCAGGTCCCCGACGCCGAATTGGCGCTGGTTACCGGCGGACCGGCGAGCCTGCCGGTGAGCGGGCTGATTCTGGGACGCGCGGCATGAGCGCATCGACCGCAACGCTGGCCACCACGATTCCCGGCGAGCACGTGCGGATCGCGGTCAACAAAGACACCGAGCCGTTCTGGCAGGCCGCGAAACAACGACGGTTGGTGGCGCCGCAGTGCGGCGACTGTCGGACCTTCCGGCTGCCCCCGACGCCGTTCTGCCCCAATTGCCAATCCAAGACGGTGAATTGGGTCGAACTCAGCGGCGAGGCTGTCATCTACAGCTTCGCCGTCGTGCACGGTTTCCCTGGAATGCCTGACCTCGTGCTGGTGCCGGCGGTCCTCGACCTGCCCGATGCGCCCGGTGCGCGGCTGGTCTCCAACATCGTCGATGTCGCACCCGCCGACGTCGCGATAGGCATGCCTGTGCGCGTCGACTTCTCGCCGATTACCGACGGCTGGCTGCTGCCCGTCTTCCGGGTCGACGATCAGGCCGAGGGATAACGCCGTGTCCGACGACAGCGCTCTGCACGAGAAGCCACTCGAGTTCCTCACCAGCATTGCCAACACCGGCGGATCGTGTGACGGCCAGGCGATCCTGCCCGTCAACGGCCACTTCCGTTGTACGTGCTCGTGTGGCGACTGGGACGTCGAAGTCGACGACCCTCAGGAAGGCTTGCGGCAAGCAAGGATTCACACCGGAAGTGTGACCGGATAGGCTCGAGGAGTAGGGAAACATGGGTAATCTGAACGGCAAAGTCGCCTTCATCACCGGGGTGGCCCGGGGGCAGGGTCGCGCGCATGCGGTCCGGCTCGCGGCGGACGGTGCGGACATCATCGGCCTCGATATCTGCCGCGACATCGAGTCCATCGACTACCCCAACGCGAGCCCCGAGGACCTCGACGAGACCGTCAGGCTCGTCGAGAAGGAGGGCAGACGCATCGTCGCCCGGCAGGCTGACGTGCGCGACGCCGATGCCGTCGAGCAGGTGGTGGCAGACGGGCTCGGCGAATTCGGCCGCATCGACATCGTGATCGCCAACGCCGGCGTCATTCGACTGGGCCACGGCGGAGACCGGCGGCAGACCTTCCGCGACATCGTCGACGTCAACCTGATCGGCGTGTGGAACACCGTCGAGGCCGCTGTCCCCGCCCTTATCGACGGCGGCCGTGGCGGATCGATCGTACTCACATCGTCGAGTGCCGGACTGAAGGGCACCGGCACGGATCGGGCCGGGGGACAGGCCTACACCGCGGCCAAGCGGGGGTTGGTCGGCCTGATGCAGGTCTGGGCGAATGAGTTCGCGCAGTACTCGATCCGCGTCAACACCATCCATCCGACCGGTGTTGCCACCGGAATGGTGATGAACGAGACCATGGGCAAGCTGCTGGAAGCCAACGACACGGCGGTTGCGGCGATGCAGAACGCGTTGCCGATCCAGATCCTGATGCCGGAGGACATAGCAAACGCGGTGGCGTTCCTGGTGTCGGAGGAGGCGAAGTTCATCACCGGCACCGCGTGGCCGCTCGACGCCGGCTTCGCGGTGCGCTGACAGTCACGACGGGTGTCGAGGACTATTGCGTCCGTCCTTCGACGTAGTTAACCTAGTTCGATGAGTCTGGTCGAGTCGTCATCGCCATTCGCGCCAGATTGACAGTGGACTGTCGTAATATGCGAGCCGCGAGGCTTGGAATTGCGCTCCCTCGCGCTGCACGGAAGGACGTCATGATCCAGGATCAGCCCACGGCAACATGTCCCGTGAAGCACATCGATATGAACACGCCGGACTCGCCTGCGCTGACGCACTTCCATCTGCTCGACAAATGTCAGGACGAGGCCCGGCCGGTATTCCGGAATACCGAGGCCGATATGGCTTACTGGGTGTTCACCGACAACTCGGTGATCCTGGACGGCCTGCAGCATCCCGAACTCTGGTCCAGCAGTGTCATCGTGCCGACCGAACCGGAGCCGCCGTACAAGTGGATCCCGATCATGCTCGACCCGCCCGACCATGCCAAGTGGCGCCGCGTGCTGGCCGAGTACTTCTCACCGGGTCGGGTCAAGGGCCTGCGCGACGCGCAGCAGAAGCTCGCCGCGGAACTCGTCGACCAAGTTGCAGGCGAAGGTGGGTGCGACTTTGTGGCGCGGATCTCGCGGGTGTTCCCGTCGACCGTGTTCCTGAGGATCATGGGAATGCCCGTGGAAGATCTCGAGAAGTTCCTGGCTTGGGAGGACATGATCCTGCACCAGAGCGGGGTAGGCGAGGAAGTCAACGCGGCCCGGCTCGAAGGCATGACGCATGTGATGGGCTACTTCTCGGGCTTGATTCAACAGAGGCGCGAGAACCGTGACCCGGACGCCGACGACATCGTCAGCAAGGCCATCGACTGGGCCATCGACGGGGAACCGATCAACGACCTGGAGCTGCTCAACTGCCTGCTACTGCTGTTCATGGCCGGGCTCGACACGGTCTCCAACCAGCTGTCGTACGCAATGCTGCATCTGGCGACCCATCCGGCCGATCGCGCCCGGATCGTCGCCGAGCCCGAGCTCATCCCGAAGGCGGTGGAGGAACTGCTTCGGGTCTATCCGATCGTGCAGACCGCGCGGAAGGCAACCCGGGACATGGACTTTCATGGATGCCCGGTAAAGGCCGGCGACATGGCGTCGTTCTCGCTGGCATTCGCAGGTCGGGACGAATCGGCATATACCGATGCACGTACGGTCGATTTCGACCGCGGCGTCACGCGTCACCTGTCCTTTGGTGGCGGCCCGCACCGGTGCCTGGGTTCGCACCTTGCCCGGCAAGAGCTGGCGGTGGTGTTGGAGGAATGGCACAAGCGCATTCCGGACTACGAGGTTTCCGGGCAGCCTATCGAGCACGGCGGTCAAGTATTCGGCGTGGATGCACTGAACCTGACGTGGCGCTGACGTGCGTGTGCCGTTAGCTTTCGGTGCCAAGCCCATCGACGCCTAAAGGAGCGCAATGCCCAACACCGTCGGGTTCCTCGGTGCCGGACAACTCGGCGAACCGATGGTCGATCGGTTGCTCGGTGCCGGCCATGATGTCGTCGTGTACGCCCGCCGGGAGGAGGTTCGTCGCCGACTAAAGGTGAAGGGCGCGGCGGTAGCCGACTCGGTCGCCGACCTGGCACGCAGCAGTGACGTGCTTATATCGTGCCTATTCTCCGATGCGCAGCTACGAGAAACCGGGCTCGGCACAGGCGGTTTCATCGCCAACATGAAGCCGGGCGCCATCTTCGTGTCCCATACGACGGGCACGCTGCCCACCCTCGCGGCATTGCGGGACTGTTCTCCGGTGCCGCCGGTCGTCCTGGACGCCCCGGTCAGTGGCACCGTCGACGACATCGCCGCGGGCATGCTGACCGTGCTGATCGGCGGGCCCAGTGATGCCGTCGCCTCGGTGACCCCGATCCTCGCCGCCTACGCCGATCCTGTGGTGGCGACCGGGGCACTGGGCAGCGCGTTGGCACTGAAGCTGATCAACAATCTGTTGTTTGCCGCGAATGCCCAACTTTTGGGTTCGGCAACGCAACTAGGACAGCAGCTGGGCATCGCGCCGAGCGTGTTGCTGTCCACGCTGCAGGTGTGCAGCGCGAGGAGTCACGCGGCCGAGCAGGCTCACCGCATCGGCGGGATGGACAGGTTCGCCGAGTTGGCCGGCCCATTCCTACGCAAGGACATCGCGGCGTGCCGCGTGGCGGCGGCCGAGGCGGGGGTGGAGTTGGGACTGTTGGGCAGGGCCGTGCGCGAGGGGCCGCTTGCCTTGGATGTCGAGTCGGCGACTGCAGGGTCGAACCGGTGACGGGTCGGCTCGCGGGAAAGGTGGCGTTCATTACTGGTGCCGCCAGGGGACAGGGCCGCGCGCACGCGGTGCGGATGGCGGAAGAAGGGGCCGGCATCATCGCCGTCGACCTCGCCGGTCCGTTGCCCGACTCGGTGCGCTATCCGTCCGCAACCGCAGACGACCTCGCCGAGACCGTGGCCTTGGTGAAATCGAAGGGTGGTCGAATCTTGGCTAACGCCGCGGACATCCGCGATCTGGACGCGCTGCGGACCGCTGTCGACCAGGGCGTCGAAGCATACGGGCGGCTGGACGTCATCGTGGCCAACGCCGGGATCTGTGTCCCGGCGCCGTGGTATGAGATCACCCCGGAGTCGTTTCACGACATCATCGACGTCAACGTGACGGGTACGTGGAACACAGTGATGGCAGGCGCACAACGGATCATCGACGGGGGTCGGGGCGGGTCGATCATTCTGATCAGCTCCTACGCGGGTGTGAAGGTGCAGCCGTACATGGTGCACTACACCGCCAGCAAGCACGCGGTGACGGGTATGGCCCGGGCCTTCGCCGCGGAGCTGGGCAAGCACGATATCAGGGTCAACAGCGTGCACCCGGGTCCGGTCAACACCCCAATGGGCGGCGGCGACATGGTCGCGGCGCTATTCGTCGCAATCGAGACGAATCCCGCCCTGAACAACATGGGCACGCCGTTCCTGCCGCAGTGGGCCTGCGAGCCGGAAGACGTTGCGGCTGCCGTGTGTTGGCTGGCCTCTGACGAGTCCCGCTTTGTCACGGCCACCCGGTTGTCGGTCGACCAGGGCATGGCGCAGTTCTAGCGTTATCGCGTCATTCTTCGTCGGTAAAGCATCCCGAACCCTGATCGCAGCTGCCCCTCGGCTCAGGCATGCTCGGGTAGCTCCGCCAACGCCCACTGGCCTGACCCCGATCGGTTGATCCATGGCTTATGAGAGTCTTGCGGCCCACGGCGTGGGCAGGAAGGCTCGACAAGATCATGGCAACGAGGAAGCGGCATAGCCCCGAACAGATTGTGCGCAAGTTGATGGCGGCTGATCGGCTGCTGGCGGAGGGCAAGGACACCGCGGCGGTGTGCCGCGAGCTGGGTGTCTCCGAAGCGACCTATCACCGGTGGCGTAACCAGTTCGGCGGGCTTAAGGCCGAGGATGCCAGGCGGCTTAAGGACCTCGAACGTGAGAATGCCACGCTCAAGCGGCTGTTGGCTGATGCGGAGTTGGAGAAGGTCGCGCTCAAGGAGATCGCGAAGGGAAACTTCTAGGCCCGGAACGCCGGCGGGCAGCCGTTCGTCACCTGCAGCGCGTGCTGGGGGTCAGCGAACGGTTCGCCTGCCGGGTGACCGGGCAACACCGCGCCACCCAACGCCATGAACCAGCCTCGGCAACCGCGGCCGATCCTGACGCCGCGTTACGAGGTTGGCTTCGCCAGTACGCCAAGGACCACCCACGACGTGGGTTCCGCCCTGCGTATCACGATGCCCGCGGCGAAGGATGGATTGTGAATCATAAGAAGGTGCAACGCCTTTGGCGCGAAGAAGGGCTTCGAGTGCCGCAGCGCCGCCGGCGCAAACGCCGCGGCAACTCCACCGCCGCTGACGTTGCTACCGCCGATGCGCCCAACCGGGTGTGGGCGGTGGACTTCCAGTTCGACTCCACCACTGACGGCCGGCCGATCAAGATCGTCTCCATCGTCGACGAGCACACCCGCGAATGCCTCGGTGGATTGGTCGAACGCGGTATCACCGGCGAGCACCTGATTGGCGAGCTCGACCGTCTGGCGGGCCAGCGCGGCACTTATCCTGCGGTGCTGCGGTGTGACAACGGCCCCGAATTGGCCTGCAGCGCAATGGCCGACTGGGCCGCCGGGCAGGTCGGGCTGCATTTCATCCCACCCGGCCAGCCGTGGCGCAACGGCTACGTCGAATCCTTCAATTCCCGCATCCGCGACGAATGCTTGAACATCAACAGCTTCTGGTCACTGCCCCAAGCACGGATCGTCATCAGCGACTGGAAACACGAGTACAACCACCATCGCCGGCACTCCTCACTCGGCTACCAGCCCCCGGCCCGCTACGCTGCCACCTGTACCCACCAATGAACGACTCTCGTTCGCTGTGGACCAGTTCACGGGGTCCGGTCACCCACAACTGGGCACGGCGCCCGAGGGGTTGCACGTCGGGCCGTGGGCCGCGCCGTCGGAAGCGTGGACGACCGACTTCCTGGCCGCCCTCGTCCCTGGTGTGATGGATATTGTCAGAACTTATTCAGATAGCATTCGGTTAGCGTGACCGATGTTTGCGGGTAGCTGTGTGCCGTTGCGGCATCCAGCCCGTCGCGCACCAAAAGCCGGGCGAGTCTGTTGTTGATCAGCGACAGGACGAAAGCACCCAGCAGTTGGTAGTAGGCGATGTCACCCGTCAATGTTCCTCCGAACTGCTGATAGCGCCTGACGATTTCGTCGTCATCGGGTACGCCTTGCGGCCGCGTGAAGCCCAGCCCTTCGCACAGGAAGCGCTCGAAGATCAGCCACCACCCGAGGTCGATGTCGGGAGGTCCGGTACCGGCGGTCTCCCAGTCGAACAGTGCGACCACCGCAAGGTCCTCGCCGAAACACATGTTTCCGACCCGGGCGTCGCCCCAGACCACCGTCTCGGCGTCGGTGTCAGGCGCTGTCGCAAGGATAACCTGCAGCGCATCGGCGAGCGTGGTCGTGCCCACCACCAGATCGGCTCGGCACCATTCGTACCAGTCGCTCAGCTTGTCGAGATAGCGTTGCAATGCCGTGCGGGCCGGGTCGGCATCGCCGCGGAGGAACCGCAGCGTTTCGGGGTCGTCGACGCGGTGCAGATCGACCAAGGCGCGTAGCCCGTTGTCGCACAGCAGCTCCCGCTCGCCAGCGGACAGGTCGACAGTCCAACCGCGCTTATGCCAACTCGGAACGTCCGACGGCGTCCGTCCCCGCACGCGGCGCATCACATAAAACGGCGACCCCAAAACCGCCGCATCGCGTTCGATACCGACGATCTCGGGAACCGGAATACCCTGCGCGCCAAGTCGTTGCATCACTTCGGCCTGCCGCGGGGCATCGGGCACAGCAAACAACTGGTGGTCGTCGGCCTGTGTGCGCAACACCAGGTCCTCGGCATGGCGCATGCCGGCTCGGTCGTTCCAGGCGGCGGTGAAGAACACCGTTCGCCCGGAGTAGCCGGCCTGCGGGACGGCGAAATCGGATGTCTCGAAGGCTGTCGCTTCTGCAGCTGCGAGCCGCGAAGGCAGCCAGCTCTGCAGCACCTCGCTCACGCGGTCGCCGACGTCACCGCGCGCCGACGCGTACGCCATCTCCGAACCCCTTGCCAGCCTACTGAACGCTACTGTCAGAATAGCGACCGTGGATAACCGCCGGTTGCGCAGTCCGACGCTCGGTGCCTACGTGCTTCCCGGACGTGTCACCGATCCTGCCGCCGTGATCGGCCAGGCACAGGCCGCCGAGCGCCTCGGACTGCACACGGTGTGGCTCAGCGAACGATGGGGAACCAAGGACCTCGGCGTGATCACCGGTGCGATCAGTCAGGTCACGTCGAAAGTCCGAATAGCTTCGGGCGTAACACATTTACAGTCACGGCATCCCGCAGTGCTAGCGTCGCTGGCGATGACTGCCCAGGCCCTCTCGGACGGGCGGTTCATCCTCGGCGTCGGACGCTCGGTGGAGGCCATGTGGAAGGCTGTCGGGTTGCCGCCGTCCACGAGCGCCTCGATCGTCGACCACGCCGACATCTTCCGTCGGCTGTGCCGCGGGGACAGGGTGCGCTACGACGGACCCGCGGGCACCTACCCGTCGTTGCGGCTCAACGACCTTCCGGATCAACCGGTGCCACCGCTCGTCTTCGCCGCGATCGGCCCCAAGGGCCTCGAGCTTGCGGGCCGTCACTTCGACGGTGTTCTGCTACATCCGTTCTTGACTCCCGCCGCCGTGCGGCGCTCGGTGGATCTGGTTCGGGGCGCTGAACGGGCCTCGGGCCGTCCGGCGGGCAGCGTTCGGGTGTACGCCACCGTGGTGGTCGCGTGCGACCTGCCCCCCGACGAGGAGGTCGCGGTGGTGGCGGCGCGGGCCGTGGCGTATTACCAGATTCCCGGGTTCGGTGAGCGGCTGGCGGCCGCCAATGGATGGGATACGGAGCCCTTGACCCGCTTGCGATCCCATCCAGTGCTCCGCGACGTCAGAGGTTCGGCGGACTCCGTGCTCACCCGCGAGGAAGTCGTCGAGGTCGCGTCGCTGTTACCCGCGGCATGGATCGGCGAGGCGTCGGCGACCGGAGCTGCCGCGGCCTGTCACACCGCCTTTGAGCGCTACCGCGAGGCCGGCGCCGATGAACTCGTCCTGCACGGCAGTACGCCCGACCGGCTCGGAGCAGTGTTTGCTGCGACCGAGGCAGATCCGCGCGTGGGCCCGACACATGGAACTGGATCCAGGTCGAGTCGCCGGAGTTCCGGTGACTGAGACGCGGATGATGTGCCGACCGAGCCCTACCTCGTGGACGGAGGTCAGTGCGACCGGATCCCGAAGTCGATGTCCTGAATACCGGAGAACGGCTTGAAGTCGGCCTTGCCCAGCCACGATGGGGCTGCATTGTGCCCGGGTTCGGGGCGCGCCCAATCCACCCACGAACCCCAATCGTCGCGACGGAGTTTCTGCTCGAGTGTCTGCGGGTGTGCGGCCTCGGCGGCCGCGTAGCGGGCGGCGAAGTCCTTCATTTCGGGCAATAGCCACACGTCCTCCTCAGCCCGCCACTTTCCGCCACCGGCGTACTCGATGAATTGAAAGGAGGGGAAGTCGATGGGCCCGCCGCCCGGCTCCGGATTGTCGGCGCGATTGAGCACCTTGTACGCGACGCGCTCGCCGTCGATGAGGTACCACACCAGCACGCTGTAGACCTGCGGTGCCGCACCCATCGTCCCCTCGAGGAACTTGGCGATCTCCGCGGGGCCGGTGAATGTGCCGTAGAAGTGGTCGAAGTACGTCGCGTCGTCGGTGAACAGGGCGGCCCAGGCCTGCCAGTCTTCGAGTACCGGGCCAGTCATGAAGTAGCGCCTGAATTCCCGCTCGACTTCCGCCGCATCTGGCATCGCTCAACCCCCCAATCGCAGCCCGGTGTTCCGGGTACCGAACACGTCGGTGGCGATGATGGCCCCGAGCTTGGTTGCGTCCCAGCGCTTCTGGCCGTTGGAGACAGACGCGACCGGATGCCAGCCCTTGAGAAGTTGGAGATGCTCGCCCATCGCGCGGATCACCTGACCGCTGACGTGACCGGCCTCGGGGCTGGCCAACCAGGCCACCACCGGCGAGCCCAGTGAAGGGTCCTTGGGGTCGAACTCGTCCTCTGCGCGCTCGTCGGGCTCGATCGGCGCCTGCGCGCCGGGCATGGACGCCGACATCCGGGTGCGCCCGCCCGGGCTGATCGCATTCACGGTGGCGCCGATCGATGCCAACTCGAGGCTCAGGGTCTGGGTCAGGCCCACGATCGCGGCCTTGGCGGCGCTGTAATTGGTCTGCCCGAAGTGACCGTGCAGACCGGCGCCGGAGGTGGTGTTGATGATGCGCCCATAGACCTTTCCGCCGGATTCCTTCGATTCCGCGCGCCACTTGCGGGCGACCGCGCGGCTGGTGAGCCAGCTGCCGCGGACGTGCACCCGCATAACCAGGTCGAAGTCGTCGACGGTCATGTTCCAGATAGCCTTGTCGCGAACGATTCCCGCGTTGTTGACGACGATGTCCAGTCGGCCCAGCTGCGAGTATGCTCGCTCCACAGCAAGGTCGACCTGCTCCTCGTCACCGACATCACTGAAGTCGGAAACAGCGTTGCCGCCGCGGCTTTCGATGATCGCCACCACTTCATCTGCGACCTTGCCGGTGCCCTCGCCGGACAAACTGGTGCCGAGGTCGTTGACGATCACGGTGGCGCCGTGCTTGGCCAGTTCCAACGCATGGCCCCGGCCGATGCCGTGCCCCGCCCCGGTCACCAGGGCGACTTTGCCGTCGAGCAGTCCGGTCATGGGCTCTCCTCGGTTGGTGTGAATACCGTCAGAAATGGGCTCTCGGGATCCGCGTCGTCGACGGGCCGAAACACTGCGGTGACGGGGATTCCGACACGGAGGTCGGCGGGGTCCGCGCCTTCGATCGTCGTCATCAGCCGCGGGCCCTCCGCCAACTCGACGATCGCGGCCACATATGGCAGTCGCTCCTTGAACGGTGCCAGATCATTCACGTACACAGTCGAATACGTGTAGAGCGTTCCGCTCCCGCTCGCTCTTACCGGCCGCACTTCCTCGCTCCAGCAGTATGGGCAGAACGGCCGCGGATAGTGATGCACCTTGCCGCACGCCGCGCACTCTGCGATCAGCAATTCACCCCGTTTCGCGGCCTCCCAGTAGGGAGCACTTGCCGCGTCTATCGTTGGAATGTCAGCGCGCGCCACCTTTACCACCCGGTGAACTCGGTGGGACGTTTCTCCAGGAATGCCTGGACACCCTCGGTGGAGTCGTGCGAATACGACTGGATCTCCTGCGCCATCGCCTCCGCGACGAACGCACCGGACCGGTCGGTGTCGGGGGAGTCATTGAGCAGCCGTTTGGTGAACGCGATCGCCGAAGTCGGCGCGCCGGCCAGCCGCTCGGCGAAGTCTGCGACCGTGGCATCGAAGTCCGTGGCGGCGACCACCCGATTCACCAGGCCCAGCGTGCATGCTTCGGTGGCTGAGAGCTTCTCGCCGAAAAACGCCATCTCCTTGGCCTTCTGCATACCGATACGGCGAGGCAACAGGTAGCAGCCGCCGCCGTCGACGACCAACCCGCGCTTGACGAACGATTCAGCGAAGTAGGCGTTTTCGGTGGCGATCACCAGGTCCGAGGCGTACACCACGTGCGCACCCAGGCCGGTCGCCGCGCCGTGTACCGCGGCGATCACGGGTTTGTTGCAGTCCAGCACGGCGGCCACCAGCTTCTGGGCACCGTTCATGATGCGCCGGGTCGGCTCCAGCACTCGCTTCTCGCCCTTGGCGCGCCGTTGGGCCAGTGATCCCACGTCGGCGCCAGCGCAGAAGTGCTTGCCGTTGGCGCGCAGCACCACCACGCGCACCTTCTCGTCGGCGTCGGCGGTGGCCAGTAACGCGATGAGTGCATCACGGTCGTCGGGACGCACCGCGTTGGCGGCATCGGGCCTGTTCAGGGTGATCGTCATGACGCCGTTCGCGACATCGGACAGAATCGCTGCCTGCGTGTTCATGGTGTGTAGGTGGCCCTCAGGTGCTTGATGCCGTTGACGAAGTTCGACCTCAGCATGACCGGTTCGCCAGCGGCGGTGACGTCGGGGTATCGCGCGTAAAGCATCCTGAACGCCACGTTCAATTCCAAACGGGCCAAGTGGGCGCCCAGGCAGTAGTGCGGTCCCGGACCGCCGAAAGCAACGTGGTTGTTGGGTTTTCGCGCGATGTCGAAGCGCTCCGGCTCATCGAATACTGCGGGGTCGCGGTTGGCGGCAGGATACCAGACCACGACCTTGTCGCCGGCGTTGAAGGTATGGGTGACCTCGCCCGACTCGTTGGTCAGCGTCACACCGTCGCGGGTCACGGTACGGCGGAAGTGGATCACCGGGCTGGCGTACCGAAGGATCTCCTCGACGGCAGTGGAGGCCATCTCGTCGTAGTTCGCCAGCAGGCGGTCCCGCTGGTCCGGGTGCGCGCTGAGGATAAGCAGCCCGTGGGTCAGCGCGTTGCGGGTGGTCTCGTTGCCTGCGCCGATCAGCAGGATGAAGAACTTCGCCAGCTCTTGAGGGGTCAGGTTCTCCTCGTCGGACGTAACCAGCTTGCTGATGACGTCGTCTTGGGGATTGGCGATGCGGTCCTCGGCGATTCGCTTGAGGAGCTCGATGAGCTGTTCGCTGATCTCGGTGACCGCCGCTTCGATGCCTGCGACGCTCTGGTCGGGCACGTACTCGGGGTCCGAGGCACCGAGCACGATGTTGGTCGCCCGCAGGATGAACTGTTCGTGTTCGCGTGGAACCCCGAGCATGGTGTCGATGATGCGCAGCGGCAACAGCGTGGCGAACGAAGAAACGAAGTCGCACTCACCCGTACGCGGCATCTCGTCGAGGATCTCGGCGGTGGTCTCCTCGACCAGGCCACGCAACTCGGACAGAATGCGGGGAGTGAAGCCGCGCGAGACGATCTTGCGTAGTCGCATGTGCTCGGGATCGTCCATGTCGATGATGGAGCCACGGTATTCGCGCATCTCGGGGGTCTGGTCGAAGATCTGCGTGCCCTGCCCGGAACTGAAGTCGGCGGGGCGGCGGCTGATATCGACGACGTCACGGTGGGAGCCGACCGCCCAGAAGCCGCGGGGCCGCGGTGAGTCAGGCCGGTTGGTGCGGACGAACACCGGGCCGCCCGCCTCGCGAAGGCGCCGGTAGAGCGCGCTCCGGTCAGTCCGACGCTCCTGCCACCATTGCAGATCGATCAGCGGTGCGAACTGCTGCTCGTCGGTGTCGATTGCGCTCACAGCACCCGATTCTGGCACCCATGTCACTTATAGGCAATGTCGGGGTACTGGAAAAAACTAGGAACTCGCGCGATACTCGTTCGCGGCGGGCATGAGTTATCTAACATTAGTGTCACTGTAGTCGGAGGAGCGAGCGGAGGAGAGCGCATGACCTTACGGGTCGGCATCATCGGCGTGGGGTGGGGCGCACATGTGCAGGTGCCCGGTTTCCGGGCGGCAAAGGGTTTCGAGCCCGTCGCGCTCTGTGCGCGTACACCTGATCGGCTGGAACGCGTGGCAACCAAACTGGGCATCGAGCAGACTTCCACCGATTGGCAGTCGTTCGTGACCCGCGACGAGCTCGACATCATCTCGGTCGCGACCCCGACGGTGCTGCACCACGAGATGACGATCGCCGCACTGGCGGCGGGTAAGGCTGTGTTGTGCGAGAAGCCGCTGGCCGGTGACCTCGACGCGGCCCGCCAGATGGTGCGTGCCGCGGCCGACTCCGGACTGCCCACGGCCTGCTGCTTCGAAAACCGGTGGAACCCCGACTGGTTAGCCGTCGCGGACCGGGTGCGTTCGGGCTTCCTCGGTTCGCAGTACCTTGCGCGGGTCAGTCGCAGCGCGTCCTACTGGCATCCGAGTCATCCACTGCAGGCCCATTGGATGTACGACCGCGAGCAGGGGGGCGGCTATCTGGCCGGCATGCTGGTACACGATCTGGACTTTCTGTGCAGTCTGCTGGGTCGCCCGGTGTCGGTGTGCGCGGAGGTCCGCACCAGCGACCCGGTCCGCGAACTGCCCGACGGTGGCACGCTGGCCGTCACCGCCGACGACACCGCGGCGCTGCTGATGCGCATGGAGTCCGGGGTGACCGTCATTATGAGCGTTTCCGTGATGGGCGCCCACGCGGATCACTACCGCCTGGAATTGTTCGGTTCCGACGGCACCATCATCGGCGACGGCGACTTGCGTTCCGCAACATATAGTCTCGGCGCTGCCACTGATGCGGGGCTGAGTCCCCTGACCGTCGATGAACGCGAACCCGCGCACCCCGAACGGCTGCCCGGCGGATTGGCTGGTCACGCCAGTCGGGCGATGGCGCTGATGTTGCAGGACTGGCTGCCCGCGTTCGACGGGGGGCCCAGCGGCGCGGCCACCTTCGAGGACGGGCTGCTGTCGCTCGCGGTGATCGACGCGGCGCATCGCTCGTCCGAGGGCGGCGGTTGGGAACCCGTGCGGGTTTGAGGTCGCAAGTCGTCGGCGCTAGTTGAGCGACGAGCCGGCGTCGACTGTGACGTGTCGGCCGGTGATCGATCGCGATTCGTCCGCCGCCAAGAACGCCACCGCCCCGGATGCGTCGGTGTCGGCCCAGGTTGCAGCCGGCCATGACATCGTCGAAAGTGACGCCGCGCCGGCGCGATCGCCTCTGCGGTCCACGTCGAGCATCACCGGCCGATACAGCCGTCCGGCATGCCATAGATTGTGGCCGCTGTCCGAGCCGCTGACGGTATTCACCCGGATCCCCTGGGGAGCAAGCTGTTCAGCGAGAACCTTCACGTACTGCGAGACCATCGACTGAGCGAGTTCATACGCCGCGCCGCCGAGTCCCTGCGGCTGAAAAGACGGTCCTTGCGCGAAGGGTGCGGGACCAGAAGCGATGAGGGATGCGCCTTCGGCCAATTGAGGCAACGCGGCGCTGAAAGTGTTGACCACGCCGATGAAGTCGACGTCGAACGTGTCGATGAAGGCTGTAATCGGGGCGTCCGGCCGAGCCGGGGCAATGGCGGCGTTGGCCACGACGACGTCGAGCGCGCCGAGCTGCCGCACCGTGGCGTCGACGGCGAATTCCATGTCGGTTCGATCGCAGACATCGCAGCGGTACACCGCCGCTCTTCGGTCGAGTTTGTCGATCATGCCCGCTGTGCGGTCGAGGTCTTCACTGGTGGCGAGTGGATAGTCACACGACGGGATGTTGTCGCACAGATCGACCAACATGACGTCTGCGCCTTCCCGGGCCAAACGCAGTGCGTGGCTTCGACCGCGACCCCTGGCTGCGCCGGTCACCAGCGCCACCTTGCCCGCCAGACGTGCGTTGGTCACCGGTTACTCCCGAGACCCGGCCCGCGGCGGACGAGCGCTGCGACTGTGTCGGCGGATTTCGGCGGAAGACATGGCATGTCGGTTCCTTTCTCGCTCCGTCCGGTCGACGCGCTGTCAGAACGTCCTATTCACGCGCAGCGGCCCGCACGCCTTGGAGATTGCATCGGTCCGCCGGACGGTGCAGTAGAAGCTCTGCCTCCCCGCGACACCCGACATTTTCCGTCAGAGTGTCGGACGATCGACACTGTAGCGGTGGGTGTCGGATGAGTCAAGGATCACGTTAGGGTGCAAATGTGGCGGAGCACACGAGCAGGGGTGAGGGGCCGTGGGGCGCTGACACACCGCAGGACGAGGGTCAGGCGCGAGACCGTCTGCTAACGGCGGCCGAGGCGTGTTACGCCCAACGCGGCGTTGCCCGCACGACGATCGTGGACATCGCCCGCGAGGCGGGCGTCCACCGCTCGACGGTCTACGTCTACTTCCAGAGCAAGGACGAGGTGCTGGCTGCCTGCTTCGTCCGGTCGATGGCGTCGGTGCTCGAGGCTGCCGAGCCGTTCTACCACACCGATGAGCCGTTCCTGGAACAGCTGATCCGCGCGACCGTTGTCGGGTTGGTGGCCGCTCGGTCGTCGCCGACTGTGATGCTGCTCTTGGGCGACGATCAGATCGCGCGCACCTATCGCGCCGCCGAGGCCTCCGAACTCTGGCGCAAGAATCTGGTCGAGAACATCGGTCAGCGCATCACGGCGGCCGTCGCGGCGGGTGAGGTTCGCGATGACGTGGCAGTGGAGACGATGGCGCGCTGGGTGACCCGATTGGCGTTCAGCCTCGTCCAAGAGCCCGGTAGCGCCGAAGACGGCGGGGACGAGGCCATCCTGCGAGCATTTCTGCCAGGCGCGCTGTCACCGCGTACCTGAGCTCGACGGTCGGACGTCGCCTTTCACATGTCATTAGGCGTCGTTGTGTCAGTCGAGGCCACGGAATCAGGAGGTGCGTGGGCCGAATGTCTTGGGTTTAGACCTCGGCCGGCGGGTAGATCAGTACGCCGCGGATATTGGCGCCGGCGTGCATGTCGGCGTAACCGTCGTTGACCTTCTCCAGGGGGTAGGTGCGGGTCACCATGGATTCGAGGTCGACCTGCCCGGCGCTGTACAGCTCGAGGATCTTCGGGATGTCGGCGCGGGGATTACCCGAGCCGTAGAGGGTTCCGATGATCTGCTTCTCGGTCAGGGTGAGGTCCATTAGGTTGGCCCGGATCTCCCGCTCCAGCATCGGGTGGATGTTGGTCACCACCAACCGGCCCCGCTTGGCCGTCATGGCCAGGGCCCGGCCCACCAGCCGGCCGTCACCGACTCCCATGGCGCAGATGAACTTGTCCACGCCGCGGTTCCAGGTTGCCTCGGCGACAACATCTTTTGCCTTGTCCCAGTCTGCCGCGGTATGCGTCGCGCCCATTTTTACCGCTTCGGCCCGCTTGTACTCCGACGGGTCGATCACGGTGATCGTGCGGGCACCCGCGAGCCGGGCACCCTGCACCGCCGCGGCGCCGATGCCACCGACCCCGGCGATGGCGACCGTGTCGCCCGGCCGAACCTCGGCGGCGTAGACCGATGATCCCCAACCGGTGATGAAGCCGCAGCCGAGAAGGCAGGCCAAGTCGAGGCGGTAGTGGTCCGGGATCTTCACGCAACTCGCCTCGTGCACCACGGTGTGATGGGCGAACGAGCCGATTCCGCAGGCCAGCGCGAGGTCTTCGCCACCGAGGTGGTGCCGGGCGGTTCCGTCGTGAATCTGCATGCCCGAGTAAATCTTTGCTCCGAGATCACACAGGCTCTGGTGTCCCGTCGAACAGGAGGGACACCGGCCGCAGGACGGGATGAAGCTGAACACCACGTGATCGCCCGGCGAGAGCCAGGACACATGCTCGCCGACGGATTTGACCACGCCGGCGCCCTCGTGGCCACCGATGCAGGGCAGTCGGATCGGCATGTCGCCGGTGACGAGGTGATCGTCGGAGTGGCACATGCCCGACGCGTGCAGTTCGATCAGCACCTCGGTCGCCTTCGGCGGGTCGAGTTCGATGGTCTCGACAGACCAAGGCGTGTTGCGTTCGAACAGGACCGCTGCTTGGGTGTGCACTGAAATTCCTTCCGCCTCAGCGAATAATGGCTTGATGTTCGACGAATCCGGCGATGCCCTCGGGGCCCCCCTCGCGGCCGATCCCGGATTGCTTGAATCCGCCGAACGGGCTGGCGAAGTCGAGCACTGCTGGCGAGTTGACTGCTACCGAACCCACGAGCAGTTGACCTGCCACCGCGGTCGCCCGGTCCTGGTCGGCGGACCACACGGCACCGACCAGGCCGTAGCGGGAGTCGTTGGCGATCGCGACCGCCTCGGCGGCGGCGTCGGCGGTGTCGTCGTAGGCGATGACGACCGCGACCGGACCGAAGACCTCCTCGCGGGCGATCTCCATATCGTTGGTGGCGGCCACGAGCGCGGGGGAGATGAACCACCCTGGGCGGTCGGGGCGCTCGCCACCGACGAGTACGGTGGCGCCCTCCTGCCGCGCGCGCTGCAGGAACCCCTCGACCTTGTCGCGTGCGGCTTCGTTGATCAGTGGGCCGATATCGGTGGCCCGGTCGGCGGGATCTCCTACGACCAGACCGGCGACGGCTGCGGTGAGTGCGGTTACGAATTCGTCATACCTGCTGCGCGGCAATAGGATACGAGTCAACGCCGCGCACAGTTGACCATTGTTGCCCATCACGCCGCCGACCAGCCCGGGCACCGTCGTCTCGAGCGGCGCGTCGGGCAACACGATGGCCGCCGACTTCCCGCCCAGCTCGGTGCTGCAGCGGCGGATGCGGGAGCCGCACGATGCTGCGATCCGAGCGCCGACGGTCGTCGACCCGGTGAAACTGATTTTGTCGACGTCCGGATGATCGGTCAGCAGCTCGCCGGTTTCGGCGCCGCCGTTGACGATGTTGACCACTCCGTCGAGCAGTCCGGCTTCCTCGACCGCTTCCATCAGCGCGCCGAATGCGAGCGGGGCATCGGGCGCCGGCTTGAG
Source organism: Mycobacterium timonense (assembly GCF_025821985.1). NCBI lineage: Bacteria > Bacillati > Actinomycetota > Actinomycetes > Mycobacteriales > Mycobacteriaceae > Mycobacterium > Mycobacterium timonense. The sequence continues at coordinate 32,092 of NZ_JACKSY010000097.1, read as the reverse complement.
CACCACCGTGCAACCCGCGGCTAGCGCGGGACCGAGCTTCAACGCGGCGATGAACAGCGGCGTGTTCCACGGCACGATGGCGCCGACTACGCCGACGGGTAGCTGACGCACCTCGACGGTGCCGCCCGTCACGGAAGGCCGCCTCGACGAGAAGGGATAGTCAGGTGTGATCGCCGCGTAGGCACGCAGCACGCCGACCGCGGTGATCACCTGACCGAACGTGCTCCAGGATCGCGGCGACCCGATCTCCGCGGTCGTCAGATCGGCCAGTTCACCTTTGCGCGCGTTGAGCGCGTCGGCGAGTCGGCCCAGCGCGGCGCCGCGATCGGCGGGGGTCACCCGCCCCCATCCCGGCAGCGCGGCGCGGGCGGCCGCGACAGCTGCGTCCACTTCGGCGGGGCCGGCGATACGCACGGTGCCCAGCAGCTCGCCGGTGCTCGGCGACGTCACGTCCAGTGCTCCGGCGTGTACGTCCGACACCCATTTGCCCGCGACATAGCTCGCCGCCAACTCGACCATGGCCACCGATTCTGGCAGCAATGTCATCTTTCGACAAGCGGCTGATTGCTAGTTGCAGCGCTGCTTAAGTTTCGGAAATCATCAATATCTGACAGTATTGGTCACTATGACTGTATCGCCGGACGATGACGCCGATGGTAATGCCGGACAGCCGTGGGAGCTGGTCGTCGAGCGCGGCAAGATCGCCGAGTTCGCGGAGGCCATGTTGTGCGACGACCCCTCCTACCGCGGTCCGCACGCGATCATCCCACCGACTTTCCTGACGACCGCCGGCCGCTGGGCGCCGGCGGGCGTCCGAGTCGACGTCGGTTTCGACCGCAAGCGCCTGCTGCATGGCGAGCAGGAGTACACCTTCCACTCCGACCTACCCGCCGCCGGTGATGTCCTCACTGCGCAGGAGAGGGTCGTCGACCGGTACTCTAAACCGGGAAAACGGGGAGGCAGAATGCGTTTCGCCACCGTGGTCACCGAGTATCGCAACGCTCGGGGAGCGCTCGTCGCCGAGGCCAAAGCCACCTTCATCGAGACGGCCCCGCGATGACCTCCGGCGAAGGCAGCGGGGCGCAGCTGACGGCGACTACCGCATTGAAGGTGGGTATGCAGGCGCCACCCCGTGAGTTCGGGCCCCTCACCCGGCAGATGTTCGTTCGCTACGCTGGTGCGTCCGGCGACTTCAACCCCATGCATTACGACGATCAACTTGCGCGGTCCGCCGGCTACCCTTCGGTGTTCGCGCAGGGCATGTTCTGCGCGGCGTTGCTGGCCGGGTTCACCACCGACTGGCTGGGTGCGAGCAGCGTGCGCCGGTTCGGCGTCCGCTTTCGTGAGCAGGTCTGGCCGGGCGACGTGCTGACCTGCTCGGGCACCGTGACCGCCGTGTCGGCGGGGTCTGACGGCGAACGCGTGACCGTGGAATTAACCGCTACCCGGCAGACGGGCGGCGTCGCGATCACCGGCACCGCGGAGTTCCTCAACCCGCGAAACGCCGCCCGGCGCGACGCGGGTGGCGCGGATCGGCCATAGGCTGGAAACACCATGTCCGAAGCCTCGATCGTCCGCCGGGCCAGCTACGGCCCCTCGAGTCCGGCTGTGGGTGCTCGCGGCGCCACCACCCGGAGCCGGATCGCCGAAGTCTCGTTGGAGTTGTTCGGCCGGGTCGGGTACTTCGACACATCGGTCGACGCGATTGCCAAAGCGGCCGGGGTGTCCCGGGCCACCCTCTACCAGTACTTCAAGGGCAAGGACGAGATCTTCCTCGAGCTGCTCAACGAATGCGGCAGTGCATTGTTCCGGGTGGCGCGGCGCATCGGGCCCCTCGGACCCGACGAGGTGGGCTTCGACAATCTGAACTGGTGGCTAGGCGAGTGGAGCTGGGTCTTCGACAAGTACTCCACGATGTTCGTGCAGTGGACGGCCATCGCGACGTCAGACACCAAGGTGCGTCCCGAAATCACCCGATTCGTACGCGGTTACAACCACCGCGTCGCCGAGCGACTCGCCGCCTCGGGTCTGCAGGGCATGGACCCGGAGATCGCCGCCATGACGATGACCGCGCTGGTGCACCGCATTAATCTGTTCGTACACACCGACTGCGCTTACGGCCGCAGCGCCAAGGACGCCGTCGACACGCTGTCGGTTTTCCTTCAGCTGATGTTGTTCCCCGACACCCCACGATCGGTTTTGCGGTCGCTGCCTTTACATGCCAGCACAGACCCGGTGGCCGACATCGACGCCATCGAGGTACCCGCTCCGCCGGACGTCGAGGGGCTGTCCATCAGCGAGCGCACCGCCAGCCTCAGTAAGCGTGCCGTCAGCACTGTGAACGTGTTGGCCGATGCCGGTGCCGCCCAGTTCCGTGCCCGCGGCTACCGCAGCACGAGTGTCGATGACATCGTCGAGGCAGCCAACGTGGCGCGGGGCACCTTTTACAAGTATTTCAGCGACAAGCAGGATCTGCTCGCTGCCGTGGCCACCGAGATCTACGGGGCCGGAATGGCATTCGCCGAGCGGATCGCTCACGTCGATCCGGTGGCCAAGAAATCGACGCTGCGGCAGTGGCTGGGCACCTACGTCGAGTTCTATGACCGCTATTCGGGTTGCATCGAGGCGTGGGCCGAGGGCGCCACCGACGATCCCACCATCGTGAGCGTCGGGCGGAACGGTCAGATCCAGATGGATCTCGGTGCGGCCAGGATGCTGATCCGCGGACAGGATCGGTATCCGTTCGACCCGGTGGTTTCGGCACTGATCCTGCGTGCGTTGGTCACCCGGGTGCCGCAGGCGGCTCTCGACCTGCCCGAACCGATTGACCACGACGAGCTCATCGACGTGCTGATGGCCTGCATCAGCCGCGGCTTCTTCGGACGCGCGACGTAGTACCGGTCCTACTGCTATGCCGTCGTGACGCCCGCGGCGATGAGTTCGTCGGTTTCTTGTGTCGAATATCCCAACTCGCGCAGTATCTTTCGATTGTGTTCACCCAGCGCGGGCACGTCGCCGATCACCGGATCGACGCCGGCCAGGGCGGCGGGTGGCGGCAGCGCAGCGGCTGGACCACCAGGCGTCTGAATCTCGTGCCACCGGTCCCGACCGACGAGCACCGGATGCAGCCACAGCTGGTCGACACTGTTCATGCGCGCGTGCGCCACACCGGCGCTTTGCAGACGCTTCTCGAGTTCCTCGGCGCTCAGCCGTGCCGCCACCGACGTGATGATCGCCTCCAACTCCTCGCGGTGCGCTACCCGGTCCGGGTTCGTGGCGAACCGCGGATCGGCGACGAGATCCGTTCTTTCCAAGACGATCTCGCAGAGCCGCTGCCATTCGGCTGGATTCTGCACGGCGAGCAATACGGTGTCGCCGTCGCCCGCGGTGAACGGCCCGTACGGCGCGATCGTCGGATGCCGTGCACCCGTGCGCGGTGGCGCCGTTCCTCCGTACCGGCCGTAGTAGAGCGGCTGGGACATCCATTCGACCAATGCGTCGAACAACGACACCGACACCGGCCGGACAACACCGGTTGTGGCTCGGGTATAGAGCGCGGTGAGGATTCCGGTGAAGGTGAACATGCCCGCGGCGATATCGGCGATCGATACACCGGTGCGAGCTATCTCGGCCGGCGACCCGGTCACCGACAACAGCCCGGCCTCGGCCTGTACTAGCAGGTCGTAGGCCTTGCGATCGCTCCAAGGGCCGTCCTGACCGTATCCGCTGATCGTCGCGGTAATGGTCTGCGGGTGCTTGCGGGCCACCGACTCGGCATCCAAGCCCATCCGGGCCGTAGCACCCGGCGCCAGGTTTTGTACCAGGACATCGGCACCCTCGAGCAGACGGTCGACGATGCGTCTGCCTTCGAGGTGCTTGAAGTCCACGGCTAACGACTCCTTGCCGCGATTCAGCCAGACGAAGTAGCTTGACTCGCCGTGCACCGTGCGGTCATAGCCGCGCGCGAAATCGCCGCCCTGTGGTCGCTCGACTTTCACCACTCGCGCGCCAAGGTCGGCGAGCTGCCGGGTCGCATATGGCGCCGCGACTGCCTGCTCGAGGCTCACCACAGTGATGCCCGCCAACGGGGCATTCGTCATGGGGTACTCCCGGGTGGGATGACGAAGATGTCAGAAGGAGGATAACAGTTGGCGGTATTCAAACGTCTGATGTCCTGTAGCAAGCAAAAAAAGCGATGTACGAAGTGTCAGATACTAGGGGCCCAGCCAGGTGCGCGCGCGCAACGTGTACGTCGCTGTGGACGAATTCCGCCACCCGGCGCCCGCGCCGCACTTCTCCCGAACCCCGGCTACGCAACCGTGCCCGGTCGCGTAGCCGTCGGTCACACTGATGCGGCGACGGCCATTCCGGTGATCCATTCCGGTACAGGCTCATAGACCAGCGGGATTACCGGCCGCCCACCGCCGGCGGCGCCAGCGGCGAGCCAGGTTCTGACCTCGTTGGCGCCCGCGCCCGCGCGCGCGTGGGCGGTGTCGACGAGTCGAATCAGCGCAGCGACATCCCAACTCGACATCGCGTCTAACACTTCGGCGTCCCAGTCGGGACGGATCTTGGTCCGCGCTGCCGCCATACCCTCGGCGATGATGCGTGCCCGCTCCTCGTCACTGAGGTCGTAGGCGTCGACTTCCAGACTCGGCGGGGAATGTGACAACCCTCCGGTACCGATCACCAGCACCCGCTCGGCGATGCCGTCGAGGAACCGGCCCACCTCCGCGCCGAATGCGGCCACCCGATGGCCGGTCGGAAGCGGAGCCGTGGCACAGTTCACCGGCACCGGGATGACGGGCTTGACTGCCAAGCCGCCGAGAAGATCCCGAACGGGTTGGGCGAACGCATGATCCAACGCGATGTCACGACATGCGGCGACATCGAATCCGGCCGACAGCAGGTGTTCACACAATCGGCGCGCCAGCCCGGACGGGACGTCCAGGCCGCCGGCCGGGTGGCCGCCCTCGGCCAGAATCGACGCGGATAACGCCACCCCGAAAGCGGGGACCACGTGGCGAAACGCGCGGCGGTGGTCGCCACCGAACACGATCACCACGTCGGGGTCGAACTGTTGTGCGCGGTCGGCCACTGACGTCAGCGCCGAGCGGAACCGGAGGCCGAAGGCGTGTTCGACATCGCGTTCCTTGCCCGGGCTGTGGCTTGCACAGACAACCAACCGCTCAGGCCTCACGTTCATCCCCTCTTCACTCGAAGTGACACTAATGTTAGGTGAGTGTGGCTACGGGGATAACCCGACGCCGACGCGGAATACGTCGGGCGGCTACGACCTCACGCCTTGATGATAATGCCCTGCGTCATTGCCACGATGATGCCGAGCGTCACGATGAACGCCACGCACACGGCGAGCAGCCGGACGGTTTCTCGCTTCAGCGCGGCGTTGGTCTGCGGAGGAAGAAAGAATTCAGCGGGCAGCTCTTTCATGCTCGTGTTCTGCCAGTCACGGTCGGGCTCCTTTCGGATCACGGAATGTAGGGGCTGTCGACGCCGGTCAAAATGCGCAATACCACGAGCGGGATGATCAGAAAAACAAAGAAGGTGATCTGGAAGACGATGAACCAGGCGCCCAGTCGCATGAGTTCGAATCGCCATCGTGGAATCTTGACCTCGTAGTTGAGGTAATCGTCGAATTCCTGCTGCTTGGTCAACGGCAACTGCTTGGTAGCGACGGCTGACCCGGCCTGGCCTCCGGCGTGGCCCGACGGATGCAACGAGGTCCTCGGATTGGTGAAACGATCCAATCGGCAGAAGCGCTCGAAATGATTAAGACCGCGAATCGGTGGCTTACCGGCCCAATAGGCGATCAGGTTGGGCCACACGCACATGATGCCGATGGTCCAGAGCAACGTGATGCGACCGCCGTTGCCCCACTCGAGAACGGGCCCGATGCCGGGATCGTAGGTCCACCATCCCATTGCCGTAGCGGTGCCCTCGACGACGAAGTCCCAGACGTAGTTGACCGGAATCGCAAGCACCAACATGGATTTGAGCATGCTCCAACCAAACCGCGCGGACACCCATTGACTCAGCCACAACACCAGGAGCGCGTGTACTCCCCAATACACCGCGTAGGCGAACGGCATGAATAGAGGGTCGTTGGGAGTCTTGAGCGGCAGCCACTCGAGCAGATGGTGGTCGGCAAACGCTGGACTGTAGAACAACATCTGGCCCCAGTCACCGATAGTCTCCATCCAATACACCGCAAGGCTGTTGAACAGGAACAGGAATCCCCAGGTCAGACGTCGCCGTCGGATGACATCGGCTACTGCCAGAACGATGAAGACGCTGCCGGCGACCGGTATCACCCAGTTGAAGAACCACACACCAGATGGGTTGAGTGTCGCCGGCGGCGCCAGGTGCGCTGTGGCGAAAAGCATCGTTGCCTCTCAACGAGCAAGCGCCGGAGCGGGCTCCAGCACATTCCTTTAGACATGTGTAACCTAGTTCACTACATAACGTTTGTCAGCAGGATCCTCGATGGAGACTGAGCGCGGATTTGGTCCTGGACGGTACGACGGGGCGTCGCCTTTCGACGGGCCCATCCGGCCGACGAGGATCTTGACACCGCCGCGCTGATGAACAGCCCCTGCCGACAGCCGTGCCGTGAATACGACGCTGGACGTTGACACTATGACAGTAAGCTGTCATCTTTGGTTAGGTCGTGCCAAAGGAGCTGCGCAGTGACGGATCTGAAGTCCCCTCGGCGAGCAGAGCTGTCGGCCATCGAGCCCGCGCGGATCAAGACCATTCGACCAGTGCTGTTCTGGTCGAGCCTCGGCGCGGTGTGCATCGTCATCGCCGCCTACGTCTACGTCGCGTGGATCGTGACCGGCAACGCGACTCCGGTAAAGCCCGGACCCGACCCGATCCCGGCGGCCACCCGCTGGGCAATGACCGCCTTCCAAATCGCTTGTCCTCTACTGGCACTGGTCGCGATCGTTTACGTGATCCGCAAGAGCCTGCGGGAGCGCCAGCTCTGCGTCGAAGCGGCGATCGTGATCGGATCGACGATCGCCTGGTGGCACGACCCCTTGATCAACTGGTTTCAGCCGGCGTTGTTCTACAACGCCGGCTTGGTCAACTTCGGCAACTGGACGCAGAACATCCCCGGCTGGCTGAGCCCTGACGGTCGATTGATGGCCGAGCCGGTGCTGGTGATCGGAATGATCTACATCTGGATGCCGCTGGCCATGGGCTCGCTCGCCCGCTGGGCCATGGGCCGCGCCCGCCACCGGTGGCCGGCGCTGGGACCCGTCCGCACGTTCTGCGCCGGTTGGCTCGCCGTATACGTCATCGAGTTTCCGCTCGAGATCTTTGCGGTGCGCCACGGTCTGCTCGGCTATCCGGCATCGGTCCCGAGCCTCACGCTGTGGGCCGGGCGGACTGTCCAGATACCGCTTTACGGGCCCATTCTGTGGTCGCTGGTGCTCAGTTCGAGTGGTGCGCTGATGTTTTTCCGCAACCGTGACGGGCAGATCCGGGTCGAGGCGGGTGTGGAATCCCTGCGATGGGCCGGACCACGGGTCAGAGGGCTGCTCAGGGTGCTGGCTGTCACCGGCTTTCTACATGCGGTGGCGATAGGCGTGTACGACTTGCCGGTGAACCTCGCCGGGTTCTACGCCGGGCCGACCCAGACCTACCCCAGCTACTTGCGCACGCAGTACTGCGGGCCGGGCACGCCCCGACACTGTCCGGATGGCACCCGGTTCGACGATCACTAGGTCGCGCTACTTCAGGACCGCAGGCAGGGCGGCGAACTCCTGACGGATCAGGTCGTCGAGCGACCGGCCCGGTGCCGACAACCATTGGTTGAGGGCGCGCTCGACGAGCAGCATGCCGACCGCCGCCAGCAGCCGGCATTCGCTGTCGGGTGCGGGCAATCGGCGTCGTTCGGCGATCACCTTGGCGACGGTCTCCGCGTTGGCCTCGTGGTTTCGCCGTTCGCGGCCGAGCAGGACGAGCGACGACGCGACCGCCTCGTGGTACTGCGCGATCCTGTTACGGATGCGTTTGAGGCCCGGGGCAAGCAGCGCGAATGAATTCGCCAAGGCCTCGAAATCCGAGACCTTGTCCGGTTGGGCCAGGTAGACCCCGCTCACGGCGTCGATGAAGTCGTACTCGCCGAAGAACAGCACCGACTCCTTGGTTGGGAAGTAACGGAAGAATGTCCTCGGTGAAATCCCCACGCTCTCGGCGATCTGGTCCGTGGTGGTCTCGTCGTACCCGTTGGTGCTGAACAGGTTCAGGGCCGCATTCAGCAGAGCATTGCGGACCCGGTTCGCATGCTCGTCGCGCGGTGATCGATCACCCCGGGCCATCCGCCAACCTCCTCCTATGTCGGGTGCCCCGACACTACAGCGACGACGGGTGTCGGCGCATCGTTGACACTTGTCGCGGCACCGACAATACTTCCACTATGACAGTCAACTGTCACAGTGATACCTAGGCGCCCTTCGGCGCGGGTAGAGGGGGTTTCCGTCGCAATGAGCGAGCTCGGCGTCACCGCAGCGCTGAATATCAACGATTTGCCCTTCGCGGCGGACCGCACGCGCGCGTGGCGGGAGCTGCGCGAGGCCGGCGAGGCGGTGAGTTCGGGCGACGAGATTATCCTCACCAGCGCCGAGGCCGTGGAGTTCGCGGCCAAAAGACCGGAGATCTTCTCGTCGGCAAGAGCTTTCGACCGCCTCGGAAGTCCGGTACCGCTGGTACCGATCGCGATCGATCCCCCGGATCACACCCGGTTCCGCCGGATGCTCGATCCGTTCTTCAGCCCTAAGAAGATGGCCGAGCGTGAATCCGAATTACGCAGGCAGGCTGGGGAGTTGATCGACGCCATCGTCGCCCGCGGCGAGTGTGACGTGGTAACCGACCTTGCCACACCGTTTCCCTCCCAGGTGTTTCTGACGCTGTTCGGGCTGCCCCTTGCGGATCGCGACCGGTTGGTGCAATGGAAGGACGCGATCCTGCAATTCACCGATCCCGGTGCCACCGAGGCGACTCCGGAGGTGATGGCGCACGCGCTCGAGTTATTCACTTATCTGACCGAGCACATTGCCGAGCGGCGCGCGAATTCAACCGGCAGCGACATGCTCACCCAGCTCATACAAGACACCGAGGAGGGGGGAATGTCGGACAACGAGATCCTCGGTTTGTGCTTTCTGTTTGTGCTGGCCGGACTGGACACTGTCACCTCTGCCGTCGGGTTCTCACTGGCCCGGCTTGCGACCGACGCCGAGATGCGTCACCGTATCGCGAACGACTTGTCACTCATCCCGGCATTCATCGAGGATATTTTGCGCGTCGACGGACCTGTTCCGTTCGCCCCGCGTGTCACCACCGAGGAGGTCGAAGTGGGGGGCAGGGTGGTGCCCAAGGGCACCACGGTCATGCTCAGCTACGGCAGCGCCGACCGCGATCCGCGGCGGTACCAGGACGCCGACGAGGTTCATCTCGACAGCAAGGTCGTGCACTTCGCGTTCGGGCGCGGACCACACCGTTGTCTGGGTTCACATCTGGCGCGTCTCGAACTCCGACTCATCCTCGAGGAATGGCACAACCGCATACCCGAATACACTCTGGCTTCCGACAAGCCGCCACAGATGCCGTGGCCTACCGGGACGATGTCGCTGCAATCGGTGCCGCTGAACATCAAACCGTCGTCGCGGGATCAGCCGCTCTGACGGTTGCGCGAAGGCTCACCCGACTTTCGGGATGATTTCCTCGGCCACCCACTGCATGTGGTCGAGATAGGCATTCAAACCGTCCAGCGCAGGCGGGTTGACCCAGGTGTCTGTGACGCCGCGCTCGGCCAGCATGTTGCAGTTGTCGATGACCTGTTGAGCGTTTTGGCCGAATTGCGCATTCGGGTCGTCGACGATCGCGTGCTCTTGACCGACGGACAGCACCGCCAGGCTGTAGAACAGCGAGAACGACCGGTCGTCGAACCCGGGCTGCGAACGCAGGTAGTCCATCTTGGCCGGCAGCTCGTCGGGTTTGGTCAGCCAGGGTGCCCAGCCGTCGCCGAACCGAGCCGCGCGGCGCAGCACCGCGTCGGCATCTCCGCCCATCCATATCGTCGGGTGGGGCTGGGAGATCGGCTTGGGCCCGAACGCGATGTCGTCGAACTTGACGAAGTCGCCGTCGAAGCTTGGCGAATCGCTGTGCCACAACTCGAACATCGCCTCGAGATACTCGTCGGTCATGCGGCCGCGCTTGTTGAAGGGGACGCCGATCGCGTCGTACTCCTCCTTGAGCCAGCCGACGCCGACGGTAGTCTGGGCGCGACCGCCACTTAACCAATCGAATGTTGCGATCTGCTTTGCGGCGATGATCGGGTTGTGCAGCGGCAGGATCGTCACCATCGATCCGATGGTGATCGTCGAGGTGGCGCCCGCGACGAAGGCTTGGGCTGTGGTTGCGTCGAAGTAGTGATCGCCGGACAACGCGACGTGAGCACTCGGGGTGAGGAAATGTTCGGGTAGGAACACCATCGAATACCCCAGCTGCTCGGCATGTTGGGCGACTCGCGCGATGTCGGCACCGGTGAGCTGGTATTCCCATGGCTGCGTGATCGCGGCGACGTGCATGCAGTTGGGTAGGTAGACGGTGAATCTCATCTGGCGCCTTCCGATTTCATGGTCCGGCGGCGGAGCGCTGACTGGCGAACTGATCCTACCTGGACCCCGGCAAGCCGATTATGACAGTCTACTGTCACCCGTCAAGACCTGGGGCCGCCGCATTCATGGATTCAAATCAGCGGACATGCCAGTTAGTCTGGTGCCACAATCCGCTGCGGAGACGACAGTCTACTGTCGCGCAATAGACCAGGAGAACCATGAACGCCGGCCCCACGGTGCCCTTGACCGATCCGATCCGAGGCAGGAGCGAACCCGGTCGGCTCTGGACGTTGACCAACGTCGGCGAAGCGACGCCGGACATCCTCTCGCCGCTGTGCTGGTCGCTCTGGGGGGCCGGTGTCGAGTTCGCTTCCCGTGGCGGCCTCTACGACTTCGGAGTGCTGGGCTCCTCGGCGCTTCAGGTACCCGACGACCCGAACCAGTGGAGCACAGCCTGCTTTTTTGGCAGACAAGCTATGAACGTCGATCGCGCCCGCGAACTCGCCGGGTTGCTACCCGGAATGACCGGTGATGACTTCGAACGCGACTTGTTGGGTGCAGTGCGGCCTGATGCGGTTCCGACCCGTAGCAACCCCCGCCGGTTGCCGGTGGTCGTCGTCAAGGCACCGTTGGTGCTGGCGCGCGAGCGGTCCGCTCCGCGCCGTCTGCACGAGCGGCAGATGAACTGGTGGCGGGCAACCGTGCTGAATGGACGATGGACCGATGCGCGGACTCTGCTGGCGGATTCGTCGCACCGGTTCAGGGCGGCGATGCGGGTGCATGTCCGCACTCGGCTCATCCTCAATGTGTTTCGCGCACAGGTCGAATCGGTCGCCGCCAAGGCGGGTCGCAGTGATCTGGTTCCCGCCCTGTTGGCCGGCTACGGCGGCGTGATCGAAACCGAGTTGGCCGATGACGTCTGGTCGTTGGGACACGGACGTATCACGTTGAACGAGTTTCTGTCCCGGCACGGCTTCCATGGTCCCAATGAGGGCAACGTAATCGGGCATTCGTGGCGCGAGGACCCCGACGCGGTCCTGCGCGCTGCTTCCGCCCACGCCAGTAGGCCGGAGACCGACCGTCCAATCTTGCGCGCCGAACGCGCGGCCGCTGCGCGTCGGCGCGCCGAGACCGATTTGCTCTCAACACTTCCCGCGGTGCGACGCCCTTTGGTGCGTCGGCTGCTGGCATGGACGGGGGCTCAGGTGCGGTCCGTCGAGCTGACCAAGACCTCGTTCCTGACCGCCATCGACGGATGCCGCGCGGCCGCCGGTGGGTTCGGTGCCGAGCAGGTCGCCGCCGGGACGCTGGATCGGGTCGACGACGCCTGTTACCTGACCCTTGACGAACTGCTGGCTCCGCTGCCTGCGAACGTGCGCGATTTGGTGGAGTTTCGCCGAAGCCGGCGCGAGGAGTACCGACGCCTCGAGGTGCCGTCGGTTTTCACCGGGATGCCGCAGGCCATCGAAAGGTCGGCCGGGCAGCCCGCCGAAGATACCGTCATTCATGGAACACCCGCAGGCCCAGGGATCTTCGAAGGCGTCGTAAGAGTGGTGGTCGACCCCGAATCCCAGGACACCCTCGACGACGGCGAGGTGCTGGTCTGCAAATTCGTCGACCCTGGCTGGACCGCCTTGGTCTCGCTGGCGGGTGCCCTGGTAACCGACATCGGCAGTCCTGCGAGTCATGGCGCGATCGTCGCGCGCGAGCTCGGCATCACGTGCGTGGTCGGAACGGGCAACGGCACCCGTGTATTACGCAGCGGTGACATCGTGCGGGTGGACGGCTCCACCGGTGCGATCGCAGTGCTGACCCGGTCTCGGGACTCGGTGCAGAAGTGAACGTGGGACCGAACGCGCTCTCCTCGGGTCTGCCCGCGGCCAAGGAACAGATCGTGACCAGTTGCCCGCCGGTGCCGGGTTGGACCGAAAATCTGCTGTTCACGCCCTACGACCCGGTGCGCGACATCGGCATGTGGCTGCATTTGGGCACAGTCGCCGACATGTGGGAGATGTGGGAGGACCGCGTCCTCGTCGCGCTGCCCGCGGACCAGGGAGTGTTGTCCATGTGGGCGTATCACCGAACCGCGCCCGAGCACCGGCCAGCGGGGGCCAACCTGGCCTTTCGCTGTAAAGAGCCATTCAGTAAGTGGCACATCACCTTCGATGGTTTCTGTCTGCGGTCCTCCTATGACGCGATGCGCAGCGCACTCCTGCCTGACGGGCCCAAGACCCACGTCCGGCTGGAGCTGGAAGTGCACGGTGTGACTCCGGTGTGGGACGCCGAGGCCGGCCCACCGACCGCCTCGGGGGCCGGCATGGCCGAACAGAGCTGGGCCCGAGAACACTACGAGCAGCTCACCCATGTCGTCGGCGAAGTCACCGTGGGGTCGGAGACCTTCCCGTTCGACGGTGGCGGCTGGCGCGATCATTCCCGCGGCCCACGTGGTGCCGACACCTTGACCGACTGGGGCGGCCACGTCATCGCCGGGGGAGTCATGCCCAGCGGCCGCGCATTCGGGTTCTGCAAGTATTGGACCCGCGAGGGCCGCACCACGCTCCAGGGCGCTTACACGGTCACCGACGGTGTGCTCAGGCACGTCGGGCTCGATGCGATTCCGCCGCCAGCGGTGTTGCAACGCGACGGTGAGCGATTTGACTGCGAGCTCGACGGTCAACCGATCGAGGGCACCATCTGCTCGTCGCTGTGGCTGTCGATGGCCGACGGTCTGCCCTACGGGCTCGTGGATCCGGCGCGGGCCTACACCGTCAGTTGGGCCGAGGTGACGTGGGGCGGGGAGACCGGCTACGCCTACCTCGAGAGGTCGAGCCCGGCTGGGCCGCCGCGTCGTTGACTGTGACAGTCGACTGTCATAATGTGGCGACAGACCCGAAACGTCCAGAAAGGCGTGTGGCGTGGCTTCGAACCTGTTCATAGTTCTTACCAACCCGATCGACGGGGAAGATGACGCCTTCAACAAGTGGTATGACACCCAGCATGTGCCCGAGGTTCTCGATGTTCCTGGCGTCGTTGCGGCACAGCGATACGACATCAGCGAACTGAAGGTGCCCGATGACCCGGAGCTGCCCGCTCAGCTGCCGCCTCCGACGCACCGCTACATGGTGATCTACGAGCTGGACAACGAACCCGAGATCGTGATGGCGGAGTTTCTGAAACGTGTTATGGCCGGCGGGCTGTCATTGGGGGAGTGGCTGGATCTGACCACCGTGTCTCTCACCGGATGGTCCCCGCGCGGCGAACGCGTGCTGGCGGAGCGCTAGTGGGGGAGCTGCTCGCCGTCATCCACGCCCAGCGCGCATGTCGGCGCTTCGATCCGGACGGCAAGGTACCCGACGCCGACGTGGAGCAGATGCTGGCGGCTGCGGTGCACGCGCCGAGCGCGGAGAATACCCAGCCTTGGACCTTCATCGTGGTCCGCGACGAGAGCAACCGTGCGCTACTAGCGGATTGGTGGACCGAGACCTGGAACGCAGGTGGCGGTGACTTCGTCAAGCAGAACATCGAGGACAAGGTGCTGGTCGCCGACCTGGAATTCGGTTTCAGCAAAGGGGGGTTTGCTGCGGCGCCGGTCGTGATCGTGGTATGCGCCGACACCGACCGTGTGCCCGAGATCTACGCACCGTCGTCGATCTACCCGGCCGTGCAAAACATGCTGCTGGCCGCTGCCGACCTCGGGTATGGCTCATGCCTGACCACCGGCCTGACCACTTTCGGTGTCGACCGCGTCTGCGAACTGCTGCAGCTGCCGCAGAACCTGATCCCGATGGCGGCCGTCTATGTGGGCCTACCCGCACGCAAGCTCTCGCCACCCCGCCGCCGCCCGGCGACATCGGTGGCCCACCGCGAGCGGTTTGGTAATTCGTGGTGAACACAACGGAGAGGTGCCAATGCCTTTAGCGATAACCGAGGATCATCGCGCGCTCGCCGATGTGGCGCGCGCGATGGTGACCGGGCGTGCGGGCACCGCGGGTGCCCGACGGATCCTGCTCGACCGTGAAAAGAGCGGTCGCTGGTGGTCTACCGACGGACTCTGGAAAGAGATGGTCTCCACCGGGTGGCTCGGCCTGCACATCGACGAACGTTTCGCCGGTCAGGGTTACGGACTTCCTGAACTGACGATCGTGTTGGAGCAGCTGGGACGCGCCGCGGTGGCCGGGCCGTTCCTGCCCACCGTCACGGTGTCCGCGGTGATCGCCGAGGTGGGAACCGACGAGCAGCGGGAACGGTGGTTACCGCGGCTGGTATCTGGTGACGTGGTCGCGGGTATAGGGACCAATGGCGATGTCGTCCTTCATGATTCGAAGGCCTCAGCCACGGGCACGCCGGCACTGGCCGAGGCGGAAGCAGACCTGTTCCTGCTGCCCGCGGGCGACGACCTCGTCCTTGTGCAGGCTGGTGACGGTGTCACTACACGTTGCAATGACTCGGTGGACCGGTTACTCGCCCCGGTGGTCGTGGTCAGCCTGAGCTCCGTGCAGGTCGCCGAGGTCTTCCCGGGCGCCGCTGGGGCAGCGGTGCGCATTCTTCGGCTGCTGGCCGCGGCCGAAGCCGTGGGCGGGCTGGGCGCATGCACCGAGATGGCGACGGCGTACGCCGCGAGTCGCGAACAGTTTGGCAGGCCTATCGGCTCTTTTCAGGCGATCAAACACCACTGCGCGAACATGCTCGTCGATACCGAGCTGGCCGTCGCGGCGACCTGGGACGCCGCGCGTGCCGTTGGCGCGGAGGCTGAGCTGGCCGCGGCGATGGCTGCCGGGCATGCGCTGAGCGCCTACCAGCGGGTGGCGCTGCAGAACGTGCAGGTGCACGGCGGCATCGGCTATACCTGGGAGCACGACGCGCACCTCTACATCAGGCGCGCCACTGTGCTACACGCGTTCGCCGGTGATCAGGATGTGCTGCGGGACACCGTGATTGCTATGCAACGCAAGGGCATCCGCCGTCGCCGATCGGTAGACCTGCCCGAGGGTGCCGAGCAGTATCGACAGGCCGCACTGGATTTCCGCTCCGAACTCGAGGCCGCCGACCCCGACGACCGCCAACGACTCTGGGCGCGCAGCGGTTACCTGCAACCACACTGGCCCGCGCCGTACGGACGGGGTGCGAACAGCGTCGAGCAGTTGATCATCGAGGACACACTGCAGGGTTTGGACAAACCTAGCCTCGGACTCGGCGAGTGGGTGGTGCCCACCCTGCTGCAGCACGGCAGCCCCGAACAGATCGATCGATTGATCTGGCCGAGCCTCGAGGGCGAACTGCGATGGTGCCAGCTGTTCAGCGAGCCCGGCGCCGGCTCGGACGCGGCGGCGGTAGCCACCAAGGCCAGACGAGTCGACGACGGCTGGGTCCTCACCGGACAGAAAGTGTGGACCAGCGATGCTGTGAATTGCCAGCGCGGGCTGGCCACCGTGCGCACCGATCCGAATGCGCGCAAGCACAAAGGCATTACGGCGATGATCATCGACCTCGCCGACCCGGCGGTGCGGATTCGCCCGCTCACCGAGATCACCGGTGAGACGCTGTTCAACGAGGTCTTCTTCGACGACGTCTTCGTGTCCGATGACAACGTGGTGGGTGGTGTGAACGAAGGCTGGAGCGTGGCGATGGCGGCCTTCGGTAATGAGCGGGTGTCCATCGGCGGTGGCTCGGTCACCATGACCGCCGACGCTTTGATCGATCTGCTGGCCCGGCACCGGCCAGACGATACTGGTGCGGCCCGCGACGTCGGCGCCCTGCTGATCGAGTCGTACACCCTGGCCACGCTGAATCTGCGGCAGGCGGCGCGGGCGGTCTTCGCCGGCGGCCCCGGAATCGAGGGCAACATCGCCAAGCTGTTCGGGGCAGAGCACGCCCAACGCGTGGCCGAGTTGGGACTCCGGCTCGCCAGCCGGGCCATCCTGGCCGGCGGGGAACCCGACGTTGTGCACGACTATCTGTTCAGCCGGTGCCTGACGATCGCGGGCGGCACCTCGGAGATCGTCAGAAACCTGATCGCCGAGCGCATCCTTGGCCTGCCGCGCGATCCGGCACCTAAGTAGATTGGAGAGCCAGATGACCTGTGCCGTCGTCGGGATCGGCCGTACCGAGTATTCCCGCAAGTCCGGCCGCACGACCCGCGGCATGGCCGTGGCCGCCTGCCGCGACGCCATCGCCGATGCCGGACTGGAGCCGACCGACATCGACGGTATCTGCACTTACATGGCCAACGACTCCGAGCAGCCGATCTATGTTGGGTGGGCGCTGGGCATCGACGAATTGGCCTGGGCCAACGCCATGTACGGCGGAGGCAATCTGGTAGCTGACCAAATCGCCACGGCAGCGGCGGTTATCGAGGCCGGTATGTGCAAGGCGGTGCTGGTGTACCGGTCGCTCAACGGCCGCTCGGGTTACCGATTCGGCCATGTCGAGGGACCGATGCAGGTGCAGCACCATGACCAGTTCGACACGGCGTCCGGGTTCATGGTGCCGCCGCAGTGGTTCGCCATGTGGGCCCGTCGCCATCAGCATGAGTACGGCTCTACCAGCGAGGATCTGGCGCATATCGCGATCACCCAGCGCAACCATGCGGGGCCCAACGAGCACGCTTTGCGACGCGAACCGTTGACCATGGATGACTATCTCGCGGCACGCTGGATCAACGAGCCGTTCCGGGTACTGGACTGCACGTCGGAGGTCGATGGCGCGGTAGCGGTGCTGATCGTCGGCGAGGACATGGCCCGTGATAGCAAGCAGCCACCGATGTGGCTCGTCGGATCGTCGAACTCGCAGGGCGGTTCGGGCTGGAGCGACTGGGACGACCCCACCGAGATGTACTCGCGCACGGCCGGTCCGAAAATCTGGGAGCAGACGGGCCTGCGCCCCGGCGACATCGATGTAGCCTGCATGTATGACTGCTTCACCTACACAGTGATGGCGACCATGGAGGGATTCGGCTTCTGCGAAAAAGGCGAAGTGGGCAAGTTCTTTTCGACCGGGCGCGCCACCTACGGGGGGGACGTGGTGGTTAACCCGCACGGTGGGCTGTTGTCCGAAGGCTATATCCACGGCCTCAACCACCACTACGAGGCAGCACTCCAATTGCGGCACGCAGCCGGCGTGCGGCAGGTCGATGGCGCCCAACTTGCCTTGGTGACCGCGGGCGGCGGGCCTTTCGGCGGAGCGAACATCTACAGCAGGGAGCACCCGTGACGAATCCTGCGCTGGCGGCACCGATTCCAGTACCTGACCCCGATACGGCACCGTACTGGGAGGGTTTGAAGGCCGGCAAGTTGATGCTGTGCCGCTGTGACGACACCGGCAAGTGGATCCACCCGCCGTTGGAGCGCAGCCGCTTCACCGGTGGCCCGGTACACTTCGAGGAAGTCAGCGGCGACGGCACGATCTTCAGCTACATTGTGGTCCGCCAGGCGCTCGTTCCCGGCCGTGTGCCCCCTTACGTCGTCGGGCTCATCGAACTGGTGGAGCAGCCGGGCCTGCGGATCAACGCGGTCATCGATGCGGATCCAGCCGATGTCCGGATCGGGCAGCCGGTGCAGATGCGCATCGTCGACCTAGGTGACAGCGGTTATCGCATACCCGAATTCGTCATCAAATAGAGGCCGGCGACCACTATGACGACTGGCTCGGCTAACGGCCCGGGGGTGGCGGAAGGTACGCCCCGGACGGAAAACGCGGCGACGCATGTTGTCCCGCTGCACCGGTGTACTCAGCAGATAGGACACGAGGTCGGCGGCAAGGCTACAGGCCTCGGCGCGCTGGCCCAGCAAGGCCTTTCGGTTCCCCCAGGATTCGTAATCACCGTGAGCGCCTACCGCGAGGCCGTTGCCGCCGCAGGAGTGGCGCCACGCATCGCCGAACTACTGGCGACAACGGGTACCGACCGGGACCGGTCAGCGGCAATCACCGCGCTGTTCGATCAAGTCGCCCTGCCGGAGACCCTCGCTGACCAGATTGTGGAGTCGTACGCCCAGATCGGTGGCGGACCGGTGGCTGTACGGTCGAGCGCGATCGCCGAGGACACGGCCGCGGCGTCGTTTGCCGGTCAGCAAGACACCTATTTGTGGATCGAGGGTGCACCCGCGCTGCTTGATGCCGTTGTCCGCTGTTGGGCAAGTCTGTATACACCGCGGGCGATCGGGTATCGGCGGCGGTTCAACGTGGCCTCCGATGATGTCGCGATGGCGGTGGTTGTTCAGCAAATGGTGCCGGCGGTCGCAGCGGGGGTGACGATGACGTTGGAGCCGGTGACGGGAGACCGTACCCAGATTTATATCGCGTCAGCCCTTGGCCTGGGTGAAGGAGTGGTCAGGGGCGATGTGGAAAGCGACAGCGCCTGGGTCGACAAGTCCTCGTTGAGCGTGCGCAAGCGGGCGATTGCGCGCCAGACTCGCGCGCATCGGTACGAGTCCGGGGCTGTCCGGATTGTCGATCTCGCCCCCGGCGAGGGAGATGCCCCCAGCCTCGATGACGATACGCTGCTCCGGGTTGCGCGACTCGCCCTACAAATCGAGCAGAACGCCGGGTACGCCATGGACGTGGAGTGGGCGGTGGATGCCGACGGCGAGGTTCATCTGCTGCAGGCTAGACCGGAGACCGTCTGGAACAACCGATAGGCCGGGCTGGAAGGATAGCCAGAGCCGCATGTCGCACGTACGCGCCGACCTTCCCGCTCACTGACATCTCGGCAACGATGTTGTTGCTCAGCTCAACAACTTGCCGGTGCCGAGGTCTGCATACGCCTCGGCGAAGCGGCCGAGCACAGCACGCACGATCTCGACGGAATACATCTGATCGGGCGTAATGGCCCACATGCAAAATCCCCACGCCGGGCTCTGCCGATAGGCGGTCCAGATCTGTTCGCGGTCCGGCAGGGATGAGACACCGGCGTCGAGCAATCGCCCGCGGTACTTATCGAGCAGTTCACGCTCGTGCTCGCGACGCAACGCCGGCGGTAGCGCGCCGATCAACGCGTATCCGACGTCGTGGGACCAAGAGCCCCGCCGCACCAACTGCCAGTCCAGTAGCCCCACCCGGCCGTCGGGTAGAACGTAGGTATTGCGCGGGTGCGGGTCTCCGTGCAACAGCGTGATCGGTTCGCGAGCCACTCGGTCCTGCAGGGTCCAGAACGCCGCCTCCATGGTGTCCATGTCCGCGCCGGTCGCATCGAGAAGCTCTCGCTTATAGGGAATGTCGATGAACGCACGTATGATCGCGAAACCGTTGGTGCGCAAGAATTCTGCGAACCCCCCCGTGACGGGATGCTGCAGCCACGTCAGGTCGCCGCGCGCGTCGAGCCTCGGATTCGCCCAGAAAGGGGCATGCACGCGGCTCAGCGTCGCCAATAGTTCATCGACCTGCTCGACAGTCAGACCGGCTACCGCGTCGGGCACCTGCGCTCCGCGCAATGTGATGTCTTCGCCGATCACCAGGAACTGTGACGGGCCGTCGAGGTGTTCGGCGAAGTAGGTCGTCATGGTCTCGACGTCGAGGTCTTCACGAAGATTGCGATAGAACGTCGTCTCGTCGTCCAGTAGAACCGTCCCGCCGCCACCCTCCGATAGGGACTCGTCGACCGCGGCGGGAAGATCGTGCACCGTGCCCAGTTGCGTCTTGACGAAAAGTTTCGGTGGTAGGTCGGTGTCGGCGTCGGCGTAGTCCACGTCGATGTGGATGTGTGACGTGGTCCCCTGCCAGGTGCTCCGGACGCGCACGTCGGTGACCGTCACCGCTGGCCGGTGCCGACGCAGCAGCGAGGTCAGGAGGGCCGGAGTCAGGTCCGCGGGCGAGCGCAGCGTGACGGGCATTGCTTGGCTGGTCATTTCACGTCCTCTTCGACGGTTTGACAGTTGACTGTCACATTAGCAGCACGGCCGGCCCACTGGCGTGATCAGCTTTTGACGGGACGGAATAGCGGCAACCACACCCGGCTGTCCTCCTCGCCCGACAGCGCGGTCCAGTCCTCGAAGAAAACCTCCACCGGCATACCGACGCCGATCTCGTCCGGGCCGATGTCGACCACGTTGGTGATCAGGCGAACGTCGGAATCCTCGACAAGCTCGACCATCGCCACGATGTAGGGCGGTTCGAAACCCGGAATCCAGTTCTGGCGGTTGACCGTATAGGCCGCGACAACGGCTCGACCGGAGACGGCTTCCGGTGCAACGTCGGTGCTGCGGCAACGCCAGCAGGCCGGCCCCGGTGGGTGGAAGAAGTGGCCGCAGCCGTGGCAGCGGGTGATCAATAACTCGCCGTTGCGGCCGCCGGTCCAGAATGCTCGCGACTCGGCGGTAGGGCTGGGCGCCAGGCGCAACTGGGGACGTTGGTAGCTGCTGTCCGCTGAACCCAGGCGAGAAGTCATGATCCGACCAACGATCGACCGATGACCAGCCGCTGGATCTGGTTTGTGCCTTCGAAAATCTGGGTGATCTTTGCTTCGCGCATGTAGCGCTCGACGCGATAATCCCGGGTGTAGCCATAGCCGCCGAACACCTGGACGGCGTCGGTGGTGACCTTCATCGCGGCGTCGGTGGCGACGAGCTTTGCCACGGAGGCGTTGCGCGAGTACGGCAGGCCGGCATCGCGTCGGCGCGCCGCGTCCAGGTATGTGGCACGCGCAGAGTCGACGGCGGCGGCCATGTCGGCCAGCAGGAACGCCAGGCCTTGATGGTCGATGATCCTGCGGCCGAAAGTCGTCCGTTGATGGGCATAGGAAACCGCCTCGTCGAGTGCCGCCTGCGCCAGCCCGACGGCTACCGCGGCAATGCCCAGGCGTCCGGAATCCAGTGCGCTGAAGGCGATCTGGAGTCCCTGCCCCTCGGCGCCGATCCGGCGTTGGGCAGACACAAAAGCGTTGTCGTAGTGCGCTGTGGTGGTCGGGATGGCATGCAAGCCCATCTTCTCCTCGGGTTTGCCGAATGTCAGCCCGTCGGTGTCCTTGTCGACCAAGAAGCAGGAAATGCCTTGGCTACCTTCACCCGTGCGGGCGAAGAGGCTGTAGAAGTCTGCTATGCCGCCGTGGGTGATCCACGCCTTCGCGCCGTTGACGCGGTAACCCCCGTCGACTGCGGCGGCCTTACAGGTCAGCGCGGCGGCATCGGAACCGGCCTGCGGCTCGGACAAGCTGTAGGCACCGATCGTGTGGCCACTCAGCATGGTCGGCAGCCACTGCTGTTGTTGCTCGTCGGTGCCGAACGCGATCAACGGATGGCAAGCCAGTACGTGGACGCTGACAGCTACCGCGACCGCCGCCCACCGAGCGGCCAATTCCTCGAGAACCTGCAGGTAGACCTCGTACGGCTGTCCGCCACCGCCCCATTCCTGCGGATGCGGCAGTGTCAGCAGACCGGTCTCACCCAGCGTCGCGAAGACTCCTTCGGGATAGGTCTCGTTCTTCTCGTGCGCGTCGACGATCGGATCGAGCACCTTGTCGGCGACATCGGCCGCGAGGCGGACCAGTTCGCGTGTCTCGGGCGTCGGCAGTAGGCGCTCGACAGTCATGGACGGCTGTCCTGCCACTCGCAACCGGTGAGCGACGCAGAGATCTCCCAGAGTCGCCGCGCGCTCTCCGGGTCGCGCGCCTTGGCTCTGAGCTTGGTCGGCTTCGGTGTGCCCCACTGGTGCATGAGACCGCGCGGCGCGATGTAGGTGCCGTTGGGCAGGTTCGTGGTGATCGCCTGAATGGTCGAGCGGGCGCCGTCGGCCGGACTCTGCGCGATGCGCGGCGAGAGCACTCGGCCCGCCCACTGCATTACGCCCGAACCATTACGGGTGATCCCGGTATCGGTCATGCCGGGATCGGAGGCATAGGCGGTCTTGCCGCGGGCGACCAATTCCCGCACGAACAGCAGGTTCGCCAGTTTGGATTCTCCGTAGGCCGACCACGGGTTGTAGCGGCGGTGGTGATAGTTGAGGTCGTCGAAGTGCATGCGGGCAGTGAGGTAGTTGGTACTGGCCACCGCGACGACACGGTCGCGGATCCGGTCGCCGAGCAGGCAGGTCAAGGCGAAGTGGCCGAGGTGGTTGGTGCCCATGTGAGCCTCGAAACCGTCGGCTGTTCGGGTCAGAGGTAAGCCCAACACGCCGGCGTTGTTCACAAGCACGTCGACGAAGTCGACGGTATCGGCGAACTTGCGCACGCTGGTGAGGTCGGCCAGATCCAGCTCGCGCACCTCGACATTGCCGGGCATCGACGCCGCGGCCTCGTACGCCGTCGCCAGGGTCCGGCAGGCGATGATCACTTCGTGGCCGGCGGAGGCCATCGCGTGCGCGGTCGCTTTCCCGACTCCACTGTTTCCACCCGTGACGATAATCCGCACCCGGCCGTGCCCTCCTTCGTGACAATTCACGTAAACAGTAAACTATTTATCGTTTTAGTGAAACGGCGAGGAGAACGCTTGCGAAGTTCCTTTTCAACCAGTTCGGCTCGGCCGCTCTTATGACCTGGCTCGAGCGGATTTGCGCCGTCCACCAAAGCAGTGAACGTCCCGCTGTCATCGGCGACGCGGGCCCCGTCAGTGGTCGCGACCTGATCGGACAAGCCGTGGCAGGCGCGGACCTGCTCGTCGACCTCGACGTTCCGGCAGGCCAACCGATACCCGCCTTGCTCACCACCAATGCCCGTGCGCTTGCACTCCTGCTAGGCGGTGCCGCCGCCAACAGACCGCTCGCTCCGCTCGGGCCGCGGATGACGGCGGTGGAGCTGGCTGAGATAGTGCGTCGGAGCGGATCGTCAGTCCTGCTCACCGAGGCCGCGTTCGCGGAGACGGCTCGCCAGGTTGCCGACGCGGTTGGGATACGGGCGATACCGATACCTTCCTTGCCGGTGTCGAGGCGTCCGCCGCATCCGGAACCAGGTTCCACGTCGATCTTCCTGCACACCGCGGGAACAACCGGAGTTCCCAAGCGCGTTCCGCTCAGCGATCTCGTGCTGGACGCTCGCTCTACGCTTTTGCGTCGCCTGATCGGCATTGGCCCCGACGACCGCTACGCCACCGGCTCACCGCTGCATCACATCGGGGGATTGGGCAACGTCTTGGTAGCCCTCACGGCCGGAGCGGCAGTTATCTGCACCACCAAATTCTCCTTCGATTGGTGGCGCAACCTGACGCGGTTCGGCGCTACCCACTGCCTGCTCGTCCCGACCATGATCGAGATGTTGCTCAGCGAGGGGCTTCTCGACGCAGTTCCGCTGAAAACATTGATCTATGGTGCCGCGCCGATCACCGTCGACACGTTGCGACGCGTTCTTGAAGTGGTGCCCGACGTCGCGATGGTCAGCCTCTACGGCCAAACCGAGGGCAGCCCGATCAGCAGCTTGGGTCCAGACGATCATCGGTGGGCCGCAGCCAAAGACCCCGACGTGCTGTCCACCGTCGGCCGGCCGGTGACCGGCCTTCGTCTGCGGATCGACGAGCCGGACCGGGCTGGAGTCGGCGAAGTGTTCGCCGCCGCGGCGCACCTTTCGGTCCAGGACGCCGATGGATGGTTGCACACAGGCGATCTGGGTGTGGTAGATGCCGACGGCTATCTCCACCTTCGCGGTCGTCGGCACGACATGGTGGTTCGCGGTGGGGAGAACATTTATCCGCTGGAAGTCGAGAATGTGCTCAGCGCCCACCCCGCGGTCGCCGCCGTCGGCGTTGTGGGGGTGCCGGAGACACGACTCGGAGAAACCTTGGCTGCGTTCATCGTTCCAATGAACTCGGCTCATCCGCCACGGCCCGAGGAACTGGGTGCCTTCGCCCGCCTCAAGCTCGCGGGCTTCAAAATTCCGCAATACTGGTATGCGGTAGCGGAGCTGCCGCTCAACAGCGCAGGCAAGGTCAGTCGCGCCGCACTCCGCGCGTCACATCTGGAGCGTCAGCACAAGCGCGTCCCCGTGGGTTATCGGGAAGCGCGCGGCCAGGATGGTGAGTAGGTCCGTATGCAGAGGAACTTGGACCTCATCGGTTAAATAGTTTAACATCTATAGCCGTGCCTGTAGGCGTGCGAAGCCGGTCAGCTCGGCAGGTGGCCGAGGGGCACCTTTGTTGCATCCGATTGCGGTGACGCCGGCAATGAATCGTAAATGGCTGGTCGCTTCCCTCGTCGGCGCAGTTGCCGTCGGCGGGCTCCTGGTGATGTCACCACCGAGGGTGCAAGCCGCTCCAGCGCCCGAGGTCGAGTACGTATATGACGTCGTGGTGCGGCGGCATTACGCATTTCCCAACAATGACGCGATCGGCTACGGCCACGGAATCTGTGACAAAGTCGGCCGGGGACAGGGCTACGGACAAGTCATGGGCGATGTCAAGAGTGACGTCACGCCCAACGACGAGTTCGCAGCCAATTACCTGGTTTCGTATGCGGTGAACTTGCTCTGCCCTGAGCTGATATGGCAGCTGCGGAATTCAGCAGCTGGCTATCAACCGCCAGGCGGCGCAGCCGCGCCTGATACCTATTACTGAGCCGGACTACTCGGACTCACTCGGAAGCCGACCGTCTCAGGACTCGACGTGGCGACCAACGGTCGTTCGCAAGCAGTGTCAGCAGCTACCGGCGCAAGTGACCCGGAGTCGAACAAACGTATTCGATTTTGGCCGGAGGTCCAGTCGGCGATCACCTTGTGGATCAACAGAAGCGAAGCAATCATGGCTGCGGTCTGCGGGCACGGATCGCAGAACACAGTGCGGCGGGGCCGTTCTTCACGGTCACGAATTGGATCTGTCCTTACCGCCCGCTTCGACTGAGGTTCCGGCGAGAAAACAGTCTGCCCGTCCTGTACAGCTCTCGACGACCGGCACGCGGAACTTGAGTTCCAGTTAGGCCTTAGGGTGTGTGGGCGGCGCTTGGGCGGTTGTCCCGTTTGGGTTGTGGTCTCGACCGCCGCGAAAGTCAGGAGGTAGCGGATGTTTCGTACTTTACGAAGGGCGTGGATGCCGCTGCTTCTTGTTGTTGTGATTTCGCTGGGTGCGTATGCAGTTGTCCGCATTCGGGGGGTTGCGTCCAGCACAGTGGTGTACGAGTCGGACCTGATGAGCGGTACCGGCGTGTCGTAGCCGAGTGATTGAAGGTCATCGCGTGATTCTTCGAGAGACCGTCCAAAGTTTCTCGAGCAAAGGAATCGACGCGATGACCACTGCCCACAATATCGATCTGCCTGCCGTGTTGGCCGAACGACTCACCACCTGCCACCCGACGTGCTGCGCGAGTTGCTTGCCACGTTCATCCACAGAGGAATTGTCAATACCTGTGGATTGGGGTGTTTCAGGCGACCTCCGTTTCGGTTGATGGCGTTCGAGCAGTTTTCCTTTGTGGAACACCGCCCCGGCTCGGACGAGGGCGACCAGGTGTGGTGCGTTGACGGCACGCCAGCGGGCTTGTGCGGCGTCAATGAGCTTGTAGGCCATGGCAATGTCCGCGTCGTATGAAAACTGACCCCGTGTCGACCTGAGATCCCCTATCCGTATGGTGGACAACATCTTTGAAATCCAGCACCCCTTCTTGTTGGCGAGTCCAGATGGCCTGCTCGATGGCGTCGAGGACCATCGAGGTGGCCATCGTCGCCGCGACCCGCCAGCCCAGGATCCGTCGCGCATAAGCGTCGGTCACGAAGGCGACGTAGGCAAACCCAGACCACGTCGATACATAGGTGAGGTCGGCAACCCACAATCGGTTCGGCGCCGGCGGCCCGAACCGGCGCCCCACGAGATCAGCGGGCCGGGTCGCGGCCGGATCAGCGATCGTCGTCTTGCGCACCTTGCCTCGTATGGTCCCCGCCAGGCCAAGTTCGGCCATCAGCCGCTCCACGGTGCATCGGGCGACCGCAATGCCCTCACGATTTAAGGCCAACCGCACTTTGCGGGCACCGTAAACGTTGTAGTTGGCGGCATGCACCCGCCTGATGTGGTCTTTGAGCTCATCATCGCGGATCTCACGACGGCTCGGCTGATGATTGAGCTGGTCGTAGTAGGTCGATGGGGCGATCGGTACACCCAGCTCGGCGAGCTCGGTGCAGATCGACTCGACGCCCCAACGCAGACCGTCAGGACCCTCACGGCGGCCCTGATGCTCTGCGATGAACCGGGTGATCAGTATGTTGGCCGGTCGATCTCGACCGCGAAAAAAGCCGACGCCGTCTTCAAAATCGCGTTAGCCCTGCGCAGTTCAGCGTTTTCCCGCCGCAAGCGTTTAAGCTCTGCGGACTCTTCAGTCGTCGTTCCTGGCCGTGTACCGGCATCGATCTGGGCCCGGCGCACCCAGCGGCGCACCGTCTCGGCCGTGCCAACCCCGAGCAGCCGGGCAACCTCACAAATCGCTGCCCACTCCGAATCGTGCTGATCGCTGATCTCGACGACCGTCCGCACCGCCCGCTCACGCAGCTCCGGCGGGTACCTCTTCGACGCACCACCTGACATGACATGACTCCATCTTTTCCAAGAAATGGAGTCTCCGGACATCCCGGGATGCTTCTCACTGTGCGGCGCCGGATACGGTGAGCGCAGCACCGAACGCACCAATTTTCGCCACGGGTACCGACACCGCCAATTCGACACTCGCGCAGGCTCATTAGTCTTGCGATTCCCAAAGCTGCGTCAGGGTAGTTACTTCCCGGACTGGCTGTTGGAACGGCGCAAGCGTGCTGAGCGGGCACTGACCACAGTGGTCGCCACCTGTTACCTGCTCGGGGTGTCCATGCGGCGGATGGACCGCCTCGTCGAGACCCTGGGCATCACCGGCCTGTCGAAGTCCCAAGTCAGCGTCATGGCCAAGGAACTCGACACCGCCGTCGAGGCCTTCCGCACCCGGCCCCTGGATGCTGGCCCCTACACGTTCGTCGCAGCCGACGCCCTGGTACTCAAGGTCCGTGAAGCCGGCCGGGTGGTCAACGTGCACGCTTTGATCGCCGTCGCGGTCAACGCCGATGGTTACCGCGAGATCCTGGGCATCGACGTGTCCACCGCCGAGGACGGGGCAGGCTGGCTGACGTTCCTGCGGTCGCTGACCGCCCGCGGCCTGTCCGGGGTGAAGCTGGTGACCTCCGACGCGCATGCGGGGCTGGTGGCCGCGATCGGTGCCACACTGCCAGGAGCTACGTGGCAGCGCTGCCGCACGCATTACACGACGAATCTGATGGCCGTTACTCCGAAGGCATCGTGGCCGTGGGTCAAGACTCTGTTGCATTCGGTGTTCGACCAATCCGACGCGGAATCCGTTGCTGCCCCACATGACCGGATCATCGACGCACTCGCCGAGAAGCTCCCCAAGACCGCCGAGCATTTGGAGGAGGCGCGGCCGGATCTACTGGCTTTCACCGCGTTTCCCAAGCAGATCTGGCGCCAAATCTGGTCGAACAACCCCCAGGAGCGTCTCAACAAAGAGATCCGCCGCCGTACCGACGTCGTCGGCATCTTCCCCGACCGTAACGCCCTCATCCGCCTTGTCGGAGCCGTGCTGGCCGAGCAGCATGACGAGGGGGCCGAGTCCCGGCGCTACCTCGGCCTCGACGTCTTGAGCAAATCACGCGGCATCAACGAAACGCCGACAGAACAGGAGGACACCCCCGCGGCACTGACTGCCTGAACCATCACCCCACGAAGAATCACACGATGACCTCGTACACCACGTTCCTGGACTTGACCCATTCGGGACACATTCGGGGTTAACGGCGGGGCGGGGAGTGGTGAGGGCAACGCCGGTGACACCAAGCCCTTTCACCCTAAGCACATCACCTACGAGATAACCGGTGTCCCAGACGGGACGGTGGACGCCAATTACCGCGACGAAAACGGTCAGCCGCACCTCGTTGACGGTGTCCCACTGCCGTGGTCGTTCACCATCGTCACGACGCTGCCATCGATGTCGGCCAACATAGTTGCTCAAGGCAGCACAACGGTGCATGCCCTGCGGTGTCGCGTCATCGTCGATGGCGAGGTGCGCGACGACCGCAACAGCAGCGAGTACCAACCATTCATCTACTGCTTGGTGAAATCCGTATGAGTAACCCGCGTCTGAGGCCCCGCCTGCCGGTAATCCCCCGGCTCATCCGCATCCTGTCGCTGCCGATCACCCTGGGCTGGCTGTTCATCGCGGTCGCTCTCGGTGTGCTCTCGCCTTCTCTGGACGACGTTGCCACGCAGCACTCCGTTCCGATGACACCCAAGGACGCCCCCGCATTCAAATCGATGATGCACATCGGCGAGAAGTTCAAGGAGTTCAATACCGACTCCACGGCGATGGTGGTCCAGTCGGTGAAGCCGCCCATGAACTCGCGGTAGTTGTGCGTCGAACAGGCGAGGAAGTCGAAGTCGCCGTTCTTCTTGATGGCGCCCACCGGGCATGCGGCCACGCACAGCTTGCACTGCAGGCACGGCGAATAGTCAAGTGGCTCACCGTAGCTAGTGATAGGCGCGGCGACGATGATGGTGGCCAGCAGGATGAAGTTGCCGAACTTCGGATGGATCACGTTACGGTGAATGCCCATCACGCCCAGGCCGGCGGCCACGGCGACGGGCTTGTGCGCCACCACCCAGATGCGCCCGGGGAAGTTGTCCATCTCCATCGGAAAGCTCGCCGAGGGGCTTAAGGCGCGGTAGCCGGCGTCTTCGAGCACACGGGTGATCCGGTGCGCGGCCTCGTTGCTCCTCTCTCCGCTGCGATGGAATTCCTGGTTCGCCACACTGCGCGCCGTCGAGCGAACGTTGTCGCGGTTCATCTTCACCACTAGCGAGATGTAGCTTTGGGCGCCGGGGAGCGCGGCCTGGACGTGTTCGCGCTCGGATGCCAAGTCCGGATTGTCGACGCGGGCGAAGGCCACGTCGTCGACGCCGGCCGCCAGGCATAGTCCGCGCAGCCAGTCGGCGTCGATCACGCCGGGGCTCTGGCGTTCGCGGGCCAGCACCGTGCGCACCGTGGGGTGATCGGCCATGCGGGCGGGAATCGGCGCGGCCACGCTGAGTATAGTACACCGTACTTAGATTCGTGCAATACGTAGGCCAGCACGCGCGACAACCCTTATGCCGCAGCACGATTACCGTGATGTGCGGGCGCTGACGGGTAGCTGCTGTCCGCTGACGCTGCCGGCGGGTTCGCCGGTTACTCGCATACCACCTCCGGCAGCGGTCCCGGGGGTCTACATTGTTGCGATCGGTAGGGGGCCGGCGAAAGGACGCTATCGATATGAGCATCGACAACGAATCGACGGCGTCGCGCCAGTTCGTCGCCTCCGCTGCCGCCTTCTCCTCCAAGTGGATCAAGGGAATTCGGTACTGGCAGGCGGGCTACACCGCAGTCTTCATCGCCTTCGTCGTGTTCATCGCGGTGAAAGATCGTCAATCTCCGCACGCCGCACATCGGCGCCGCGGCCATCTACGCCCTGCCGCTCGGGCTGGTTGTGGTGGGCGCGGCGATCGGTGGCTACCTGTGTGGGCGGTCGCGCCGCACCTACCTCCTCACTGTCGCCGGCGACAGGCTCACCATCGGCCGCCGGCGCCCCGAGGTCTATCCACTGGCTGACGCGCAGCTGGGCCTGTGGGTGGACAACGGCGCCGCCCTTCATCTGCACTCCGGCCGACGCCGCTTCGTGTTGGGCGGTCGAGACCGTCGCATCGGGCCGGGGACACCGCTTGCCGCGCCGCCGGTCCGCTGGTCGACGCGTCGCTCGGCGCGGCCGACTTCGACGAATTGCTTGCCCTGGGCGGCTGGTCGGCGGCGCGCGGGCCCGCCACCGGGGAACCGATTCGGTGTCTGCTGTTCCCCAACCCGTTGGAGAGCCAACGGATGGGTTCGTTCGCGCTGCGGAAGCAGCAACGCCTGATCCGGTCGCTCTCGCAACCGCAACTGTTCATCGACCTGGACGCCGACCGTATCCGGGTCATCGACCCGAACAACGACGCCGTCATGGCGATGACCTGGGTGGCACGGGTGACGGCCACCCCGGCCACCTACCGGCTCTCGGCCGGACATGCCGTCCCGTCCGCCCGGCATGTCGCGAGCGACGCTGTGGGCCAATACTTTTCGACCATGCCAGCGCTACGGATCGACATCGCCGGCATGCCATCCCTGACCGTCGGCTGTCGCGCGTTCGACGGGCTCAAGCAGCGTTGCTCGTGGTCGCCGGACGTTCCCACCACCCACGTCCGACCTATGCGGTCTCGGCGGCCGACTGGCAGAGCCTCGTCGAAAAGCTCGGCCTGGCTGCCCGCCTGGCCGACACCGCCTAGTGTCCTGAGTCGTTAATTCGTGGGTTCTTGTTATTGTAGGTGATGCCGTCCCCGCATGCCGCGAAGATCGTGTTGACCGAGGATGAACGCGCCGAGTTAGAGGGTTGGGTGCGGCGCCGCAATAGTGCCGCGGGGTTGTAGGTGATGCCGTCCCCGCATGCCGCGAAGATCGTGTTGACCGAGGATGAACGCGCCGAGTTAGAGGGTTGGGTGCGGCGCCGCAATAGTGCCGCGGGGTTGGCGCTGCGGGCCCGGATCGTGCTGGCGTGTGCTGATGGCGGCAGCAATGTCGAGGTCGCCGACCGGCTGGAGTTGGATCGGAACACGATTTCCAAGTGGCGCAACCGGTTCGCCGCTAAGCGGTGCGACGGACTGCTCGACGAGCCGCGACCGGGCCGGCCTCGGGTAGTGGGTGACGAGCAGATCGAGGCGTTGATCACTGCGACGTTGNAGACAGCGCCACCGGGTGCCACACATTGGTCAACCCGGTCGATGGCGCAGCACCTGGGACTGAGCCAGTCGATGGTCTCACGGGTGTGGCGGGCGTTCGGATTGGCTCCACACAAACAGGATTCGTGGAAACTGTCCAAGGATCCGCTGTTTGTGGCCAAGGTCCGCGACATCGTCGGGCTCTATCTGGACCCGCCGGAGCGGGCCATGGTCTTGTGCGTGGACGAGAAGACTCAGATCCAGGCGCTTAACCGCACCGCACCGGTGTTCCCGATGCTGCCCGGCACCCCGGCGCGNGCCANCCACGACTACGTCCGTCACGGCACCTCAAGCCTGTATGCCGCGCTGGATCTGGCCACCGGCAAGGTGATCGGCTCTCTGCATTCGCGGCATCGCGCCCAGGAGTTCCTGGCTTTCCTGAAGAAGATCGACGCCGAAGTCCCCGCCGATCTGGACTGCCACGTCGTGCTCGACAACGCCTCCACCCACAAAACCCCGGCGGTAAAACGTTGGCTGACCAACCATCCCCGCTTCGTTCTGCACTTCACCCCGACCAGCTCAAGCTGGCTCAACCTCGTCGAACGCTGGTTCGCCGAACTGACCACCAANAAACTACGCCGCGGCACCCATACCTCAGTCCGCCAACTCAACACCGACATCCGCGCCTGGATCGAGCACTGGAACGACAACCCTAAGCCCTACGTCTGGACAAAAACCGCCGACCAAATCCTGGAATCCGTCGCCAACTACTGCAAACGAATTAATAACTCAGGACACTAG
>NZ_JACKSY010000096.1:0-19103 GCF_025821985.1 Mycobacterium timonense | reverse complement strand
CACCCGCTGCCGCCTGACCACCATCACCGACGACAACCCCGACATAGGAGCCAACGACATGCCCGCACTCACCGCCTAACCCACCGGATCACGCAGCACTACACCACTTCCCGGGACTTGACCGCTCGGCGTTTGGGGTACTGGCCGTGCGGCGCATTGCCTGGTGTGCAGGTAGCACTGGACCAAGCACCTCAGAGCGCGAAGGGCTGACCGAATTAGGCGAGCACCGCCGCGATCTCGGCGGCCGCCTCGTCGCCGTAGGCGTCCGCCAGCCGGGTCTTGGCGACCTCGCGGTCCCACGCCCACTCCTGGGTTCCGGTCGACTCGAGCACCAGCACCGCCACCAGCGAGCCCAGCTGCGCCGAACGCTCGAGGTTCAGCCCGGCGCTGCGCCCGGTCAGGAAGCCGGCCCGGAACGCGTCGCCGACGCCGGTGGGGTCGGTCTGGCTGGTCTCGGGCACCACGCCGACGTGGGTGGTGGTCCCGTCGCGCTCGACGATGTCGACGCCCTTGGCGCCAAGCGTCGTGACCCGCAGGTCCACCTTCTGCTGCACATCGGCCTCGGACCAGCCGGTCTTGGAGCGCAACAGCTCCCACTCGTAGTCGTTGGTGAACAGGTAGGCCGCGCCGTCGACCAGCTTGTCGATCTCGTCGCCGGACAGGCGGGGCAGCTGCTGGGACGGGTCGGCGGCGAATGGCAGGCCGAGCGTGCGGCACTCCTCGGTGTGCACCACCATCGCGTCCGGGTCGTTGGCCCCGATGATCACCAGGTCCGGCTTGCCCTGCGACGACACCAGGTCGGCGAGCTTGATGTTGCGGGCCTCGGACATCGCGCCGGGATAGAACGACGCGATCTGGGCCATGTCCTCGTCGGTGGTGCATACGAAGCGCGCGGTGTGCGCGGTCTTCGAGATCAGCACGTGGTCGCAGTTGACGCCGTGGGACTGCAGCCAGTCGCGGTACTCGCCGAAATCGTCACCGGCCGCGCCGACCAGCGCCACGTCGCCGCCCAGCACACCGATGGCGAACGCGATGTTGCCCGCCACGCCGCCGCGGTGAATCACCAAGTCGTCGACCAGGAAGCTCAGGGACACCTTCTGCAGGTGCTCGGCCAGCAGGTGCTCGGAAAATCGGCCGGGGAACCGCATCAGGTTGTCGGTCGCAATCGAACCTGTCACCGCGATCGTCACGAAATCTCCATCCTTCGTTAGTAACGTTATTTAGCTAAGTCGCGGCGCCTCACGACTCTCATCGCGTCCACGGCTGGCCGGGAGTCGTGTTTGCGGCTCGGCTGACCCCGAACAGCTTTGAATCACTTGGATCACAAGGTGTTTGGTGGTTCGTGGAGGGTAGCGCGGTAGGTGTCCGCATCCAGCAGTGCTGCGATACTCGAGTCGAGTGCCTCGATCTCGGATCCATCGACTTGGATGTCTAGCAGCCAGCCGGCGCCGTAGGGGTCGGAGTTCATCAACTGCG
Organism: Mycobacterium timonense; assembly: GCF_025821985.1. Taxonomy (NCBI): domain Bacteria; kingdom Bacillati; phylum Actinomycetota; class Actinomycetes; order Mycobacteriales; family Mycobacteriaceae; genus Mycobacterium; species Mycobacterium timonense. The sequence goes on along the minus strand of NZ_JACKSY010000096.1, from coordinate 17,627 downwards.
GGCTGGTGTCCAGATCGCGGTTGACTGCGGCCACATTGCCGGTTAGGGGGGCGTAGAGGTCCGACACGGATTTGGTCGATTCCACCTCGCCGAAGGATTCGCCGGCGGTCAGTTGAGTGCTGACGTCGGGGAGCTGGACGAAGACGATGTCGCCGAGAGCGGACTGCGCGAAGTCGGTGATCCCGATCCGCACCCTGTCCTGCGCACTGCGCCGAACCCACTCGTGTTCGGCGGTGTAGTGCAGGTCGGCTGGCGTATTGCTCACGGCAATCCTGTTCTGCTGACGGATGTTTCTCGACGCACGGGTTAAGGCTGGGCAGCGGACAACTCGGCGCCTAGATGGCGCTTGAGGTCGTCGACCTTGTTCAGCTGCTCCCAGGGCAGCTCGACGTCGGTGCGACCGAAGTGCCCGTACGCGGCGGTCTGCGCATAAATCGGGCGCAGCAGGTCCAGGTCGCGGATGATCGCGCCGGGACGCAGGTCGAACACCTCGGGCACGATCTTTTCGATCTTGACCGGGTCGACCGTCGCGGTGCCGAACGTCTCGATGAACAGCCCGACCGGGGCGGCCTTGCCGATGGCGTAGGCCACCTGCACCTCGACCCGCTCCGCCAGCCCGGCGGCGACGATGTTCTTGGCCACCCAGCGCATCGCGTAGGCCGCCGACCGGTCCACCTTGGACGGGTCCTTGCCGGAAAAGGCCCCGCCGCCGTGCCGCGCCCAGCCGCCGTAGGTGTCGACGATGATCTTGCGGCCGGTCAGGCCGGCGTCGCCCATCGGGCCGCCGACGACGAACTTGCCGGTCGGGTTGACCAGCACCCGCGTCGCTGACGAGTCCAGCGTCTCGTGCGCCAACTCCTTGAGCACGGTCTCCAGGACGTGCTTGCGGATGTCGGGATCCAGCGTCTTTTCCAGGTCGATCCCGTCGGCGTGCTGGGTGGAGACCACCACGGTGTCCAACCGGGTCGGAACGTTGTCCTCGTACTCGATGGTGACCTGGGTCTTGCCGTCCGGGCGCAGGTAGGGCAGCGTGCCGTTCTTGCGGACCTCGGTCAGCTTGCGCGACAGCCGGTGGGCCAGCGCGATTGGCAGCGGCATCAGTTCCGGGGTGTCGTTGATCGCGTAGCCGAACATCAGGCCCTGGTCGCCGGCACCCTGGGCGTCCAGCGGGTCAGCGGCGCCCTCGACGCGCGCCTCGTGGGCGGTGTCGACACCCTGGGCGATGTCGGGCGACTGACGCCCGATGCCGATGTTCACCCCGCAGGTCTCGCCGTCGAAGCCCTTGTCCGAGGAGTCATAGCCGATGTCGAGGATGCGCGCGCGAACGGTGTTGGTGATGTCGGCGAAGGCGTCCTTGGCGGTCGTGGTGACCTCGCCGATGACATGAACCTGACCGGTGGTGACGGCCGTCTCGACGGCGACACGTGAGCGCGGGTCCCCGGCCAGCAGCGCGTCGAGGACCGAGTCGCTGATCGCGTCACAGATCTTGTCGGGATGTCCCTCAGTCACCGACTCACTGGTAAACAGGCGACCCTTTTCGCTCATGCCAATCCTTCCTCGTTAACTTGCTGAGCCGCGCGCCTTCTCAAAGCCCGCCTGACCATAATCTTGGCAGGCGTAACTCAGTCGACGCTGAGAATGGTCCTCAGTGCATCAACTTAGTTTCCGGTGTGTTATTCGAATTGCGATTCTGTTGCCTGTCCACGATTGGGTACACCAGCAAGCGTGCACCAAGCTCAGCCACGTTTCGGATATAGCTGCATGCTCTCGTGGCGTTTCACCGCCGGCGCTCTATTGCAGTCATTCGACCTAGCGTGTATCACCGTCGCAGCCGTGGAGCGACGCGCATGATGACGGCGATGGCACCATGCGCGCGCCACGGTCACAAGCCTATAAATCGGTTCGCGGTCATGGTTGTCATTTCTGTTGGTGATCCATGGCTCTGTTGGTGGTCCATGGCCGGCTTGGTCACTGACGGTGAGCGCTGACCAGCCATGACGGTAGCTGCGCGCGACCGTCCCATCCGATAGTGACGTTGCGGTATTCGAAACCTTCGGGCAGCGTGGTCGGGACGTTGATCCAGGCCCGGGCGGGTTGGATGTCATCCACTATGAGGTGTTCACCGACGATGGAACGCAATTGGGACTCCGTGAACGGACGCGGGCCGAAATCGGCGTCGGGTGGAAATGCCTCGGTAGCGAAGACGAGGGCGAAAAATTTGCCGCCTGGTTTCAGCGCCCGTGCACTGGACTCGACGTATCCATGCCTCAGCTCCTCGGGGAGGCAGTGAAATACGAGACCGTCGATAACGGTGTTGAAGTAATTTTCATAGCCGGTTGACTGGCTGAGGTCGGCCACGCGGAAAGTCGCAGGCAGCCCCAATTCGGCGGCTGCTTTGTTTGCGCGTTCAATGGCGTTGCTGGACCTGTCCAATCCGACAACTTCATACCCTTTTTCGGCCAATGCTAATGAAGCAGCCCCGACGCCACAACCGGAATCAAGTACAGGTCCCGAAAAAAGCCCTTTTCGTTCGAGAGCGGCCAAGGCGGGTTGCAACTCGCCAATATTCCACCCAGGCTCTCCGGGGGCGTATGACGCCTTGCCGTCGTATAGTTCGTCCCAGTCTACGGTTTTGACATTAAAAGTTGGCATAGTGCATGAGTTTATAGCGCGTTTCTAACAGGCACCTCGGAAGAACCTGTTGCTTTTCGTAAAGCCAGGTATCCCCAGGCTGGGGGGTCGCGGACCATTAATGCCGCTATTTTTGACAATTCGCTTTGCAGAAAATCGGCGCGCCCGAAGAGCTGACCCTGGCCGGACCTAGAACCTCAGCGCGGCCGATCGCCAGAGGCGAAATAGTCAGAATTACCGCCATGCCCAAGAGCATGCTGGCATGCGCAATGGTCGGCTATGTAGAAAAAGCCGCATCTTTCGCGGTGACTTGGATGGGCGGTAAGGCAACCCCAGTTAGAGTCCACGCGCCACTACCAGTAGCGCTATACCCGCCGGCTAGCCGGTGACCAGTATGCGAGCATCTCCGCGAAGGTCTGGAACGCCGGACCGGAAATCCCGTAGGTCGCCTCCAGATGGATGCTCAGCGGGAAGCCCAGGTCGGCCACCCCGTCGATGACGCGCTTGTAGAGGTCGACCATCAGCTGACGCTTCTGCGGCGGCTCGCAGGCGGCGAGGTTTTGGACGAACTCCTGCTCAGCGGCCACGGCGGCGTTGCCCGGGTCCTGGATGAGCCAGTTGATCAGTCCGACGCGGCTTTCCATCTTAGGCACGAAGCCAAAGGACAGCAGGATCTCGGGCCGGTGATCGGTTTGCTTGGCGAACTCGGTCAGAAAGCCCACGATCGCGTCGGAGTACAGCAGCTGCGTCATGCCGTAGGTGGCGCCCTGGTCGCACTTGAAGTTGAACCGGCCCTGTTCGCCGTCGCGGGTGGGGATCAGGATCACGCCCCGGTTGGTCACCAGCTCGCGATAGATCGACAGGGCGTCGGTCGGGGCGACGCCGGATCCCTCGCCGTCGTTCATGGTGCGCGGCACGCCGACGAACACCACGCCTTCCATTCCGGCCGAGGACAATTCGGTGAGTCGGCCCCGCAGCGACGACTCGTCCATGAACGCGGTGACCTGCGTGCACAAGCCCTTGATGCCGGTCAGTTCCGGTTTGACGACCGACCAGAAGTCGAGCACGTCCAGCTTGGGCTTCATCGGAACGGGACGGTCGTCGTCCTCGGCGATGATCCCGGGGATCATCACGTGCCGGATCCGGCCGTCCAGGCCCGAGTCGGCCGAATGCCGCACCACTTTCTGCGCCTCTTCGAGTGCCCGCTCCCGACCTTCGTCGGCGTTCGGTGGCACCAGCTCGAGCGCAATGGTGTTGAGGGTCACACGGCTCCTGTTCGTCCTGAGGATCTGGGCGGCAGGCGCGCCAGTCCGGGGTCCCGGGCTCAGTAGCGGTAGTGGTCGGCCTTGTAGGGGCCGTCGACGTCGACGCCGATGTATTCGGCCTGCTCCTTGGTGAGCTTGGTCAGCTTGCCGCCGAGGGCCTCGACGTGGATGCGGGCCACCTTCTCGTCGAGGTGCTTGGGCAGCCGGTAGACCTCGTTGTCGTACTCGTCGTTCTTGGTCCACAGCTCGATCTGCGCGATGACCTGGTTGGAGAAGCTGTTGCTCATCACGAACGACGGGTGGCCCGTCGCGTTACCCAGGTTCAGCAGCCGGCCCTCGGAGAGCACGATGATCGACTTGCCGGTGTCGCCGAAGGTCCACAGGTCGACCTGCGGGCGGATGTTGGTCTTGGTGGCGCCGGACTTCTCCAACCGGGCGACCTGGATCTCGTTGTCGAAGTGGCCGATGTTGCCCAGGATCGCCTTGTCCTTCATCGCCTTCATGTGCTCGAGGGTGATGATGTCCTTGTTGCCGGTGGCGGTGATGACGATGTCGGCCTCGCCGATCACGTCCTCCACCCGCTTGACGTCGAAGCCCTCCATCAGCGCCTGCAGCGCGTTGATCGGGTCGATCTCGGTGACGGTCACCCGCGCACCCTGGCCGGCCACGGACTCGGCCGAACCCTTGCCGACGTCGCCGTAGCCGCAGATGAGGACCTTCTTGCCGCCGATCAGCACGTCGGTGCCGCGGTTGATGCCGTCGATCAGCGAGTGCCGGCAGCCGTACTTGTTGTCGAACTTGGACTTGGTGACCGAGTCGTTGACGTTGATCGCCGGGAACGCCAGGTCGCCGGCCGCGGCGAACTGGTAGAGCCGCAGCACGCCGGTGGTGGTCTCCTCGGAGACGCCCTTGATCGACGCGGCGATCTTGGTCCACTTGTCCTTGTCGGTCTCGAAGCGCTTGCGCAGCAGGTTGAGGAACACCCGGTGCTCGGTCGAGTCGTCTTCCTCGTCGGGCGGAACCACGCCGGCCTTCTCGTACTGCGCGCCGCGCAGCACCAGCATGGTGGCGTCACCGCCGTCGTCCAAGATCATGTTCGCGGGCTCGTCGGGCCACGTCAGCACCTGCTCGGCCGCCCACCAGTACTCCTCGAGCGTCTCGCCCTTCCACGCGTACACCGGCACGCCCTTGGGCTCCTCCGGGGTGCCGTGTGGGCCGACAACCACCGCGGCGGCGGCGTGGTCCTGGGTGGAGAAGATGTTGCAGGACGCCCAGCGCACCTCGGCGCCCAGCGCGACGAGGGTCTCGATCAGCACCGCGGTCTGCACGGTCATGTGCAGCGAACCCGAGATGCGCGCGCCCTTGAGCGGCTGCACGTCGTGGTACTCGCGGCGCAGCGACATCAGACCCGGCATCTCCTGCTCCGAGAGCTCGATGTCCCGGCGACCATAATCCGCCAACGACAAATCGGCGACCTTGAAATCGATGCCGTTTCGAACGTCGGGGGTGAGTGCATTTTCGGTCGTCGTCATCGGATGTCTCAATCCTCCTGTCGGCCTTGGGATTAACCCTGCAGCGGATTTACGGTTACCAAACCGGGCCAAATCAGCCTGATCGTTCTGGGACTTGTAGGGAGCGGCCGCACCGTGGAACTCCCCGGTGGCGGTTAGCCTGGCCTGCGATGACCCGCGCCGGGCCTCCGTTGGTACCTACTTGGTTCAAGGCACGCGGTGGTGCGAGTGAGCATCTACCCCATTCGGCAGCAGAAAGCCCGATGAGTTGGAAAGCAAGTCACGGCTGCGTTACCGATCTATTGCTGACTAGATCATCGGAGGGGCGCATCGTTGCGTAACCTCGCCCCGAACATACACCTCGGCGACTGTTGTTCCCAGCAATAAAACCTGTCAAAGCCCTGTGGGGTCATCGGCGCACCGAAGTGATGTGGATTACCCAGCCAGCCGCGAAATGCCCACGGGCACAACCTGAATCCTCGGCAAGCAAGACCTCGTCTCCGTCCCGAGGTCCTTCATGCCTGCCGTGCCGGCCTCGATGGCGCGCGATCGCCGAGCACCAGAGCGATTCGGGCACAGGACCGCTGGGCCCCGATCCCTGAATAAAACGTCTATGACGCCTGCTAATCCGCTGTGGGGTAACGGCATTTGATGCGCCGTTCTTTTATGCTGATGAGCATGGAAAATACGCCGCGACCCCACGATGCCGCCCCCGCGAGCAGTGACGCGACGGCAAGCCCCGCTGCTTTGCAGCAGCACCATCCTTTACGAGGCGGTCCGGCGGCGCCCACAGGAAGGGCGGTAGTAAATCCCTTCGACGAGGCGCTTGCAGCACTATCTAGATGGGCAAATGACGTGAATTTGCAAGTGTCTTTGGCGGTTCTCGCCCGCGGTGCCTCCGCATGAGCAATACCCCGTGCCGTCGGTCGTCGAAAAACTGGTGCGTGTCCGCGGCAACACCAGGTACGGCTGGCTGTGGTTCGCCGCCGCTGGGCTCTGAGACCCTTTTCATGCGACGGCAACGAACTAACGCCTCACCGTGGGCCAACATGCGGCGGCGAAACGCGGGAATTCGCCATTCGGCGGGTGGGCGATTTCAATGATGCCGAAGTCCTCGAATCGCCGTTTCTCGCGAGATGTTGTACCGCCATGGATGTGGTCATATCATGATGGATTGGAATCGACGTCTGCGAGACTTCGCGCAGCACAGGCCTCGCATAACAGCCTGGGTCGCATATATGGCTCCGCCATCGAAACATTGCCGCAGACAACGAAAGACACCATCGGGTATTCAAGTGCGGCCCATCGAGTAATGCGGGAAGATCATCAAAATATCGGGATAATCCTCGATCACCTCCATGACGGCATACTTCAAGCAATAAAGTTGCGCAACGAGCTGAACTCGTTGCTCGATGAGGTCGATTGTGAAACTCATCGCGAAATTGCCGATGCCACCTTGGACCAACGCGATGAAATTATCGCCGCCGGCCATGCACGAGCGGTCACGCTGCATGCCAAGTATGCGGCCGCCGTCGTGGAGGTGCATGCCCGTACGCAGGCGCTGGTGGCACCTATTGCCACAAAAATCGTGAACAACTCGAGGATCACGGCAGGGAGTGGCACTATTGCACAAGAGCTTAACAGTGATTCGCAGGACGAAGCAGATACCTGACTAACCTCAGGTTACAGATGGCGACAAAACCACTGGGGACCTATCGACCGACAGCAGTGGGACAGGCTGTGGTCAGGGGCCGCTGAGCCGAGATTCCTCGAGGTCGAAGTTCCTTTCGATGGAACGCAATACAGATGCATTTATGCGGCCACTACGCCGCAGATTCAGAATTTCTAAACGTTCGACGCGTAATAGCTGCAGTCGCAATGCCACGTAGTTTTGATGTTCGTCGACATCATTTTCGGCATTGCTCGTCCCCTGATGGTTGGAGGTGGCGGTCTGCAGACGCCGCATTCTCGCCTCGTACAGTGCGCGCACGGAATTAGCGGCGGCCTCGTCACCCCCACCGTTGCTGGAACGGCTATCCAGCCACTCCAAGGCCGCGCGGGCCGCACATAGCCGGGCCTCGTGCTCCTCCGTTCGAAAGTCCTTGGGCCTCAGTCCGAGTCGGCGAAGCAACCAAGGGAGACTGACGCCCTGCATGACGAGAGTGGTTAGGACGACCACCCCGGCGATGAGGACCACAAGTTCACGGTCGGGAAAGGGTGCGCCGTCATCGCGGCGTAGGGGAACGGCTAGTGCCGCCGCAAGCGACACACCGCCCCGCATGCCTGCCCAACCCACTACCAAGCGTTCCCGCCAGACCTTCGCGCTCACTCCACGGCCACGCAACCTGCTGAGGACCGGGCCCCCCAGAGTGAATGCCAATCGGGTCACGACCACGATGGCAACCACAATCGCCAACACCATGGCAAGATGCAGAATCGGCCCGGTCGGCGCCCAGTGCACTTGGCGGTGAAGTTGTATACCCACCAGAATGAACAGCACAGCGTTGAGCAGGAAGACCAACACGTCGAGGAAGGCGATCGCTTGTAATCGGGCGCCGGGCGAATAGATGTCGCTCATGCGTGAGCCGACATAAACTCCCGCGACGGCGGTGGCCAATACTCCTGACATGCCGGCGGCATCCGCAGCGGCGTAGGTGAAGTATGGAGTGGCCAACGAAATGGTGATTTCCAGTGCCGGATGATCCATACGTAGCCGTACCCTCACCATCACCCAGGCGATGGTGAAACCGAGCGCCGCTCCCCCCACTGGACCCATGAGGAACGTTATTGCGAGGTGGCCGGGATGCACTGCACCCGCAACTGCAGTACCGACGGCACCGGCGTAGAGCACTAGTGCGGTGCCGTCGTTAGTAAGGCCTTCACCTTCGATGATTGTCGAGAGTTCCTCAGGGGCATCCAGTCTCCGGAAGATGGATGTGGCCGAGACAGTGTCGGTCGGTGCCACGATCGCGCCTACCACGATGGCCGCGACCCATGAAAGATCCATGAGACTCGTCAGCACACCGGCGACCACTGCAGCGGTTACCGCCACCAAACCCACGGCCAGGAGTACAACCAGTCGGGCATGTCTGCGTAAATCGTCCGGAGCTACGAATAATGCCGCGTAATAGACCAGTGGCGGCAGGAACAGATAAAACACGATTTTGGGGGGTATTTCCGGTGACGGTGTCCATGGAAACCAACTAAGGAATACTCCGACGCCAACCAACAGGATCGGAAATGGCACGCCAATTCGCTCAGCCGCCCACACTGCAGCAATGGCCGTTGCTGGGCCGCAGAGCAAAAGGATTGTATAGGTGGCCGGAATCAAATCGGCGCCTCCCGCACTAGGGCCAGTTGCGAATGAAGGATCTGTCTGACGAAGGGTTGACCTGGCTGGGGCATGGCGGCCGCGCTGCACCCGCCATGATCGCCGACAAGGCGGCGACGGAAAGGTTCATCGGGTGGCTTGGGCCACCGGCCCCAACCACCTTGCCGCAAATGGTATTTGATCATTTCCCAGCCCGCCAATCGAGGAGGCAGTAAACACGAGGCTTGTGGAGAACGCTCCTGATGCGTTGGCCGACTCCCGTGACGTGGATGCGATGGCGAGCAATCGATGCTGCCGAAGGTGAACGCGGGCAACGGTCTTCGCGACCATCCGCGTCAAATTCAGTCGGCGCAAAGATCTGCATTGGGCACAGCTGGCCGAAACGGCAATTTGGCGAGATAGTCGCATTCAGTCGGCTGCGGAGCTCGACACCGGCCTCTCGACATTTTCGATGCGTCCCGCGGTATCGAGCTCAAATCCGTTGGGGGCGACGCGTGCTATCCGCGACTCGATGTCGTAGGGCACGATAATCGCGGTCGCGTCCCGGATGCGGCTTACCGCGCGGGCCATCTTGTCGGCGGTGCGGTCGTGCAGCAATCGACCCAATAGTGGCGAATATGTCCGGCGCGGCAACAACACCGTCACCCGGGTGTCGGGATGATCGGTAAGCACTCGTATCACCAACTCATGCGCGGCCCGAGCCAGATGACGATCCGGGCAGTTGATCAGCCATAGCGGGGTGTGGTGTTCAAAGCGGTCCCAGCGGGCCCGCAGCGACATAGCGTGATCGGCGTCGATCACGAAGTGCACGGCGGTGAACTCATCGGCATGCAGTCCGTTTGCAATACGCACGGCCTCAATCTCTGCGAGGTCGATCGAATCCACGAACACCAGCACCTGAAGCCTGGGGTGCCGGGTCAGGTCGACCGTTTCCGCGCGGGACATCTCAAGCACCGCGGCCTCGTCACCGTATTTCTTGTTGAGCCGCGTCAACACCAGCACCAGCGCGGGAAAGATGATCACAATGAGCCACGCGCCCTCGGTGAACTTGGCCACCACGAAGATGCCCACCACGATCGTCGACATGATCCCGGCTGCAAAATTCACGGCTACCTTCGCTCGCCAGCCCGGCGCGCGGCGGGTCAGATGATGCTTGGCCATTCCGTATCCGGCCATTGCGAAAGCGGTGAACACACCGATCGCATAAAACGGCACCAGCGCACTCACCTTTGCCTCGGTGATGAGAAGCAGTGCCACAGCTAGCGCGGCGAGGGTCAGGATGCCATTGGAGAACACCAGACGGTGGCCGCGTTTGGTCAGTGGTCGAGGCAGAAAACGGTCCTCGGCAACGAAACTGGTCAACGCGGGAAACCCGTTGAAGCTGGTGTTGCAACCGGTGAACAGGATCGCCGCTGTTGATGCCTGCACCATGAAGTACAAGATTTTGCCGATCGCGCCGTCGCCGAAGACTGCCCGGGTGATCTCAGACAACATCGACGGGTATTCATCGAGATATGGGACTGCGTGGGTGGCGTGTGCCAGCCAGGCCACACCAGCCAGTAAGAACCCGAGGATGCATGCCATCACGGTGAGCACTCGACGGGCGTTGATGCCTTCGGGCTTCCGGAAGATACTGACCGTGTTGGACAAGGCTTCGATGCCCGTCAGCGAGGTTCCGCCATTGGCGAAGGCGCGCAAGACGATCAGGACCGTCGCGCCCATTACCAGCCCACTGCCCTGATGTACCGAGACTGCGCCGGTAAGGTGTTGTGGACCGTATTTTGGTAGCCCCCAAACGATTTCACGGACAAAACCTGTCAGGATGGTCACTGCGATCATGCCGATGAAGAAGTAGGTCGTGATCGCGAACGTCCGACCCGACCGCCGCAGCCCACGCAAGTTGATCAGACATATCAACACTACGGCGGCTACCGTGATTTCCAGGTGGTACGGACGAAGAGGCGGAATCGCCGAGACCACCGCTACCGTCGCCGCGGCGGGCTGTACCGCCACGGTGACCACGTAGTCGATCAGCAGCGCCGCGGCGGCGACCTGTGCGACCCGTGGACCAAAGTTCTCCCGCGCGACCATATACGAACCGCCGGTCCGCGTGTAGGCCATGACCACCTGGCGATACGACACGGACACCAGCGCCAGAATCACCAGGATCACCCCGGTAATCGGAAGCAGTAGCGCAAATGCTGCCATTCCTGCCGCCGGCAGCAGTTCGATCATGATCTGCTCGGGACCGTACGCAGTTGAGGAGATCGCGTCGGGTGCAAGCGCCCCGAGTGCAACAGGATTCGACAGCCTCTCCGCGTCAAGCTGATCGGTGGTCAGCGGCTTCCCGAGAAAGACCCGCTTGCATTTGTCGGTAAAGGAGAGCGGTATTTCGCCACTCGGTTGCGTCACAACATTCCCTCCTCGAGGACTCTCAAACGATGCCACTCCACGGACTGGCCCATTTCGGCTCGGGGCCGGATCGCGCTACCTGGCGCGGATGACCTCCGAGATACGGGACTCGATGTCATAGGGCACGATCTGCGCCGCCGCGCCCGGAATACGGCTGACGGCGCGGGCAATCTTGTCCGCCGTGCGGTCGTGCAGGAGACGACCGACGAGCGCCGAATAGGTTCGGCGTGGCAAGAGCACGGTCGCCCTGGCTTCCGGATGGTCGGCCAGCACTCGCAGGACCAACTCGTGTGCGGCCCTGGTCAGGTGGCGGTCGGGGCAGTCGACCAGCCGCAGCGGGGTGTCGTGTTCGAAGTCCTCCCAACGTTTTTGCAGCCGGGCAGCGCGCTCAGCGTCGATCACAAAATGCACGACGGTGAGCTCGTCGGCGTGCAGTCCGTTTCCGTATCGCAACGCTTCCACCGCGGCGAGGTCGATGGCGTCGACGAAGACAAAGACCCGGTGACGTGTGTATCGGTCCAGGAGCGGAAGTTCTGTTCGCGACATCTCCAGGACCGACGCCTCGGCGCGATATTGCCGGTTGAGACGCATCAGTGCCAGCACCAGCAGCGGAAAGACGATGACGATGAGCCACGCGCCCTCGGTGAACTTGGCCACCGCGAAGATACCCACCACGATGGTCGAGAGGAAACCCGCCGACAGGTTGATCAACACGTTGCGGCGCCAGCCCGGGCCGCGCACGCTCAGATAGTGTTTGGTCATGCCGTAGCCGGCCATCGAGAATCCGGTGAACACGCCGATCGCGTAAAACGGCACCAGCGCATCGACCGACCCTCCGGTGATGACGAGCAGTGCCACGGATAGCGCGGTCAGGGCGAGGATGCCATTGGAGAACACCAAGCGATGGCCGCGTTTCATCAGTGGGCGCGGCAGAAAGCGGTCGCCCGCAACGAAACTGGCCAACGCGGGAAAGCCATTGAAGCTGGTATTGCCTCCGGTGTAGAGGATCGCCGCGGTCGACGCTTGGACGAGGATGTAGAGAATGTTGCCGATCATCCCGTGGCCGAACACGGCCCGGGCGATCTCGGATAATACCGACGGATATCCGTCGACGTACGGTACGGCTTGGGTGACGTGCGTCAGCCACGCCACGCCGGCGAGCAGGAAAGCGAGGATGCAGGCCATGACGGTCATTACCCGACGGGCGTTGCTGCCTTCGGGCTTACGGAATGCGGTGACGGTGTTGGAGATGGCCTCCACCCCGGTCAATGACGAGCCGCCGTTGGCGAACGCGCGCAGCACAATCAGAACGGTCGCACCCATGATCAGCCCACCGCCGTGATGGACCGGTACGGCTCCGACGATGTGCTCGGGATCGTATGAAGGAAGGTTGCCGCATAGTTCACGGATCACCCCGACGACGATCGTCAGTGAAACCATGGCCGTGAAGGCATAGGTGGGCACCGCGAAACGTGCTCCCGCTTCGCGCAGTCCGCGCAGGTTGGCAAAGCACATCAACAGCACCATTCCGACGGTGATTTCTAGGCTGTAGGGACCCAGTAACGGTATCGCCGAAGCCACCGCAACGGTCCCCGCCGCACATTGCACTGCGACGGTGACCACGTAGTCGATCAGCAGCGCCGCGGCGGCGACCTGTGCCACCCGCGGGCCGAAGTTCTCCCGTGCCACCACGTACGATCCGCCGGACCGCGTATAGACCATGACGACCTGACGATATGACGCGGCCACCAGCACCAAAATCAGCAGGATGACGCCGGTAATTGGAAGCAACAACGCGAAGGCGGCCATCCCTGCCGCCGGCAGCAGTTCGATCATGATCTGCTCGGAGCCGTAGGCGGTCGAGGAGATCGCATCCGGTGACAGCACCCCGAGCGCAACGGGGTTCGACAACTTCTCGTGATCGAGCTGGGACGTGATCATTGGCTTTCCGAGGAAGCCGCGTTTGCATACGTCAGAGAAAGATGACCATGCCCTGTGGCCGCCCACCTTCCCGTTCCCGCCAACCAAAGGAGCCGTCACACCCTATATTCCTCACCGCTAGGCTGTATGAACCCTGATGCACCAAATCCGCCGAAAGCCTAACTGCCGCTTTGCGCCCCATGCCGCCGCAAGCCGCAGAATCAGCAAATTGTCAGCAACATTACCAGGACATTCTCAGTTAGTTAATCTTCACGTAACATACCCTCGCCGCGATACCAGCACATCAAATCCTTTGTGCGACAATACTTTTAGCTCTACTAAGTCGGTCCTATCTGACAGCAGCGTTCACGTACGGACTGGGCCTTTAGAAAGCGCATGCGCCTTAACCGCTAATAGTCAGAAGAGCCAACTGCTTTGCAGCAAAGCACCTTTGAAACCTCCGTAGTGCACGATGCTAGCTTTAGCCTGCTGGCCTGGATAAAGTTGCCCAAGCTAATGGTTAATACATAGAGCCACTGTAAGTATTCGACTTTCGGCGAACACCAAGCAGACTCACAGCAACGGAGGACCGGTAGCCCTTTAGTCCGAACCGAGCAGGCACTTCTGCCATGGCGGCACCGCGGAATCTGTTGTTAGGATTGCGTATGGGTCGCAGAGTTCTCCAGTTCGATGGAGGTGGGAGCGACATTCGAGTGGCGACAGGGTCAGCAAGATGTGTGGTTATGCCAGAAGTGATTTCGGAGTCCGCCAGGATCGGAAGCGACAGGCTTAAATGGCGAATATCTGCATCGGCAAGCGCTGCGTTTTCCCGAGGAAGAGGAGCCGGACACTGTGAGCCGGTGCATCATCGTCAGTGGTGATGACGCGCTGGCGACGACGATCGTCGAGGAGTTGAAACGAGCAGGAGCAAGTGTCGCAAGGCTCCTCGGTTCGGAGGTTGCCGGCACCCGCGTCAAGACCGAACTCGTCCGGGCCGGAGTCGCCAGCGCGGCGGCAATTGTTTGTGCCGGAGACGACGACGCAACGAACCTGGAAATCGCGTTGCTTGCTCGCAAGGCTAACCCCGACATTCGTGTGGTGGCTCGCGTGGCCAACGATGTGTTGCGGGCGGCTGTCGCCGTCGATGACGGTCCCAGCACGATTTTAGGCGTCGCCGATCTCGCGGCGCCGGTCGTTGTCGAGGCATGCCTGGCCCGTACTACGCACCCCTTCGAGGTGTCGGGCATCGAATTCGTTGTCTTCGGCGCCGCGGCACCGTTCGATGCGTCGCTGCGCGATATCTATGGTGACCTCGCCCCAGTGGCGGTGGTCAACCGCCAGGACGCCAGCCCGGCTGAGGTGATCGCATGTCCGGGACGGGATCTGCACGTGAAAGCCGGCGACTGGACGGCGATGATCGGCACCACCGAGGAGGTGGCCGCCTGCGGCGTCAGCGTCCCACACAGCCAAGACAGAATGCGTGCACGCCAGTCGCGCTTTCGTCGAGTCCTGTATGCAGTGCGGGCCCTTCCCGGGGAGGTCAACCCCGCCTTCTATCCGGTGATCGCCGCCCTGATCATTTTGGTCATCGGCTCGACGACGTTGCTGCACTTCTCCTATACACACCCCGGGATGTCCTGGACCGACGCGTTCTACTTCACCAATGAGACGATCACGACGACGGGCTATGGCGACTTCAGCTTCATCGGTCAGCCAACGTGGCTGCGGCTTTACGCCGCCTTGTTGATGCTGGGTGGTGTGACCACTACCGCTCTGCTTGTAGCCTTTATCGCCGACGTGTTGCTATCTCGCCGATTCCTAGCGTTGTCTGTACGACCGCGTGCGCGCCATCTGCGCAGCCACATCATCGTCGTCGGGTTGAGCGCCCTCGGAATGCGCGTCGTCACCGATCTGATAAAAGCCGGATACGACGTCGCGGTCATCGAACGCGACCAGAACAACCCCTTCTTATCGACAACCGCCGAACTCGACGTGCCCGTCATCTTCGGCGATGCGACGTTGCGCCCGACACTGGAAGCCGCCCGCGTCGATACCGCTCGCGCCGTGGCGGTGTTGACGCGCGACGACATGGTCAACATCGAGACGGGGATCGTGATTCGCGAGATGCTGGGCGCCCAACCGATACTTGATGGCAACCGGTGGACAAAGGTTCCGCTCGTATTGCGGGTCTACGACCATGACCTAGGATCCGCGGTCGCCCAGCGATTCGGCTTTGAAAACGTCCGGTCCACGGTTGAATTGGCCGCACCGTGGTTCATCGGCGCCGCTATGGGCCTACAGGTACTGGGAACCTTCTCGGTTGAAAACCGATCCTTCTTGGTCGGCGGCATGAGCGTGCAGGCTGGCAGCGAACTCGATGGCATGCAGATGTTCGAGGTGTCAACCCAAGCTCGTGTCATCGCCATCACCCGGGAAGACGCCCCGGTCAGGCTACACCCGCGCCGCGATGCCCGACTCGCTGCCGGCGACACTGTCTACCTTGTAGGGCCATACCGAGAACTGCTGGCCACGTTACGCAAGGGACAGCCATTAACCGACGGCTCGGATACTGCTGGTGAGCTGCCGTCTGGCCACGAGGTGAACCCAGTCTAAAATGTAGCCGATATCCCGGAAACGCCATTGCGACAACGGAAGTCGCGATCGTCTGCGCACCGAACCAAACGGGGCAAAGCCATACAATTATCCACAGATCATCGGGGGAAAGCCCATGTTGTCCTGGCAGTATCACCAAAACGGCGCTTGTATGTTGCTCGCACCCGTCGCTTTGGTGCGCCCGAATACGGCCTGCACATAATGGAATTCGCTGCGCTACCGCCGGAAGTCAATTCCGGCCGCATATACGCGGGCCCTGGTTCGGGACCAATGCTTGCCGCAGCGGAAGCATGGCAAACGCTGGCTGCAGAACTGCATTCGGCGTCAAGCTCGTATGCATCGGTGGTCTCAGGGCTCACCGCGGGGCCGTGGCTAGGGCCATCGTCGGCAATCATGGCGGAAGCCGCCGACTCCTACGTGGCATGGATGCGTAGCATCGCCACGCAGGCCGAGCAGACATCCAGCCAGGCCAGGACGGCCGCTGCGGCCTATGAAACGGCCTTTGCGGCAACGGTTCCACCGCCGGTTGTGGCGGCCAATCGCAGCCAACTGGCCGCGCTGGTTGCCACAAACCTATTAGGGCAAAACACCCCCGCGATCGCGGCCACCGAAGCGCAATACAGTGAGATGTGGGCCCAGGATGCGGTCGCGATGTATGCCTACGCAGATTCGGCGGCGGCGGCAACACAGCTGACGCCCTTCAGTCCGTCACAACGGAACACCACTTCGAATGGGCATGCCAACCAGGCAGGCGCGGTCAGTAAAGCCGGTGAGGTCGCCACCGGACCCGCCCAGAACATCGCTTCGAATGCCTCGGGGTCGCTTCTTTCAGTGCCAGATACGCTGAGCACCGCGACGTCCGCACTCGGTATCTCCTCGCCATTGGATCTATTGGAACTGGGTGCCGACGGGATTACCTATGGAATCGATGCCCCACTGGCCCCGATAGGCGCGATATCGCTTCCCATCGACCTTGTCGGTGCCCAGACCGGTTTACATACGGATGACATTGTCAGCGGCTGGAACGCCGCAGGAACCTCGCCAGAGGCGGTGGTGAAGAGCCTGATGCCCTCCGCGCCGGCAGCAACCGCGAACATGGTCTCCAAGGCGGTGTCGGCGCAGGTGGGCGAGGCTGACGCAGTCGGCGCGCTATCAGTACCGCGAACCTGGACTGTGGCGACACCCGCGGTGCGCCCGATCGCGCTGGCATTGCCAGCGGCACCTGTCGGTATCGCACAACAGGCGCTGACACCCAGTCTGGGTAGCTCATTGGAGGAGATACCCCTAGCCGCCACCGCTGGACTCGCCATCCGCGATCGCCTCAGCGCACGCGGTCACGAGCCACGCGACACGAATCCGGCCGGGACCCGGGCAGTTAGCGCCACAGCCCCAAGGATTGGAGATGAACAGACGGCCACACAGCACGAGCCGCGCACTGTCGTGACGGGAATCGCCGCCGAGATACGCGAGTTCGCCAGACTGCGCGACGAGGGATTGATATCCGATGAGGAGTACACCGCACAGCGTAATCGGCTGCTGGGCCAGTGAACTGCGAAGTTCGTCGCCGATGTAACTGTTAGGGCGAGTTGCCACTCTCCTCTTAACCCTGAACGCAGAGGCTCGGAGTTTAAACGTGGTCGTCCAGGTTTGAGCGCGCTCGAGGGTGGGCGGCGATTCCATTCGGTGACGACGCGGTAGGTCTTTAATATCAGTAGAGAAAGTTCTCACATCGCATGTCAGCGGCTCCTGAGGACGATCGGTCAGAGATGGCGGTTGCGCGTCAGCGATGCCAGTGCACGCTGGGTGAGGGCGACAAGGAGGGTTGCGTCCAGCAGAGTGGTGTACGAGTCGGGCCTGATCAGGATGCCCGGCGTGTCGTAGCCGAACGAATGAAGGTCATCGCGTGATTCTTCGAGGGACCGTCCAAAGTCACTCGAGCAAAGG
>NZ_JACKSY010000095.1:0-26431 GCF_025821985.1 Mycobacterium timonense | reverse complement strand
CGTACCGTCACTATCCAAGCCGGCAAGCACACCCTGACCGCTGCTGAACCGCCACCACCCGACCTCGCCGAAATCCTCGCAAACATCCACAGCCTACGTGCGCACTAGCCTGATAAAAGTCGGGAAACATCCACAGCCTACGTGCGCACTAGCCTGATAAAAGTCGGGAAAGACGATCACCGCCTACTTCACCACCGCCACCGCGATTTACCCCAACGACGAGGTGCGGGTATCGGGTGTCAAGGTCGGCAACATCAAATCCATTGAGCCCCAAGGCACCCAGGCCAAGATGACGCTCAAGGTCGACCATGACGTGCCGATTCCGGCGGACGCCAAGGCGGTTATCGTCGCCTCGAACCTGGTGTCCGCCCGCTACGTGCAACTCTCGCCGGCCTACCGCGACAGCGGGCCGGTCATGCCCGACGGCGCGGTGATCCCCGTGGAACGGACCGCCGTGCCGGTCGAGTGGGACGAGGTCAAGACTCAATTGATGAGGCTGGCAACGGATTTGGGGCCCAAGAGTGGCGTGTCGGGGACGTCGGTGGGCCGGTTCATCGACAGCGCCGCCAATGCGCTCGACGGCAACGGCGACAAGCTCCGGCAGACACTGGCTCAACTGTCAGGCGTGGGCCGCATCCTTGCCAACGGCAGCGGCAACATCGTCGACATCATCAAAAACCTGCAGACCTTCGTCGGCGCGTTGCGCGACAGTAACGTCCAGATCGTGCAGTTCAACGACCGACTGGCCACGCTCACCAGCGTCGTCAATGACAGCAAGTCGGACCTGGACGCGGCGCTGACCGATCTGTCGACGGCGGTCGGCGAGGTGCAGCGTTTCATCGCCGGAACGCGTAACCAGACCAGCGAGCAGATTGCCCGGTTGGCCGATGTCACACAGATTTTGGTGGATCACCACATGGATCTGGAAAACATCCTGCACGTGGCGCCGAACGCGCTGGGCAACTTCTTCAACGACTACAACGCCGACACCGGAACCATCGTCGGCGGGTTCGGGATCATGAACTTCGCGAACCCGACATTCTCGGGCCTCATGGTTCCGCTGCCCGTGCCCGGCTGCACGGCAGTCGGTGCCATCGAGAACATCACCGCGGTCGAATCGGGCAAGCTGTGCTCGCTGTTCCTCGGGCCCGGGTTGCGGGTGCTCAACTTCAACAACCTGCCGATTCCGATCAATATCTTCCTGCAGAAGTCGGTGGACCCGTCCAAGATCCTCTACAGCGAACCGCGCCTTGCCCCCGGCGGCGAGGGCCCGAAGCCCGGACCGCCCGAGATCCCGCCCGCGGTGTCGGCCTACACCGGCCTGCCCGGTGATCCCGTGGGACCGCCGGGGGCGGAGCCGCCTGCGCGGATACCGGGCGCAGCGATGCCGCTGCCGCCGCCGCCATCGACACCGATGCCGCCGCCACCGCCCCCGGAGCCGGGCGTGTCCGGCATGCTGCTGCCGGCGCAAGGGCCACAACAATGATCGCCCGAGTAGCGACCCGCCGGGTGTTCGCCATCGGCTGTTGCGTGATGGTGACCGCCACGGGATGCGCATTCCACGGCCTGAATTCACTACCGCTGCCCGGCGCGGTCGGGCGCGGGCCGGGGGCCAACATCTACCATGTCGAGCTCCCGAATGTCGGCACGATGGAGTCGAATTCGCCGGTGATGATCGACGACGTCGTGGTCGGCAGCGTCGGTCAGATGAGGGTGCAGGGCTGGCATGCCGACGTCGAAATCTCGGTGAAGCGCGACGTCGTCGTCCCGGCAAACGTGGTGGCCACGGTCGGCCAGACCAGCCTGCTGGGGTCGATGCACGTCGAACTCAATACGCCGCTTGGCCAGCAGGGGAGCGGGCGGTTGCAGCCGGGTGCCACCATCCCGCTCAGCCGGTCGTCGGCCTACCCGTCGACCGAGCAGACGCTGTCGTCGCTGGGTGCGGTCGTCAACGGGGGAGGGCTGGGACAGATCGGCGAGATCATCCACAACTTCTCCGCCGCGCTGTCCGGGCGCGAGGGCGCGGTGCGTGACTTGATCACTCGCCTCGACACGTTCGTCGGAACGCTGGACGATCAACGCGACAACATCGTCGACTCCATCCAGGCGCTCAACCGCCTCGCCGGCACATTCGCCGAGCAACGCGACGTTGTCAGCCAGGCGCTGCAAAAGGTACCGCCGGCACTCGATGTGCTGATCAAGGAGCGGCCACGCCTGACCGCCGCCCTGGACAAGCTGCGCGTCTTCAGCAACACCGCCACCCGGTTGGTCAACGACTCCCAGGCCGACCTGGTGCAGAACCTCAAGAACCTGGAGCCGACCATCCGCGCGCTCGCCGACGTCGGACCGGAGTTCGGCACGGCGATCGCGGCGGGGTTCGTATTCCCGTTCACCCAGAACTTCGTCGACCGGGCGGTCCGCGGCGACTACTTCAACCTGCACGTTGATTTGGACCTGTCGATCCCACGGCTCAAGCGTGGCCTGATGTTGGGAACCCACTGGGGCCAGCTGGACCAGCCGCTGGTGCCGGAGCCCGGCGACCCGTATTACCTGCAATACACCCACGATCCGCTGCACGACCCGCTGCGGCCGCCGTGGGTCGGTCCGGGACCCAGGCAGATCGTGGGTGATCCGCTGCCCGGGCCTCCGCCGGGCGCGGCTCCGCTGCCGGGGCCCCCGCCGGGCGCGGCTCCGCTGCCGGGGCCCCCGCCGGGCGCGGCATCGCTGCCCGACGCGGGTCTCGGCCAAACACCGCCTGCGGCAACGGCACCGACGGAAGGTGGCGGATAGATGCTGACGCGCTTCGTCCGGATCCAGCTGGCGATCTTCCTGATCGCCGGGACCATCGGCGTGATCTCGATGGTGCTCTTCTACATTCAGGCGCCGACCCTGCTGGGCATCGGCCGGATGACGGTGACGCTGGAGTTGCCGGCCACCGGCGGCCTGTACCGGTTTTCCAACGTGACCTACCG
This sequence comes from Mycobacterium timonense, assembly GCF_025821985.1. Classification (NCBI taxonomy): domain Bacteria; kingdom Bacillati; phylum Actinomycetota; class Actinomycetes; order Mycobacteriales; family Mycobacteriaceae; genus Mycobacterium; species Mycobacterium timonense. The sequence goes on along the minus strand of NZ_JACKSY010000095.1, from coordinate 23,459 downwards.
CGGGGTTCAGCTCGGTAAGGTCACCGCTGTGGGGCTGACCCCGAGCGGTGTGAAAGCGACTCTGTCGCTTAGCACTTCACCGAAGGTCCCCGCGGACCTGACCGCGGAGGTGCTCAGTGTGTCCGCGGTGGGTGAGCAGTACGTGGACTTGCGGCCGAGGACCAATTCACCGCCCTACCTGCACGACGGATCGGTGATCGCCATGCGCGACACCAAGATTCCGCAGCCGGTCGGGCCAATGCTGGATCAGGTCAATGCCCTGGTCCAGAGCATCCCGAAGACCAAACTCGGCCAATTGCTCGACGAGTCGTTCCAGGGCTTCAATGGTTCCGGTTACGACCTTGGATCGCTGATCGACTCCTCACAGACGTTGTCCCGCGACGCCAACGGCGTCGTCGATCGCACCCGCGCCCTCACCGAAGACACCGGGCCGTTGCTGGATACCCAGGCACAAACCACCGATTCGATCCGAACCTGGGCGCGTAGCTTCGCCGGCATCTCGGATGTGATGGTGAACAACGATTCCCACTTCCGCACCATCCTGGAAAAGGGTCCCGAGACCGCGAACGAGGCGTCGCGACTGCTCGATCAGATCAAGCCGACGCTGCCGGTGCTGCTCGCCAACCTGACCACCATCGGTCAGATCGGCATCACCTACCATCCTTCGCTCGAGCAACTGCTGGTGTTGCTGCCGTCCGCGGTTGCCATCGAGCAGGCGGCCGCGGCCCCGAACCATCCCGAGGGCACCGCCCAGGGTGACTTCGCGCTGACGATCGACGACCCACCGATCTGCACCGTCGGCTTCATGCCTCCCAACACCTGGCGATCCCCGGACGACCTCAGTGACATCGACACGCCGGACGGGTTGTATTGCAAACTCCCGCAGGATTCGCCGCTCTCGGTCCGCGGTGCCCGCAACTATCCCTGCATGGGGCACCCGGGCAAGCGGGCGCCCACCGTCGAAATCTGCAACAGCGACCAGCCTTTCATGCCGCTGGCGATGAAACAGCATGTCCTGGGCCCCTACCCACTGGATCCGAATCTGCTTGCCCAGGGCGTCCCGCCCGATGACCGGGTCACCGTCAACGACAGGATCTTCGGACCCGTCGAGGGGACGCCGCTGCCGCCGGGGGCCGTGCCGCGCGGTGCGCCGGCTGGGCCTCGAGGCGAGAATCCGCCACCGGGTTCGGTCGGGGCGGCCGTGCCGCCGGTGCCGTCGTCGGGACCACCGGCGCTGGCGCCCATGTCGAGAATGTCGGCCGACCTGCCGCCCATAGCGCCGCTCGACGTCCCGACGCCGACGGAACTTCCCCCGCCGCCGCCACCACCGGCGCCCGCGGCACCGGATCAGGTCGACGGTGCAGCGCCCCAGGCCGCGCCAAGCGCGTTCGCAGGCAAGGCATCCAAGCCCGCGCCGTCGGTCGTGGTGGCCAAATACGATCCGCGCACCGGTCGTTACGTCGGGCCGGACGGAAAGCTGTATCAGCAGTCGGATTTGGTGACCCCGAAAGCGCCCAAGACATGGAAGGACATGCTGCCCACGTAACACCGAGCAGCGGTCAAGGCGCTACGCACCAAAAGCAGTGCAGGGTAAGCGTATTGGGGCCGCGGTGCTCGCTCAGCTCAGCTTGTCCAGGCGCAGCGGCATCGCGATGTCGAGCCACTGGTTTTGCCCGCACGCGCCGCTCGGGCCGACCGTCTTGTCCTTTCCGGCGAAGGTCGATGACCCGAGCTGATAGCCGCCGTATTCGTTCACCGGGTAGAAATAGAAGGTCTGCTGCCCGGTGAACGCGGTGCCGTCCTCGCACCGCTCCCAATTCGGCACCTCGTGTTTCACCTTCCACATCTGCCCGTCGCTCATATAAAGGGGGGCAGTCCATCCCAGGTCGCTGGTCACCGTGCCATGGCATTCCTGAAAGGTGTCGCACGTCGAGCTGATGGTCCAGGTCTGGACGACCGTCGGCTCTTCGAAGTACTGGTCGTTGCGCTGGGCCCAGTCGCCGATGGACGTGGCGCGGAACGTTCCGTTTACGGCCACTTCTTCCTTGGTTGTCGCCCCTGCTGTGGCCGCGGCGCCGAGACCGCCGAATGCGGTGGCAGCGACCAGCGTTGCGGTGGTGAGAGTTCGAACTGAACGCATCAGGTGCTCCTCGGCGGGAATGAACCGACAGTGCCTACGGCAGCTTTTCGGCATCGGTTGCCGGCGTTCTCGCGGGCTGAGAATAACACCGGAGCCGGCGGCGCGGAATCGATTGAGCCAAAGACGGCCGCGGTCACGACAGCGGATCCAACTTCGAGATCAGCCAGGAACCCTTGACTTTCGTCAACGTCACGCGGGCGCTGCTCGCGGTCGTCTGCGGTTCGGGCTTCTGCTTGCTGGTGGCCGTCTGGTTGATGAACACCAGTACGACCGCCGAGTCCGGATGCAACTCCGAGACGGCGGCCCGCACCACCTTCGCGGTTTCGGTGACCTGCTTCTGCTGCGCCAGCGCCGCGATCTGCTCGGTGAACTTGGTGTAGTAGGCGAGAAAATCACCGGTGAGATACGACTGCGCCTTCGCGAAATCACGGTTCAAGCTTTCGGGCGCATAGGACAGCACCGCCGCGGCACCGTCCGACGCCGCTTGCACTGCCCGGTGTGCCGCCGCGTCGCCGACGCGCTGATCCGGCCGGTACAGAACGAAGTACAGGCTGACGGTGACGCCGACCGCGCCGGCGACCAACGCCGTCGCGACAATGGAACGCCACCGCGCCGCGCACCGGCCGGCCCAGAGCTTGATGGTGGCAAGCCTACCGGCGCGAGCAGATCCCGCGGACGGCGATTCCGTCCTGTCGGTGGTCTCCACGTCGTCCAGCGACGAACCATGCTCGACAGTCATTGCAGGAAATCGACTTTCGACATTTTTAGCTGGCCGCCGTCGCGCGTGAGGCCAACGCTGATCCGCCACACGACGGGTGGCCGGTTCGTGTTGTCCGCGTTGGTGACATCGGTTTTCGCCGCGACCAGCACGACCGCCGAGTCGTGACTCATCGACTCGACGCCGACGGCTTCCACGGTTGCCTTGCTGCTGGCCTTCGACTCCTCCGCCTTTTGCAGCATGAGGCCTGACGTCGCTTCCAATTGCTTCTTGAGATCGCCGGTGCAGGCGTCGATGACGCGCTGGATGTCCTCCCTGGCGTGCTGGGCGTTCAGCGACATCAGCAGCACGACATCTTGCCGGGCCGCGGCGGCGTACTCGTCCGACAGCTGCCGGTTGTGTGCGGCGACCCGGTGTTGCCAGACCATGTAGCCGCTCGCGCCGAGCGATGCCGAGGCGAGCAGGATTCCGGCGCCGGCGGCGATTGCCCTGCGCCCCGGAAGGCGGAGCCAGCGCGACCGTCCGGGGCGCCGCGGGAGGCGCAGCCGGCCCCGGGCCGACTTCGTGGCACGCTGTTCGACGTCTTCGGCGGCGGCGTCGTCGCCGCTGGTTCCGGCCGCTGCGCGCAGCCTCGACAGGCGTTCCCGCGCCGCTGCGGCGCGCGCCTCGGCCTTAGCGACTTCGTCTTCGGCGTCCACTTCCGGGGTGGGCGTCGAGGCGGCGTCGAACCGGTCGGCGTCAGTCCCCTCCGGATGGTGCACGGAGAAGCAGCTTATCACTCGGGCCTGAGCTCGACGCCCTCGTCGGCCGGCTTCCCGGGGGGCTCTCACATGCGGAAATGCGCACTGCACCGCGCGTGGGACGCACTGGCGTCGGCTGCGGCGCGACGGTGACGGCGACCGGTCCCGCGTCATCTTCTCCAAGCAGGAGAATTTTCTTTTCAGGTGTGGCAGAGTAATCGGGTGCGATCAATCGTGGCCCTGGTTGCTGCGTTGCTCTGCGCGGGCGTGCTGGCGGCGCCACCGTCCTTGGCGGGGCCGACTGTGTGCGACTACCCCGCCTGCACTCCGGGCATCATGCCGCACCAGGTTCTGGGCGCTCCATGCGATAACACCACCTATTACGTCTTCGGTGTCGATGACAGCGTCGTACCCCCCGGCGCGCAGCCGGGACGGCTGATGTTCTGCGGCTCGCCGAGGAGATACCAGCCCAGATGGTTCCGGTCACCGCCGATGGCGGGAGTCAAGGAAGAAAACACCGAGTGCCAGAACTATCAGAACTACGTCGCGCAGGCGCCCGACGGTCTGTTCCTGGTGTGTTATCCGCACGACGGCATCATGAGCTGGATCCGCGCCGACACGTAGCCGCGTTACTCGACGGGCTTGCGAGGCAGACCGAGCAGGCGGCGGCTTAGATCGGTGACCCGGTCCAGCAATGTCTCGTCGTCGATGTCGACGACCAGCGGATGCATGACCGCGGTGCTGAGCGCGCCCGAGAACATGGCGGCCTCGATCCGCCCGTCGAGACCCGCATCGCTCAGCAGCACCCGATACAGGCGATCCATGAACCGTTGAAACGGCTCGTGCTCGGCCAGCAACCGGACGACCACGGGATCGAACTGCAGCGTGCGCACCAATCGGCGGTCACGAACCGCCATCTCGATCACCCGCACCAACAAGGCGTCCCGGGCTTGCGGCCCGTCATCGTGCGCTTCGGCCTCCTCGAGCGCCGGCACCAGCCGGCCCAGTTCTCGCTCGGTCACGGCGATGACGATCTGCTCCTTGGTTCGGAACTGGTGGTAGACAGCGGCTTTCGTGATGCCGACCGCGTCGGCGATCATCTGCAGCGACGTACCGCTGACACCGTTCGCGGCGAACAGATCCAGGGCGGCGTCGAGCACCCGCGTCCGGGCAGGGCTGTGCTCGACGAGCCAGAACTGCTCATCGCTGACCGCCTGCCGTGCCGTGCCCACGCACCGAGACTAGACGACGACTATTGACCGAGGCTAGCCGATCGGCTAGCTTCGCTGACGAGTCGAGTAGTGGCCGACTTCGTTCGGGAGGGAGTACCGATGTCCGACGTCGACGGTGGCCACGCGCGGGGGCCGCGCCGGGTCGACGGCGAGCTGATCCTGTTCTGGACACTGCCGGTTGCCTTGGTCCTGTGGATCGCCTCGTTTTTCCTCTTTCCGGGCTTCAATCCGCCGATGTCACCGTCGCTGCCGGCCGACCAGGTTGCCGCGTTCTACCGCGATCCGGCCCACCTGCCCGAAATCCGGTACAGCATGATCCTTTTCAACTGGTTCGGCGTGTGCCTTGTCCCGATCCTGACGCTGATCGTGCTGCAGATCCGTCGCATGGCGCATCGGACGCCGATCTTCTCCTACGCCATGCTCGGCTGCGCGGCCGGCGGCCCGACCCTGTTCCTGGTCGCCAACGTCTGCTGGTTGCTGGCTGCGTTCCGGCCGGAACGCAGCCCCGAACTGACCCAGCTGCTCAACGACTTCGGCTGGATCACCTTCACCATCGTGGTGCCGTTCTTGATCGGGCAAAGCGTAATCCTAGCTCTGGCAATCTATTTCGATGGCCAGCCGCGTCCGGTGTTCCCGCGTTGGGTGGCCCACTTCAACCTGCTGGTGGCCGCCGCGCTGGTGCCCGCGGCCTTCGTCGGGGTGTCGCTGACCGGCCCGCTGGCGTGGGACGGCTTGCTGTCGTTCTGGGTGAAGAACGTCGCCATCGCGGTGTGGATCGTCGTGATGGGCGTCGTTTTGGGGCGGGCGATCTACCGGGAGCGCGCCGAGAACACCGGCCGAGCAGATGAATTGGTGAGCGCTTGAGCGCCGTGCTGACTCCGGCAACGTCCACAGGCCCGCTGCATCAGCGGATCTTCTGGCAGCTGAGGCATGGCCCCAAACGGGAGCTGTGGCTGGCGTGGACGGTGCTCGTCGTCTTCTACGCCGCGTTCTTCCCGATGTTCTTCATCGTGGCGCAGGTCCAGCCGCCACCACAGCCCACCTGGGACCTTGCCACGCAAGCACATTGGTTCTCCGAGCGCCGCCTCGGTATCCCGTTCGGCTTCGGCGTCATCTTCGCCATCACCGGCATGACCGCGGTCAACAACGCCCTCATCGCGTATTCCATGCGGCGCATGTCCGTCAGCCGTGCTTTCGGCTATTCGTACCTGGTCATCTACTCGCTGGCCGCGGTCCCCGGCATGTTGCTGCTGTGCATCGCGCTGATCGTCGGAACACTGCGTCCCGAGCGCAACCGCGAAGTGCTCGGCTGGCTCTACGATTTCGCCTTCCTGTCTTTCGACGGGACCATGGGGGTGTTCCTGATCGGCTCGCTGATCTGGATGGTCGCGATCCTGCTCGACAAGAACCGGGTGTTCCCCAAGTGGTTCGGCTACCTCAACCTGTGCAACGCGCTGACCGAGGTCGTCGTAGCGCCGTGCTGGATCTTCCGGCGCAGCGTGCTGGCCTGGGACGGCCAGATCGCCTGGTGGCTGGACATGGTCGTGTTCGGCATCTACCAGGTCACTTTCATCGTCATGCTGTTCCAGATGATCCGCCGCGAGGATTTCGGCACTGGCCCGCTGCCCGACGATCCGGCGCCCAGGGAAAGAGGCGTGACGTCATGACCGGGCTGGCCGAGCGGCGCGCGACAACCCGGTTCGTGCCGGGGCAGCCGGACATGTGGGCCTTCGTGCTGTTCGAAACCCTGGTCTTCACCGCGTATTTCGGTTTCTACCTGTTCTATCGCGCCCGTAACCCCGAGCTGTTTCTGCACTCCCAGGCGCACCTGGACCTGCGGATCGGCGTGTTCAACACCCTGGTGCTGCTGCTGAGCTCGTGGTCGGTGGCGCGCTGCGTGCAGTCGGCGCGGGCCGGTGTCTACCGGGCGGCGCTGCGCGACGTGTACATCACGGCCGCCTTCGCCGCGGTGTTTTTGTTCTTCAAGGTGTTCGAGTGGGCCCGGCTGGTGCGCACCGGAAACGGGTTGGACAGCAACGACTTCTTCACCTACTACTTCTTTCTCACCGGCATCCACTTCGTGCATCTGCTGATCGGGTTCGTCGCGCTCGGCGTCGTCGTCTACCAGCTGCGCAGCCCGGCCCGCCGCTCGCAGGAGCTCGTCGAAACCTGCGCGACCTATTGGCACACCGTCGATTTCCTGTGGGTGCTCATCTTCGCGTTGCTGTATGTGGTGAGGTAAACGGTGAAATTCAACAAGCGGTTGATGATCGTCTGGCTGGTGCTGTCGGCGCTGACGCTGGCCTACCTGGGGATAGATCATTCCGCCGGGGGATCCCGCAAGGCCGGCGCGGTGGTCACCGCGAGCGTCATCGTGATCGCACTCGTCAAGGTGCGCATCATCTTTCGCGAGTTCATGGAGGTGCGCAACGCGCCGGTGCTGCTGTGCCGGCTCACCGATGCCTGGGTGGTGATCATGGCCGCGGCGATGCTCGGCTGCTACTTCATCGGGATGACCGTTTGATTCAGCCCACCGGTGCGACGGCGTCCGCGGTGGTGAACGTCAGGTGCAGTTCGCTCAACCCCCGCAAGATGTAGGTCGGCTCGTAGGTGTAGCGGCGGTCGCCGGCCGGACCGTGGTGAGTTTCGTTGATCTCGATGTGCGGCATCCGGTCCAGGATGCGCTCGATCGACACCCGTCCCTCGACCCGGGCCAGCGGCCCGCCCGGGCAGGAGTGGACGCCACGGGCGAACGCCATGTGTTCGCGAACGTTCTTGCGCCGCAAGTCGAATTCGTGTGGGTTCTCGAACCGGCGCGGGTCGCGGTTGGCGGCGCCGGGCAGGATCATCACCACCGTGCCGGCGGGGATGTCGACGCCGCCGATGGTGGTCGCCCTGCGCGCCAAGCGGGAATCGCTTTTCACCGGGCTCTCCATCCGCAGCGACTCCTCGATGAATGCGGGGATGAGGCTGCGGTCCTCCCGAAGCTGTTGCTGGATGTCGGGCCGGTCGCCGAGCACTTGCAGGGCCGCGCTGAGCAGCTTGGCGGTGGTCTCCTGACCGGCGGCGAACAGGAACGTCGCCGAGCGGACGACCTCGATGACCGGGGGCGTGGATCCGTCCGGATATTTCGCCTCCGCCAGGAAGGTCAGCACGTCCGCGCGCGGCTCGCGCCGCCGCTCCTCGATGTAGTTGCAGAACTTGTCGTCGAGCCATTCCAGCGGGTTGATGCCGACCGTCTCGTGGTCCAGGGCGCCCACCCGCGCGCCGGGACGGTCGGCGCCCAAGACCGTGCGGAACTGGGTGTGGTCTTCCTCGGGCACGCCGAGCAGGTCGGCAATCACCAAGGTGGCGAACGGCTTTGAGTATTCGGCGATGAACTCGCATTCACCGTTGTGCAGGAACTCGTCGAGCTGGCGGTCGGCGAGGCGCCACATGAACTCCTCGTTTTGCTTCAGCCGGCTCGGGGTCAGCAGCTTGGCCAGCACCGAACGGGCCTTGGTGTGCTCCGGCGGATCCATGGTGACCATGTGCTCGAACATCGGGAACGAACTGCGGTGCGCATCGATCTGGGCGCTGATGTCGTCGCCTTCGGGCGTGAAGGGCAGCGGCGGGAAGGGCCCGCCGAGGGCGACGATGTTGGAGAACGTCTCCGGGTCCTTGTAGACCTCGGTGGCCTCTTCGTAGCCCGTGATCGCGACGACGCCGTAGTGCGGCAGCCGCAGCACCGGGTTCTGGCTGCGCAGGTAGTCGAAGTACGGGTGCGGATCTGGGACCAGCGACGGATCGGTGAAGAAGTCGATCGAGTCGAAATTGCTCATCGGAGTGCGTCCCCCTGGGCTGGGTTTTACCGGTGGTGTTCGGCGGCAAGCCGTACCGCCGCCCGATTGCGAGATCGAAAATGTGCTGAGCACCTGCTTAGCATGGCGGTAATGTCAGGGTCAAGATCGCAACGCCGCGCCACGATACGATCCGTGGGGTCGGCAGGGATGGCACACAGTACGGAGCAGGGACATGACATCGGCCTCTTCGGGAGCCTCGTCCGGGGCCTCTTCGGGAGCCCGCAGGATCGGGGCGCCGGACGCGAAAAACCGTGGTCTGCTGCTCGATGCCGCCGAGCGGTTGATGCTCGAAGAGGGTTATGCGGCGGTGACTTCGCGGCGCCTGGCGAGCCGGGCGGGATTGAAACCTCAACTGGTGCACTACTACTTCCGCACCATGGAGGAGTTGTTCCTCGAGGTTTTCCGCCGCCGTGCCGAGGAAGGCCTTGCGGTGCAGGCGCAAGCGCTGCAGTCCGATCAGCCGTTGTGGGCGGTGTGGCGGTTCGGCACGGATCCCGCCTTCACCCAGATATCGATGGAATTCATGGCGCTGGCCAACCACCGTAAAGACATGCGGGCCGAAATCGCTTACTATGCAGAACGTTTCCGCGACGAACAACAACGGGCGGTTGCCGCCGCGCTGGAGCGTTACGGGGTGCAGAACAAGGACGTGCCGCCGGTGGTGTGGACCGTGCTGATGACCAGCTTGTCCCGCTTCCTGGTGCTCGAGCAGGCGATCGGCATGTCGAGCGGGCACGCCGAAACCGTGCAGCTGGTCGAGAGTTACCTGCGCCGGCTGGAAGGTGAGCCGAAGCCGATCGCGGGTGCGCCGTCGTCCTGGACGGTTCACCAGGGCCGGATCGAGCAGAGCACGCCCTTGGGGCCGTCCTTGGATACCACGACGGCTCCGTCGACCGTCAGATCGCAGTGAAGCCCTGGCGTGCCGGGTTCGGTGCCCGTGCTGGCCACGACCATCGCGTACACCTCGGGCTTGGACAGATCCAGCTCGTAGCTCCACGGCTTGCCCGGCGCGAGGTCGACGTCGACGTGCGGCGTGAACGAATAGGGGTTGTGGCTGTAGTCGGCGAAAATGGCCGGCTCATGGTCGAGGTAATAGATGCTGGTGTAGATCGGGTTCTGTGCGGTGACGGTGTATTTGACGTGGTGCATGACCGGCGGGTCGTCGGCATGCGCACGTCCGGCGCCCACCAGCACACCCGATGCCACTAACAGAGAAGTCAGCGACGCGACGGACCCGACGCCCATGGCCGTCCTCGGATTGATGGTCATGACGCTCCTCCGGCTGCCGGGCGAGGTTTGGTGTTGCGGGCCATGACCCGTTCCGCGGCCTGCCAGTGCGGGTCGGCAACCCATAGCCGTGCAAAGGATGCTATCGCCTCCTCGGGAGAAACCCCGCGGATTACCCGCTTTATCTCGGCCGCCGGGCGGCGCGCCAACGACCGCGCGATCGACCGCCAGCCCTGCTCCGCCGAGTCGAAGACGTCGCGCGGCAACACCCGGTCCACCAGGCCGATTCGTTCGGCCTCGACCGCGTCGAGCGCGGTTCCCGAACCGGCCAGCAGCAGCGCCCTGCTCTGTCCGACCAGCGCGGCCAGCCGCTCGGCTCCGCCCCAGGCCGGCATGATCTCCAGCGCCACTTGGTTGAAGGCGATCTTGATGTCGTCGGCCGCCACCCGAATATCGGCGGCGACGGCGACCTCGGCGCCGCCGCCGAAGGCGTGGCCGTTGAGGGCGGCAACGACGGGCGCGGGGAAGTCGGCCAGCTGGTCGCAGATGGCCCGCATCCGTCGGGCCATCGCCGCGGCATCCTCCTCGGTGCGCAGCGCGCTCAGCTCCTTGAGATCACCGCCGGACACGAAAGCGCGGTCGCCGGCGCCCGTGATCACCAGCGCCTGCGTGCCCGCGGCCGCGTCGAGCGCCTTCTCCAGTTGGTCCATGGTGTCCAGCGCGATGGCGTTGCGCGCATGCGGGCGATCGATGGTGAGCACCGCCAGCCCATCGTCGATCTCGAGGTCCACCATGCGTTGTCGCTCCTTGGCACCGGCCCGATATTGGCATTCTCTTTTCGCGAGAATAACATCATCGCTGCAGGCCCAGGAACTTTCATCGGCGAGGCGGGAGGTGACTCGGTGCGGAACCGATTCGTGGCGGCCGGCGCGGCCCTCACCGTCGCCCTGCTGGGAGCATGCACGTCGCGGCCGCCGGCCCAGCTCTCCAGCACGGCATCGGTGACCGTCGACGGCAAGGACCGAAACTTCCACATCGTCACCTGCCGGCAGTTGGAGTGGAGACGCATGATCGACATCGGGGCCGACTTCTCCGGCGCCAAGGTGGCCGTCGACGAAAACGCGCAGCCGCCGGTCGTCGAGTCCGTGCACATCCAGAACTTGAGTGGTTTCAGCGGCATGTACTCGCGGGGTGGCAGCGGAAGCGCCGACATGAGCATGACGGGAGACAAGTTCACCATCAGCGGCACCGCCGACGGCTACAAGACCGACAAGCCCGGTGAACCGGCCACGGCCACCTTCAAAATCGTCGTGACCTGCTGACCTCGCCGAATCGTCGTCCCAGCGGCGGCCACGTTGCGGTGGGCACCTGTAGAGAATACAATTCTCGCAAATTGCGAAGGAGGATTTCATGGGGCAACTGTCTCACCGGGAAGACGTCCCGTTTCCGATCTTTGACGCGGACAACCATCTCTACGAGCCGCCGGAAGCGCTGACCAAGTTCCTGCCCAAGGAGTACAAGGACTTCGTCCAGTACGTGCAGATCAACGGGCGCACCAAGATCGCGCTGCGCGGCGTGATCAGCAACTACATCCCCAACCCCACCTTCGAGGTGGTGGCCCGCCCGGGTGCCTGGGAGGAGTACTTCAAATACGGCAACCCCGAGGGCAAGAGCAAGCGCGAGCTGTTCGGTGAGCCGATGCGCGCGATCCCGGCCTTCTTCGAGCCCGGCCCGCGCCTGGAGAAGATGAACGAGCTGGGCCTGGACCGCACCCTGATGTTCCCGACGCTGGCCAGCCTGATCGAGGAGCGGCTGCGCGACGACCCGGTCGCCATCCACGTCCTCATCCACGCGCTGAACCAGTGGCTCGACGAGGTGTGGGGCTTCAACTACCAGAACCGGATCTTCACTACCCCGGTCATCACCCTGCCGATCGTGGAGAAGGCGATCGAGGAGCTGGAGTGGGTGGTCAAGCGGGGCGCCCGCGCCATCCTGGTCCGCCCGGCGCCGGTCCCCGGCTTCCGCGGGCCCCGGTCGTTCGCGCTGCCCGAGTTCGACCCGTTCTGGGAGCGCGTCGTCGAGTACGACGTGCTGGTCGGCATGCACTCCTCCGACAGCGGCTACTCCCGCTACACCTCCGAGTGGGACGGCGCCGACCAGGAGATGCTGCCGTTCCAGACCAACGCCATGGGCATCCTCAACGAGTGGCGGCCGATCCAGGACTCGGTGGCGTCGTGGGTGATCCACGGCGCGCTCTACCGTCACCCGAAGCTGAAGGTGGCGATCGTCGAGGCCGGTTCGAAGTGGATGACGCCGTTGCTGGACGGGCTGGCCGAGGTCTTCCGGAAAGCCCCGGAGGCCTTCCCCAGCGACCCCGTCGAGATGGTCAAGAACCGCATCCACGTCAGCCCGTTCTTCGAGGACGGCATCGACGACCTGGTCAACCTGGTCGGCGTGGATCAGGTCCTGTACGGCTCGGACTGGCCGCACCCTGAAGGGCTGGCGGAGCCGACCTACTACGTCAACGCGCTGTCGCACCTGCCCGTCGAGGACCAGGCCAAGATCATGGGCGGCAACCTCGGTCGACTCGTCACGGTGTGACGCCCGGCCGACGACGATGCAGAGCGCGAAGCGCGATGAGGAGGAGTCGGCCAACCTGAACAGTCCACGGTGGCAGACCATCCCCGAGATGGTCTTGAGCGCGGCGGACCGCTTCGGCGACGCGGAAGCAGTCGTCGACGGTCCGCTGCGCTTGACTTTCCAGCAGGTTGTCGAGCGAATACGTTGCGCCGCAGGTGCTTTCGCTGAGCTCGGCGTCGAAAAGGGTGATCGCGTCGCGGTGTGGGCGCCCAATTCGGCCGAGTGGATCATCGCGGCGTTCGGATTGCTCACCGCGGGCGGCGTGCTGGTGCCGGTCAACACCCGGTTCAAGACCGAGGAGGCCGCCGACATCATCGTCCGGGCCAGGGTCAAGGCCGTATTGGTCCAAAAGGGTTTCCTCGGACAGGATTACGCCGCGCCGGCGGGGATCCCGGTCATCGACATCAAGTCCGACTTCCTGTCCAGCGGCTCCCCGTTCTCGCGGCCGGTGAACGGCACCGACATCTCCGACATCATCTTCACCTCCGGCACGACCGGCCGCCCGAAGGGCGCCATGATGAACCATCGCCAGACGCTGCGGATGTACGACGAGTGGGCGACGCTGGCGGATCTGCGCGAGGGCGACCGCTACCTGCAGATCAACCCCTACTTCCACACCTTCGGTCTGAAGGCCGGGCTCATCACGTCGTTTCTGCGCGGCGCGACGATGCTGCCGGTCCCGGTGTTCGACGTCGACACGGTGGTGGATCTCATTGAACGAGAACGCATTACGATGCTACCCGGCCCGCCGACGTTGTACCACTCGTTGCTGACCGTGCCGGACAAGTCCAAGCTGGCGACGTTGCGGGCCGGCGTGACCGGCGCCGCCGACATCCCCGTCGAACTCGTCCGTCGCATCCACGACGAGCTGCCGTTCCAGACGCTGATGACCGGCTACGGACTGACCGAGGCCGGAAACGTGACATTGTCGCGGCCCGGCGATTCCTTCGAGGACGTGGCGACCACCGCGGGCGTGCCGTGCGAGGGGGTCGAGGTGCGCATCGCCGACGACGGCGAGGTGCTGGTGCGCGGCTACGGCGTGATGCAGGGCTACCTCGACGATCCCGCCGGCACGGCCGAGGCGATCGACGCCGACGGCTGGCTGCACACCGGGGACCTGGGCACCTTCACCGAGACCGGGCGGCTGCGCATCGTCGGGCGCAAGAAGGACATGTTCATCGTCGGCGGCTTCAACGCCTACCCCGCCGAGATCGAGGGCTTCCTGCTCAACCACCCGGCCGTCGCGCAGGCCGCCGTGATCGGCGTGCCCGACGAACGGATGGGCCAGGTGGGCAAGGCATTCGTGGTGGCGAACGCCGAGGTGTCCGAAAGTGACTTGCTGGCGTGGTGTCGAGATCGGATGGCAGGATTCAAAGTGCCAAGGACCGTCGAGTTTCTCGACGCGTTGCCGCTCAACGCCACCGGGAAAGTCATGAAAGACCAACTCCGTTGAACAACGGCGATATTCATTCGATGGTGATCGCGTCCGATTACCGGGTGCCGGATCCGACCCGGGTGTGGCCGCTGCTGGAACGCAACAAGGCGGCGCTCGCCGATATCGGCGCGCACCATGTGCTCGTCTACACCTCGACGCACGACTACGGCCGGGTGCTGGTGATGATCGGCGTGCACAGCCGGGAGCCGATCGTCGAACTGCTGCGGTCGCGGGTGTTCTTCGACTGGTTCGACGAGGCCGGCGTCGACGATATCCCCGCGGTGTTCGCCGGCGAGATCGTCGACCGGTTCATCACCCAACCGCCGACGAACCCGCGGGCGCCCGGCGTCGTGGTGGCCGCGATCGCCTCGGTCAACGACGTCACCCTGCTGACCTCCGAAGTCAGTTCCGCCATCGACAGATTCGCCCAAGCCGGCATCCGGAAGACCTGGGTGTTCCAGGCCTTCGACGACGACCATGAAGTGCTGATCCTGCAGGAGTTCCCCGACGAGGACAGCGCGCGGGAGTGGATCGACCATCCCGACGCCGCGGCCCAATGGATGTCCGGGGCGGGTATCGGCGCCTACCCGCCCCTGTTCGTGGGCCGCTTCTTCGACATGATGCGTATCGGGGCGGACTGAGGATCCGCCGGTGTTCGTGTGCCTGTGCAACGGGGTCACCAGCCAGACCGTGACCGAGGCCGTGCAGTGCGGCGCGTCGACCACCAACGAAGTCGCCCGGGCATGCGGAGCCGGCGCCGATTGCGGCCGCTGCCGGCGCACCGTGCAGGCCATCCTGCGATCCTCGTCCGGCAATCGAACGCCGAACTCGATCTAGCGGCGCGGGCTGCCGTCCGGTGAGGTCGGTCGCACGAGTTCGACCAGCAGGCGCGGGATCTCGAGCCGTGGCAGCACCACCTCGACCAGCACCATCCGGTCTTGGTGCCGCGCCGCGGCGGTCAACGCGTCATCGAGTTCGCCGTAGGTCTGCACCCGGAACGCCAGGTGATCGGTGACGCCCAACGCGTTGGGGACCTCCGTCCACTTCCACCCGACGATGTCGTTGTAGGGCGCCGTCTCGCCGTGGATCGCCCGCTCGACGGTGTAGCCGTCGTTGTTGACCACCACGATGACGGGGGAAAGCCCTTCGCGGGCAAAGGTGCCGAGCTCTTGGACGGTCAACTGCGCGGCGCCGTCCCCGATCAGCAACACCGTCCGGCGGTCCGGGTGCGCCACCGCCGCGCCGAGCGCGGCGGGCAGCGTGTAACCGATTGAGCCCCAAAGCGGTTGGCCGATGAAGGTGACTCCCTGCGGCAACCGGTGGTCTGCCATGCCGTAGAAGGAGGTGCCCTGGTCGGCCAGCACCACGTTGCCCGGTGTGAGGGCCGTGCACACCCGGTCCCACACCATCTTCTGGGTCAGCGGTTGCTCGCGGGGTGGGGGCGGCGGCAGCGGCTCGGCCGGCGGCGAGGCCACCGGCGGCGAGGAGACCCCGCGCCGTGTGAGGATCGCGGTCAGCGCCTGAAGCGCTTCGCCCATCTCCAACGGCGCGAACACCTCTCCGGCCACACTGCTTTGGTACTGGCCGACGTCGATGGTCCGGGCCGGGTCGATCCGCTGGCTGAAGAAGCCGCTGACCATGTCGGTGAACACCACCCCGGCGGTGACCAATACGGGTGCCTCTTCGATCGCGGTGCGCACCGCCGGCGCGCTGGCCGAGCCCGCGTAGATGCCCAGGAAGTTCGGTGAGCTCTCGTCGAGCAGACTCTTGCCCCACATTAGCGTGGCGTGCGGCACCACGTCGGCCGCCAGCAGCGCCTCGAGCTCCTTGATCGCCTGCAGCCGGTGCACCAGCAGGTCGGCCAGCACGGTGATCCGGTGCTCGCCGATGAGTGCCGCGGCGGCGTCGGTGAACATCGCCAGTGCGCGGGGGCTGGTACCGCCGGTGTAGCGGGGCAGCGCAGCCTCGGGTGGCTCGGTGGGGAAGCGGGCCACGTCGGTGGACAGCAGAATGTAGCCGGGTCGCTTCTGCTCGCGCACCTCCGACAGCACCCGGTCGATCTCTCTGCGCGCCGTCGCGGGCATGAGATTTGCTTGAGCGCAAGTGATTTCGCGGCTGACTCGGAAGAAGTGCTCGAAGTCCCCGTCGCCCAGCGAATGGTGCAGCGCGCGTCTGGTGCCCTGCGCGTCTTTCGACGGGCCGCCGACGATGTGCACCACCGGCACCTGCTCGGCGTAACTGCCCGCCACCGCGTTGGCCGCAGACAGCTCGCCGACCCCGAATGTCGTTACCAGCGCCGACATTCCGCGCAGCCGGCCGTATCCGTCTGCGGCGTAGCCGGCGTTGAGCTCGTTGGCGTTGCCGACCCAGCGCAGCCTGGGGTGGGCGACGATGTGGTCGAGGAACTCGAGGTTGTAATCACCCGGGACGCCGAAGATCTCCGAGACGCCGAGTTCGGCGAGGCGGTCCAACAGGTAGTCACCGACGGTGTATGCGGGTTCGGTCGCAGCATCAGTCACAGGCACGACGGTACGCTCGGTCGAATCCCGTCCGGGCGCGACGCCGTCCCAGTATCGTGCGGGCCATGGCACTGAAAGAATCCCGCGACATCGTCATCGAAGCCAGTCCGGAGGAGATTCTGGACGTCATCGCCGATTTCGAATCGATGCCGCAATGGTCGGAGCCGCACCAGAGCGCCGAGGTCCTGGCGACCGGCGCGACGGGCGGCCCAGCCAGGTCAGGATGAAGGTCAAGGTCGCCGGGATCACCGACGAGCAGGTCGTCGCCTATACGTGGGCGGACAACGTGGTGAGCTGGACGCTGGTCAGCTCGTCGCAGCAGAAGGCGCAGGACGGGAAGTACACCCTGGTGCCGCAGGGCGACGCGACGCTGGTCAAGTTCGAGCTTGTCGCGGACCCGAACGTGCCGCTGCCGGGGTTCGTGCTCAAGCGCGCCGTGAAGGGCACCATCGATTCCGCGACCAAGGCGCTGCGTCAGCGGGTGCTCGAGGTGAAGAAGGGGAAGTAGACGCGGTGAGCAGCGGAGGGCCGCTGGCCGGGGTGAGGGTCATCGAATTGGGCGGCATCGGCCCGGGGCCACATGCGGGGATGGTGCTCGCCGATCTGGGGGCCGACGTGGTGCGGGTGCGCCGGCCCGGCGTGGCGGCCATGCCGTCGGAGGACCGCGATCTGCTGCACCGCGGCAAGCGGATCGTCGACCTGGACGTCAAAGCCCGACCGCGGGCGCTGCTGGATCTGGCCGCCAAAGCCGATGTGCTGCTGGACTGTTTCCGCCCCGGCACCTGCGAGCGACTCGGCATCGGTCCCGACGACTGCGCGGCCGTCAACCCGCGGCTGATCTTCGCGCGCATCACCGGCTGGGGGCAGCACGGGCCGCTGGCGCAGACGGCCGGCCACGACATCAACTATCTGTCGCAGACCGGCGTGCTGTCGGCGCTGGGCCACGCCGACCGTCCGCCGCTCCCGCCGCTGAACCTGGTGGCCGACTTCGGCGGCGGCTCGATGCTGGTGCTGCTCGGCATCACCGCCGCGCTCTACGAACGGGAACGCTCCGGCCGCGGGCAGGTGATCGACGCGGCGATGGTGGACGGGGTCAGCCTGCTGGCCCAGATGATGTGGACGATGAAGTCCACTGGCGCACTGCGCGACCGGCGCGAATCGTTCCTGCTCGACGGCGGCGCCCCGTTCTACGGCTGCTACGAGACCGCCGACGGCAAGTACGTCGCCGTCGGCGCCATCGAGCCGCAGTTCTTCGCGGCGTTGCTCGACGGGCTTGGCCTGTCACCGGAGGAGGTGCCCGGCCAGCTCGACCGGGATTCCTACCCACGGATGCGCGAGATTTTCACCCAGCGGTTCGCCGGCCGAACCCGTGACGAATGGGCGCGAGTGTTCGCCGGCACCGACGCGTGCGTCACCCCGGTGCTGACGTGGAGTGAGGCGGCCGCGAGCGAGCACCTGCGGGCGCGGTCCACGGTGATCACCGCCCACGGCGTCGACCAGGCCGCGCCCGCCCCCCGCTTTTCGCACACCCCCGCCCGGCCGGTCGGGCGACCGCCCGCGACATCCACGCCGCTGGACGAAATCAACTGGTAGAACGCCGGTTACGTCGAACCGTTCCGCACCGGCAGCGGCGTTGCTAAGTTCATCTCAGTGGCCGTAAAAGCATCACGCGAATTCGTCGTCAACGCGCCGCCAGAAGTGGTCATGGAGGCGCTGACAGATGTCGGCGTCCTGTCGTCGTGGTCACCGCTGCACAAACACATCGAGGTGATCGACCGCTATCCCGACGGTCGGCCGCACCACGTCAAGACCACCATCAAGATCCTGGGGCTGGTCGACAAGGAGATCCTGGAATATCACTGGGGTCCCGACTGGGTGGTCTACGACGCCAAAGGCACCTCGCAGCAACACGGTCAGCACGTCGAGTACAACCTCAAACCCGAGGGCGTCGGCCAGACCCGGGTCCGCTTCGACGTCACCGTCGAACCCGGCCGCCCCATGCCCGCGTTCATCGTCAGGCGGGCGAGCGAGAACGTCCTCGACGCCGCGATGAAGGGATTGCAGGAATTGGTGATGCGCGCCAAGGATTTGAGGGATTCGGGGGAGGCGGAATAGTCGGCCGTGGCCGTGCAAGCGTCGTCGGAAATCGTCATCGACGCGCCTCCGGAGGTGATCATGGAGGCGCTCGCCGACATGGACGCGGTGCCGTCGTGGTCGTCGGTGCACAAGCGGGTCGAGGTCATCGACAAGCATCCCGACGGCAGGCCGCACCACGTGCGGGTCACGATCGCGGTGGTCGGAATCCATGACACCGAACTGCTCGAATACCACTGGGGCCCCGACTGGATGGTGTGGGACGCCGACAGGACGGCCCAGCAACACGGTCAGCACGGCGAGTACAACCTGAGCCGGCTGGGCGACGACAAGACCCGGGTGCGCTTCACCATCACGGTCGAACCGTGGGTGCCGCTACCGGAGTTCTGGGTCAGGCGGGCCCGCAAGAAGATCCTGCACGCCGCGCTGGAGGGGCTGCGCAAGCGGGTGATGGTGCCGGAGGCGTTCGGCCGGGCTGACTGACTTAGCCGGTGCCGCGCAGCGCGGCCAGCCGCCGGATCGCCTCGTCGAGGGTGTCGTCGCGTTTACAGAAGGTGAAGCGCACCAAGTGATTCCACACGTCGGCCGGCCCGTGCGCTCCGGCCGGGTCGCAGAAGGGCGACAACGGGATCGCGGCCACCCCGACCTTCTCCGGCAGCGCCGCGCAGAACGCCACGCTGTCGTCGTAGCCCAGCGGGCGCGGATCGGCGCACAGGAAATAGGTGCCGGCGCTGTCGTGCACCTCGAACCCGATGTTGATCAGCCCGGTGGCCAGCCGGTCCCGGCGGGCCCGCAGACGGTCGCGCAGATCAGCCACCCAGGCGTCCTGCGTCTCCAACGCCAACGCCACCGCCGGCTGGAACGGCGCACCCCCGACATAGCTCAGGTACTGCTTGGCGGCACGCACTCCGGCGATGAGATGTGCTGGGCCGCAAGCCCATCCGATCTTCCAGCCGGTGCAGTTGAACATCTTGGCCGCGCTGGAGATGGTGATCGTGCGCTCGGCCATGCCGTCGAAGCCGGCCAGCGGCAGATGCCGGTGGTCGTCGAAGACCAGATGCTCGTACACCTCGTCGGTGATCACCAGCAGGTCGGACTCCACCGCGACCTCGGCGATGGCCGCCAGTTCGGTGGCACCGAGCACCGTGCCGGTCGGATTGTGCGGCGAGTTGACGATCAGCGCGCGGGTGCGCGGCGTTACCGCCCGCCGCAGTGCGTCGGCGTCCAGGGCGAAGCCGCGGCCGTGGGGGACCAGCGGTACGGCGACCCGCTGGGCGGAGGCCATCGCGATCACCGGCGAGTAGGAGTCGTAGAACGGCTCGATGAGCAGGACCTCGGAGCCGGGTTCGACCAGGCCGATCACCGCCGAGGCGATCGCCTCGGTGGCCCCGACCGTCACCAGCACCTCGGTGTCGGGGTCGTACTCGATGCCGTAGCGGCGGTGTCGCTGGGCCGCGATGGCATGCCGCAGCGGCGCGATCCCGATCCCGGGCGGGTATTGGTTGACGCCGTCGGCGATCGCCTCGTGGGCGGCCTTGAGCATCTCCGCGGGCCCGTCCTCGTCGGGAAAGCCCTGGCCGAGGTTCACCGCCCCCACCCGCGCGGCCAGCGCCGACATCTCGGCGAACACCGTGGTGGCGTACGGGCGCAGTCGCGAGACCGTCATGGTGGTCGAGCTTAGGCCCGGCGGGTCGCCGCCCCGCCGCTTCCCCGGCGAGCGTCTCTCCTCGGCGCGCGGCTCTCCCCGGCGCGCGGCTCTCCCCGGCGAGCGGCTCGGCTCTGCCCGGCGAGCGGCTCTCCCCGGCGAGCGTGAAGTTAGTTTCACGTTCGGCGCCGAGCGTGAAGTTAGTTTCACGCTCGGCGGGAAAGAGCCCCAGCGGGCCGGCGCCTGGCGCTCGGCGGGAAACAGCCCCAGCGGGCCGGCGCCTGGGCCTCGGCGGGAAAGAGCCAAGGCCTCGCTGACCTGCGCGGAAGTGCCCAACCAACAGGTTGGACGGGGGCCCTGTTAGGGTGGGGCCGGAACCTTGTCTTGAAGACGGATTCGCACCCTATTCGCCAGAACAGGCCAGAACAGGAAGTCGTCATGTCCGAAGAAGCTTTTATCTACGAAGCCATCCGCACACCGCGGGGCAAGCAGAAGAACGGCTCGCTGACCGAGGTGAAGCCGCTCAACCTGGTGGTAGGCCTGGTCGACGAGCTGCGCCGGCGCTACCCCGACCTGGACGAGACGCTGATCAGCGACATGATTCTGGGCGTCGTCTCGCCGGTCGGCGACCAGGGCGGCGACATCGCCCGCACCGCGGTGCTGGCCGCCGGCCTGCCCGAGACCACCGGCGGCGTGCAGCTCAACCGGTTCTGCGCCTCGGGCCTCGAGGCCGTCAACACCGCCGCCCAGAAGGTGCGCTCCGGCTGGGACGACCTGGTGCTGGCCGGCGGTGTGGAGTCGATGAGCCGGGTCCCGATGGGCTCCGACGGCGGCGCCTGGGCCACCGACCCGGAGACCAACTACCGGATCGGCTTCGTGCCGCAGGGCATCGGCGCCGATTTGATCGCCACCCTCGAGGGCTTCTCCCGCGAGGACGTCGACGCCTACGCGCTGCGCAGCCAGCAGAAGGCCGCCGCCGCCTGGTCGGGCGGCTACTTCGCCAAGTCGGTGGTGCCGGTGCGTGACCAGAACGGTCTGGTCATCCTCGACCACGACGAGCACATGCGGCCCGACACCACGATGGAGGGCCTGGCCAAGCTGAAGACCGCGTTCGACGGTGTCGGCGAGATGGGCGGCTTCGACGACGTGGCGCTGCAGAAGTACCACTGGGTCGAAAAGATCAACCACGTCCACACCGGCGGCAACAGCTCGGGCATCGTCGACGGCGCTGCGCTGGTGCTGGTCGGCAGCGAAAAGGCCGGCAAGTCGCAGGGCTTGACCCCGCGGGCCCGCATCGTGGCCACCGCGACCAGCGGCTCGGACCCGGTCATCATGCTCACCGGCCCCACCCCGGCCACCCGCAAGGTGCTCGACCGGGCCGGCCTGACGATCGACGACATCGATCTGTTCGAACTGAACGAGGCGTTCGCGTCGGTGGTGCTGAAGTTCCAGAAGGACCTCAACATTCCCGACGAGAAGCTCAACGTCAACGGCGGCGCCATCGCGATGGGCCACCCGCTGGGCGCCACCGGCGCCATGATCACCGGCACCATGGTCGACGAGCTCGAGCGCCGCAACGCGCGTCGCGCCCTGATCACGCTGTGCATCGGCGGCGGCATGGGTGTCGCCACCATCATCGAGAGGGTTTAAGACCATGGCAGAGAACACCATCAAGTGGGACAAGGACGCCGACGGCATCGTCACGCTGACGCTCGACGACCCGACCGGGTCGGCCAATGTGATGAACGAGCACTACAAGGAATCGATGCACAACGCCGTCGAACGCCTTGTGGCAGAGAAGGATTCGATCACCGGTGTGGTGATCACCAGCGCCAAGAAGACGTTCTTCGCCGGCGGTGACCTCAAGAGCATGATCAACCTCGGCCCGGAGAACGCCGGTGAGGCGTTCGACACCGTCGAGGCGGTCAAGCGCGACCTGCGCGCGCTGGAGACGCTCGGCAAGCCGGTGGTGGCCGCCATCAACGGCGCGGCGCTGGGCGGCGGGCTGGAGATCGCGCTGGCCTGTCACCACCGGATCGCCGCGGACGTCAAGGGGCTGGTCGTCGGCCTGCCCGAGGTGACCCTGGGCCTGCTGCCCGGCGGCGGCGGGGTGACCCGCACCGTGCGGATGTTCGGCATCCAGAACGCGTTCATGAACATCCTGAGCCAGGGCACCCGGTTCAAGCCGGACAAGGCCAAGGAGATCGGCCTGGTCGACGAGCTGGTCGGCAGCGTCGAGGAACTGGTGCCCGCCGCCAAGGCGTGGATCAAGGCCAACCCCGACGCCCACGAACAGCCTTGGGACAAAAAGGGTTACAAGATGCCCGGCGGCACCCCGTCCAGCCCCGCGCTGGCCGGCATCCTGCCGTCGTTCCCGGCGCTGCTCAAAAAGCAGCTCAAGGGCGCCCCGATGCCCGCACCGCGTGCCATCCTGGACGCGGCCGTCGAGGGCGCTCAGGTGGACTTCGACACCGCCAGTCGCATCGAGAGCCGCTACTTCACCCAGCTGGTCACCGGCCAGGTCGCCAAGAACATGATCCAGGCGTTCTTCTTCGACCTGCAGCACATCAACGGCGGCGGCTCCCGCCCCGAGGGCATCGAGCCGGTCAAGATCAACAAGATCGGTGTGCTCGGCGCGGGCATGATGGGCGCCGGCATCGCCTATGTCTCGGCCAAGGCCGGCTTCGACGTGGTGCTCAAGGACGTCAGCCTCGAGGCCGCCCAGAAGGGCAAGGGCTACTCGGAAAAGCTTGAGGCCAAAGCACTTCAGCGGGGCAAGACCACCGAGGAGAAGAGCAAGTCGCTGCTGGACCGCATCACCCCGACGGCCGACGCCGCCGACTTCAAGGGCGTCGACTTCGTGATCGAGGCGGTGTTCGAGAACCAGGAACTCAAGCACAAGGTCTTCCAGGAGATCGAGGACATCGTCGAGCCCAACGCGCTGCTCGGCTCCAACACCTCGACGCTGCCGATCACCGGTCTGGCCACCGGTGTCAAGCGGCAGGAGGACTTCATCGGGATCCACTTCTTCTCCCCGGTCGACAAGATGCCGCTGGTCGAAATCATCAAGGGCGAGAAGACTTCCGACGAGGCGCTGGCCCGCGTGTTCGACTACACGCTGGCCATCGGCAAGACCCCGATCGTGGTCAACGACAGCCGCGGCTTCTTCACCAGCCGCGTCATCGGCACCTTCGTCAACGAGGCGCTGGCCATGCTCGGTGAGGGCG
>NZ_JACKSY010000094.1:0-53922 GCF_025821985.1 Mycobacterium timonense | reverse complement strand
TTCTCCGACCGATGCAGCCGGCGAATCTCGGCCCAATCCTCCACAGTGATCACTCTCCAATCGAAGGGTGCTCACTTTTCGACCGGAATCACCTGCTCACTTTTCGACCGGAACCGACAGCGCCGGCGTCGTGGCACACTCAAAGAGATTGGGTCATCATGTTTGTCGACCATGATCGGCGGCAATGATCCATCAGAGACGAGCGCGTCGGCCGGCCTTCGCGCCCGTCTAGGTCCCGTCGGTTCAGCCCGAGAGCCGACGGGGCCGCCCTTTTCCCACCCTCTCGAATCCCCACCGAGCACACCGGCTCGCCGCTAGGCCTCAACAACGGCGCCGCCCGGGGCTAGCGTTCGGGCTATGCACGGGTCGAGCGGTCGGCCGATTATCGGCGCTAACCCCGACGATTTTGCTCGCATCGCCACCGGAGCAATCCTTGGGCGAAGGCAGCCGAGCACGACGATCGTCGCCACATTCCTGTCCACCCCGCCCGAGGACGACCACCACCCCTACCGGAGCGGGAAAAGCCCGCAGACCACGAGTTCCCGTCGGCCTGACGGCTCAGCGGCGCGACCGGCCGGAGACCAGGACCGCGATCGTGGCCACCATCGAGCACGCGACGGCGCAGGCCGCGCCGCCCGCGCCGACGTAGAGGCCGTATTCGGCCGACACCGGCGGATTGACGTTGAGCTTGTAGTACCACACCGTGAGCGCCACGATCAGCAGCGAAATCAGCAGCGCCGTAACGGAAGCCACCTTCACCGACAAGCCGCGGCCCATCATGGCGCCGGCCACCAGCAACGTCGAGGCCAGCAGCACGATGAGCTGCCCCGCGCCGAAGCCCCGCGGCAGTTCCAGGTTGCCGTGGGCGCCTCCGATGGCGTTCGCCCAGCCCCCGCCGTTGACCGTCGTCCGCAGCCACGGCAGCCACGCGCTGGCCGAAATCAGCACGGCGCAAAGGGCCACCAGCCAACCGGGGCGCAGTCGGCGAGTCATGGTGCGAGACTAGCCGACTGCGGCGTCGGTCCCGGCAGTGAACGTCGTCCCCAGCGTGGCGCCCGCGCTCAGCGATGACCGTTGGTGCTCGGATCCGAGCGGGCGAACACCGTGACGAAGTTCTCCAGCGACTGGTCGATGTCGCCGCGCAGCGCGGCCGCGACGATCATGCCGATGGGCCCGAACAGCGCTGGACCGCCGAGGTGCACGTCGAAGCTGACGACCGAGCCGTCCGCCTTGGGCTGCACCTTGGCCATCAGCTTGACCTTGACCCCGCCGACGCCGTCGCCGTTGAGCGTCATGCCCTCCGGTGGCTTGTAGCGCACCACCGTCCATTTGATCCGGTTGAGCATGCCCTTGACCTCGACGATCGACTCGACGACGGTGCCCTTGTCGATCTGGTCGGGCAAGGTGCTGCGCCACACCCGGTGAATGGTCAGCCACTCCTTGTACCGGGACAGGTCGGAGGCGTGCTGCCAGGCCACCTCGGGGGGCAGCGGAACATCGATGGATCCGGAAAGCTTGGCCACGGCTCAGCCCTGCTGGTCGCCAGTCTCGGTGGCGCCGGTGGCCTTCTTGGCCTGCTCCTGCACCTGGTGGATGGTGTCGGAGTACTTGCCCTGCGTCTTTTCGTCGACGAACTCGCCGGCCTTGTCGATGGCCATCTCGAACTTGTCGGCGTTCTGCGACAACAGGTCCTTGGCCTTGTCCAGGAATCCCATTACGCCCTCCCTTTTCCCCGGCATCGTACTGCCCGCCGCCGACGGAGCTGAGTTCGCTGTGCTCAGCGCCACACCTGCGGCCGCACACCCAGCATTTTGGCCCGGATCCACCAGGCGGCCTCGATCGCGGCGGCGCCCAGCACACCGATGCCCAGCGCGGACGAGGTCACCACGACATTGGACGGATCCAGCAGGAACGCCTTGCGGGCCAGCGGCAGACTGAAGATCACCACATAGGCCAGGCCCGACGCGATCACCAGCGCCACCCGCCACCACTGGTAGGGCCGGGCCACCACCGCGAGCACCCACAGCGCCGTCACCAGCAGGGTGATCAGGGCCGCGGTCGAGGCCTGATCCTGTTGCTGGAAGGTGGCGTGCCGGCCGTGATAGGCCACCAGGTACGAGGCGAAGGTGGCCGCGCCGACGATCAGGCCCGACGGCAGCGCCGAGCTGAGCACCCGTCGCACGAAGCCAGGGTGGGCGCGCTCGTTGTTGGGAGCCAGCGACAGGATGAACGACGGGATGCCGATGGTGAACCACGCCGCCACGGTGACGTGGATCGGCTGGAACGGGTACAGCAGCGGATCGGCCTTGAGCGCCTTGGCGAACAGGCACTCGAGGCCGACCAGCAGCGCCAGCAGCACGGAGTAGACCGTCTTGGTGAGGAACAGGTTGGCGACGCGTTCGATGTTGCCGATGACCCGTCGGCCCTCACCGACGACATACGGCAGGGTGGCAAACCTGTTGTCCAGCAGCACGATCTGGGCAACCGCGCGGGAGGCGGGGCTGCCGGCGCCCATCGCCACGCCGATGTCGGCATCCTTGAGCGCCAGCACGTCGTTGACGCCGTCGCCGGTCATCGCCACGGTGTGCCCGTGCGATTGCAGGGCGTGCACGATGGCGCGCTTCTGGTCGGGGCGCACCCGGCCGAAAGTGGTGTAGGTGTCCAGCATGTCCGCCAATTGCGCCGGGTCCGAAGGTAATTGGCGGGCGTCCAGCGTTTCGCCGTGCAGCCCCAGTTCACCGGCCACGGCGCCGACCGAGACGGCGTTGTCACCCGACAGCACCTTGACCGAAACACCTTGATCCGCAAAGTAATCCAAGGTCTCGCGGGCGTCGGGGCGGACCTTCTGTTCGAGCACCACCAGCGCCACCGGGGTGATCGGGCCCGGGGCGTCGGGATGGTCGACGGCCCGGTCGGCGGCACCCAGCAGCAGCACCCGCAGCCCCTGCGCCCCGAGCCGTTCGGCCTGCCCGGCCGCCGCCGAACCCGGATCGAGCAGTACGTCCGGCGCACCCATCACCCAATCGCCGTGACCGGCGAACGACACCCCGCTCCATTTGGTGGCCGACTTGAAAGGTGCAGTCGCCGTGATAGTCCAGCCGGGCGGCCGGGAATAGGTCTGGGCGATCGCGCGCATGCTCGCGTTGGGCCGCGGGTCGGCGGCGGCCAGCGCGGCCAGCACGTCGGCGATCCGATCGTGCCCGGACCCGTCCAGCTCGTCGACGCGCGCGACCCGCATCCCGCTCTCGGTCAACGTGCCCGTCTTGTCCGCACACACCACGTCGACGCGGGCGAGACCTTCGATGGCCGGCAGCTCCTGCACCAGGCACCGGCGCTGGCCCAGCCGCACCACCCCGACCGCGAAGGCCACCGACGTCAACAGCACGAGCCCTTCGGGCACCATGGGCACCAGCGCGCCCACGGTCCGCAGCACGGACTTCTGCCAGCCGGCGTGCGTGGTGAACAGCTGGGTGTAGATCGTCAACAGGCCGGCCGGCACCAGCAGGTAGGTGATGAACTGCAGGATGCGGTTGATGCCGTTGCGCAGTTCGGATTTCACCAGGGTGAACTTGCTGGCCTCCTCGGCCAGCCTGGCGGCGTAGGCCTGCGAGCCGACCCTGGTGGCCCGGTAGGCGCCGCTGCCGGCGACGACGAAACTGCCCGACATCACCGAATCGCCGACGGCCTTTGCGATCGGGTCGGCCTCGCCGGTCAGCAGCGACTCGTCGACCTCCAGGTTGGCCTCTTCCACGATCTCGCCGTCGACCACGACCTGATCGCCGGGCCCGAGTTCGATGATGTCGTCGAGCACCACCTCGTCGGGAGGCAGAGCGCGAGTGCCGGATTGCCTGCGCACCATGGGTTTTGCCTGCCCGACGATGGCCAGCTTGTCCAGCGTCTGCTTGGCCCGGATTTCCTGGACCATGCCGACGACGCTGTTGGCGATGATCAGCAGGCCGAACATGCCGTTGATCACCGAGCCGGTGGCGAGCACGATGAGCAGCAACACCCCCAGGATCGCGTTGATCCGGGTGAACACGTTGGCCCGGACGATGTCGGTGATGCTGCGCGTCGCGCGCTGCCGCACCGCGTTGCTCTGGCCGTGCGCGACCCGCTGGGCCACCTCGGCGTCGGTCAGGCCTGTGTTCATCGGGTGAACGTCCCCAGCTGGTCGGTGTCGTAGTACTCCAGGTTGAGCCTGGCCGCCGGCGAACCGGTAAACGTGGCCGTGGAAACCGTTCCGGGCGGGGCGTTTTCGCCGGCCAACGGGAAGGTGAAGGTGTCGCCGTCCCAGTGTGTGAGGGTGGCGGTCCGGTGTTGCGGCCCCATCGTCAACTGCAGGGCGCCGTCGTGCTCGGTGATTACGGCCGGACCCCAGTAGTCGTTGGCGTAGACGCCGGTGTAGTCGCGCAGCGGCCTGGCCGGCGCCGGGGCGGACGGCGGCTGCTTGCCCACCAGCGAACCCAGCGGATTGTTCAGCCAGCCAATGGCTTTCCGGTACAGGGCGGCCCAGTCCTCGCGGATCTGGCCGTACTG
This sequence comes from Mycobacterium timonense, assembly GCF_025821985.1. Lineage (NCBI taxonomy): Bacteria > Bacillati > Actinomycetota > Actinomycetes > Mycobacteriales > Mycobacteriaceae > Mycobacterium > Mycobacterium timonense. The sequence goes on along the minus strand of NZ_JACKSY010000094.1, from coordinate 49,386 downwards.
CACGAGGTCCATGAATTCGGCGGTCAGCGTCTCCGGGATGCCGTAGGGCGCGGCGTTGGTCAACGCGATGATCGCCAGGTCCTCCGACGGCAGCACGACGAAATTGGTGGCTGCGCCCAGATCGAAGGCGCCGGAATGGCTGTATTCGGTGCGGCCCGAGGCATCCACCGAGGTGTTGAAGCCGTATCCGTAGAATCCGGTGCGCGCCTTCGGTGTGGTCGCGGGGGCGGACACCACTTGCGGGCTCAGGGCGGGCAGCAGCCCCTCCGGCGATGCGATGTGCTGGCCGTCGTGGGTTCCGTTGTCCAGCAACATCATCAGCCAGCGGGCCATGTCGCGCACCGACGAGCTCACCCCGCCCGCCGGTGACTGGGCGTCCGGGTTTCGCTGGAAACGGGCCTGCCAGCTGTCGCCGATCTTGATGTGGTTGACCGCGCGGTTGGGCCGGGCGAGGAAGTCGGCGAACCGCGAGCTGGTCGACGTCATTCCCAACGGGCGGTAGAGCACCTCGTCGGAGAGCTCTTCCCAGGTTTTGCCGGCCGCGGCCGCCACCGCCTCGGCGGCGGCGGTGATCCCATAGTTGGTGTAGGCGTAGCTGTTTCGGAAAGGCCGCAGCGGCAGCAACCTGAGTCGCTCGCAGATCTGCCGACGGCCATAGCCCAGATCTTCGAGTTTGTCGCCCGCATGATCGGGCAGCCCGGAGCGGTGCGAGTACAGATCGCCGACGGTGACATGGCCGGTGACGTAGGGGTCGCCGAGCGCGAACCACGGCAGCGTGGAAACCACGGGCGTGTCCCACCCCACGACGTGGTCGCTGACTTCGTGTGCGACCACCGTCGCGCCCACCGATTTGGACACCGACGCCAGCTGGAAGACGGTGTCGGTGTCCACCGCGTTGTCCCGGCCCTGCCCCCTGGTCACATCCTTGACGCCGAATCCCTTGGCGTACAACACCTTCCCGCCATGCACGATGGCCACGGCCATCCCGGGGATGCCGCTGCTTCTCATCAGGTCGGCAACGAGGCCGTCCACCTTTGCCACGGCCTCGTCGATACGGCCGGCCGGGATCGCCAGGGCGGACACCTGGTTGGGCGGGACGTCGGACGGTCGCGGCGGCGCGCCGGCCGGTTGCTGCGCAAAGCCGCATCCGGTCAACCCGAGCAGCACCGCCGTCAGGACCGCCGCGCGTTTGCTCATGCGCGAACACTAACGCGGCGACGGCAGATTCAGAGCCGCCACCACGGGTCGGGTTTCTGCGGGGCCGCGGGATCGATGCGCTGACCGGGGACCGGCACCGCCACCTTCACCTTCGCCGGCTCGGCGGCGGCGAGCAGGCGCTCAACGGGTTCGGCCCACGGGTGCGGCGCCAATCGGAAGGTGCCCCAGTGGATCGGCACCAGCAGTCCGTCGTCGGTGACGTCCCGGTGTGCCCGCACCGCTTCCTCTGGGTTCATGTGGACGTCCGGCCAGGCCGTGTTGTAGGCCCCGATGGGCAGCAGGGTCAGGTCGAACGGCCCGTGCTCGGCGCCGGTCTGGGCGAAGGTCTTGGTGTAGCCGGTGTCGCCGCCGAAGTAGGCGCGATGGGTCGGGCCGGCCAACGCCCACGACGCCCACAGCGTGGTATTGCGGTCCAGGAAGCGTCCCGAGAAGTGCCGCGCCGGCACGCAGGTCACGGTCAGCTCGTCGACCTTGCCGCTCTGGTGCCAGTCGAGCTCGACGATCCGCTGCTCGGGGATCCCCCACCGGCGCAGGTGGGCGCCGACACCCAGCGGCACGAAAAACGGGGCGCGCTGGGTGCGGGCCAGCGCCCGGACGGTGTCGATGTCGAGGTGGTCGTAGTGGTCGTGGCTGATCACCACCGCATCGACGGCGGGCAGCCCTTCGAGTTGGATCGGCGGCGGATGCAGCCGTTGCGGCCCCACGATGTCGGACGGCGAACACCGCTCGCTCCACACCGGATCGGTGAGCACCCGGTACCCGTCGATTTCCAGCAGCGCCGTCGAGTGGCCGAACCAGCTGACCGCCAACCGGCTGGGGTCGGCGTCGACGACCCCCGGTGAGGCCAGCGGGATCGCCGCCGGCGGACGGCTGCCGCCCCGATTCGCAATCAGCTCCCACGCGATCAGCCGCAGCTGCTCGCGGTCCATCTTGATTTCGGAGGCGGGCTCGAGGTTGACGAAGGCGCCGTCGCGGAAGTGCGGCGAGCCGGACGTCACGGCCGCGATCGACGCGGGGTCGGCGCCCAGGGCGTTCGGGGCGCCGTGCAGGGCGCGCACCAGCCAACCGCCGGCCGCCAGCGACGCCGTCCCGGCGACCAGCCGAAGCGTCCCCCGCATGATCGTCAGGCCCCCTGGAACTTCGGCGGCCGCTTCTCTATTCGGGCGACCTGGGCTTCGATGACGTCCTGGCTGCCCCAGGCCTTGTCGAACAGTTCCTTGTGCACCGGCCAGGCCTCTTCGATGGCGCCGTCGTCGTTGAGCACCCGCTTGGCGTGCGCGATGGCCAGCGGCGCGAGGCCCGCGATCTCGGCGGCCCATGCCTGCGCGTCGGCCAGCGTCCCGATGCGGTTGGCCATCCCGGTCTGCAGCGCCACGTCGGCGGTCAGCTTCTCCGCGGCCAGCAGCATGGCCCGCGCCCGCCCGTGGCCGACCAGCGTCGACAGCCGCCGGATGCTCCAGTTGTCAAGGGCCAGGCCGTATTTCGACGTCGGGAACTGGAAGAACGCGTCCGGCGACACGACCCGCAGGTCGCATTGCATGGCCAGTTGCAGCCCGGCGCCGATGGCCGGGCCGTTGATGGCGCCGATCACCGGGATCGGCGTGGCGTCCAGCACCTTGTGCAGCTCGATCAGCCGGTCGGGGTAGTCCGCGGCGAACGCGTCGCCGCTCAGGTCGGCGCCGGCGCAGAACACCGTGCCCTGGCCGGTCAGCACGATCGCGCGGGTGGAGCCGTCGCCCGCCTTCAGCACGGCCTCCCGCAGCTCCTCGACGAGCTGGGAGTTCAGGGCGTTGCGGCGCTCGGGGCGCTGCAGCTCGATGGTCAAAACGGCTTCGGCCCGGGTAACACCGATCATGGCAGCCACCCTATATAGCCTCGTCTCGTGAGTCGTATCACGGCTGGTCAACTACGCGATGCGGTGCTGGACGAAAATTCCTTCCTCCGCTGGGACAGCGAGCCGCTGGCCGTGCCGGTCAGCGCGGCCTACGCGCAAGAGCTGGCTGACGCCCGCGCCGCGACGGGTCTCGACGAGTCGGTGCTGACCGGCGAGGGCCGCATCTTCGGTCGCCGGGTCGCGGTGGTGGTGTGCGAGTTCGGCTTTCTCGGCGGCTCGATCGGGGTGGCCGCGGCCGAACGGATCACCGCCGCGGTGCAGCGGGCGACGGCCGAGGGGCTGCCGCTGCTGGCCTCGCCGAGCTCGGGCGGCACCCGGATGCAGGAGGGCACGGTCGCGTTCCTGCAGATGGTGAAGATTGCGGCGGCCGTCCGCCTGCACAAGCAGGCGCACCTGCCCTACCTGGTTTATCTGCGCAATCCGACCACCGGCGGGGTGTTCGCGTCGTGGGGTTCGCTGGGTCATGTCACGGTCGCCGAGCCGGGCGCGCTGATCGGCTTCCTGGGCCCGCGGGTCTACCAGCAGCTCTACGGCGAGCCGTTCCCCGAGGGCGTCCAGACCGCGGAGAACCTGCAGCGGCACGGGGTGATCGACGGCGTCGTCCCGCTCGACGAGCTGCGCCGCACGCTGGACCGCGCGATGACCGTCATCGCCGACGCCCCCGAGCCGCTGGCCGCGCCGCCGCCGCCCGAGCCGATACCCGACGTCGCGGCGTGGGACTCGGTGGTCGCCTCGCGACGTCCGGACCGCCCGGGTGTGCGGCTGTTGCTGCGGCACGGCGCCACCGACCCCGTGCTGTTGTCGGGGACCGGCCAGGGCGAGGCGGCGACCACGCTGTTGGCGCTGGCCCGGTTTGCCGGCCAGCCCGTGGTGGTGCTCGGCCAGCAGCGCCTGACCGGCGGGTTGGTGGGCCCCGCGTCGCTGCGCGAGGCCCGCCGCGGCATGGCCCTGGCCGCGGAACTGCGGCTGCCGCTGGTGCTGGTGATCGACACCGCGGGGCCGGCGTTGTCGGCCGAGGCTGAACAGGGCGGGCTGGCCGGCCAGATCGCCCAGTGTCTGGCCGAGCTGGTCACCCTGGACACCCCGACGGTGTCGGTGCTGCTGGGGCAGGGCAGCGGCGGGCCGGCGCTGGCGATGGTGCCCGCCGACCGGGTGCTGGCCGCGCTGCACGGCTGGCTGGCCCCGCTGCCGCCGGAGGGCGCCAGCGCGATCGTCTTCCGCGACACCGACCACGCCGCGGAACTGGCTGCGGCACAAGGCATCCGGTCGCGCGATCTGCTGGCGTCGGGCATCGTCGACGTGATCGTGCCCGAGCATCCCGATGCCGCCGACGAGCCGGTCGAGTTCGCGCGAAGGTTGGCGCTCGCCGTCGCCGCCGAGGTGGCTGCGCTGCGCGAGATACCCGCCGACGAGCGGCTGGCCGCCCGGTTGCGGCGCTACCGGCGCGTCGGATTGCCCTGACCGTCGATAGCGCGCCTCGCCGACCGCGACACTTAAACCACGCACACGACACGCCGGGCCGGGTGTGCGTGGTTTAAGTCTCGACGAAACGCGGGCCGGCGACGAAACGCGGGCCGGCCGCCTAAGCCAACCCCAGGTAGCGCTGGATCGTCGCGGCAGCGGTTCGGCGCTGCTCGCCGGCGACGCCGCCCACGTGCACAGCCCCGCCGGCGGGCAGGGCATGAATCTTGGTATCACCGATGCCATTTCGCTCGCCGCGGCGCTGGCGCAGATCGCCCGGGGCGGGCCGGACACCGTGCTCGACGCGTACGGAGACGCCCAGCGGCAACGCGCCGAGCGGGTGCTGCGGCTCACCGGGCGCCTCACCCGCGTCGCGACGCTGCCGCGCCCGCTGCGGCCCCTGCGCAACGCCGGAATGCGTTTGGCCGCAGGCATTCCGGGCGTGCAGCGACGGCTGGCCGTCCAGTTGAGCGGCCTGGGCCACCGGTGAGCGGCGCTACGGCGTCACCAGCTGCCAATCGTCGCCCAGGCCCTGCACCTTGACCGTCTCGCCCTCGGCTTCGAGCTGCACGGTGGTGGCGCCGAGGCGCAGGTTGGTCAACGCGATCCGGCCCCACTCCGCCGGCAGGTGCGGCGTCACCGTCAGGGCGCGGTTCGGCACGTGCGGGTCGAGTCCCAGAAACGACCGCAGCAACAGCAGCGGCGCGGCACTGGCCCACGCCTGCGGCGAACACGACGTGGGATAGGGCACCGGCGAGGCGAACTGGGAACGCGGGAAGCCGCAGAACAATTCGGGCAGCCGCCCGCCGAACGCCGCTGCCGCATCGAGGAGACCCGTCGCCAGACGCTCGGCCAGAGCCAGTGCTCCCGGGATGTGCCCGTAGCGCAGCAAGCCGGACACCGTGATGGCGGTGTCGTGCGGCCACACCGAGCCGTTGTGGTAGCTCATCGGGTTGTACGCGCCCATGGTGGTGGCCAGGGTGCGCAGCCCGAATCCCGAGTCCATCTCCTCACCGGCCAACCGTTCCACGATGGCGGCCGCGTGCTCGTCGGTGGCGATGCCCGTCCACAGGCAGTGGCCGACGTTGCTCGTCAACGCGTCGACGCGGTCCTTGCGCCCGTCCAGGGCGACGGCATACCAGCCGCGGTCGGGCAGCCAGAACGCCTCGCCGAATCGGGTCCGCAACGCCTGCGCACGCTCACGAAGCTGCGCCGCCTGCGCCAATTCGCCCATGCCCTCGGCGAGTTCGGCCCGCGCGAGCAGCGCGGCGTAGACGTAGCCCTGCACCTCGCACAGCGCGATCGGCGGTTCGGCGACCCGGCCCTTGGCGTCGTTGATGCCGTTGAAGCTGTCCTTCCAGCCCTGGTTGATCAGGCCGCGGTCGGTGGCACGCCGGTATTCGACGAAACCGTCGCCGTCGCGGTCCCCGTACTGCTCTGCCCAGGCGAGCGCGGCGTCGGCCGCGGGCAGCAACGACCGGATGACCGCCTCGTCGGCGCCCCACCGCCAGCTCTCGGCGAGCAGCATGACGAACAGCGGGGTGGCGTCGGCCGTGCCGTAATAGACGCTGCCGCCCAACACGTCCGTGCTGGCCGGTCCGCGGCGGATCTCGTGCATGATGCGGCCCGGCTCCTCCTCGGTGAGGGCGTCGACGCGCCGCCCCTGCAGGGCCGCCAGCCGCTGCAGCGTGCCGATCGAGAGCCCCACGTCCAGCGGCAGGGCCATCCACGCGGTCAGCAGGCTGTCCCGGCCGAACAACGTCATGAACCACGGCGCACCGGCGGCGACGTACGGCCGGCCCCGGCCGTCGGCGTCGTGAATCAACAAGGCGCCCAAGTCACTTTCGGTCTGCCGCAACACCTGCGCCAGCCCGGCGTGGTCGGTCTCGACCGTGGTCGCGGTGTCCCGCCATCTCTCGATCTTGCGGGCCGGCGCGCTGGACTCGATGTCCTTGCCCCGCGGAATGCGGGTCCGCACCTTGCGATTCGACCACGTCGGCTGGACCATGACCTCGGTCTGCCAGCGTCCCCCCGGCGGAACCACCACCCGCCAATTCAGCGAGCCGGGCAATACGATCGGGTCGCCGCTGGCCGACACGGTCAGGCCGCGCACCTGGTCGGCGCGCCCCCGCAGCACCAGTTCCCCGTCGGCGACGTGCATGTCGGCCCCGGCCGTGGCCGCCCGCGCCACCTTCACCGCGAACAGGTCGGCGAAGTCGGCGTCGGCGTGCAGCTCCAGGGACACCACCGTGCTTTCCTTGTCGAGGTTATGCAGCGAAATGGTTTCCCGCAGCCCGTCGGCGACCAACCGCTCGCGCACGATCAACAGGGTGCTGTCGGCGAGTCCCGACCGCGGTGCCCGGCGCAGGATGAACTGGGCGGCGAACGCCTCCGTCGCCTCCACCGACAACGCCTCGGCGACTTGGCCGTCCACCCGCAGCTCCCACCGGGACAGCACCCGCGCGTCCCGGAAGAACAGGCCGTAGGAGGTGCCGACCGACACGTCGCCGTGCCGGTTGGACAGGCAGAACGTTCCGCCCTCGACCAGGGTCACGGCGTCGCCGCCGGACCCGATCTGCGCCGGCGCGCCGCCGTTGAAGGCCGTCGCCACGCTCATGCCGGTGCCTTCTGCCTGAAGTCGCAGGCGCGCCTTCCGGTTTCGATCGATTCCACCAGGCCGGTGCTGCGCATCCGGCGCGGCGCCGCCGTCGCATGCTGCAGCACGTTGCGGTAGATGGCTTCGTACGCCGAACCGAACTGTGCCACAGCGAAATTCGCGGCGACGTGGCGCCGGCATGCGTGCGGGTCCAGGGTCTGGGCCCGGACGATGGCCCCGGGCAGTTCGTCCGGGTGATCGCAGACCACGCCCGTGACCCCGTCGGCGACCACCTCCGAGACCGCGCCGCCGCGCAGGGCGACGACGGGCGTGCCACAAACCATCGCCTCGATCATCACGATGCCGAACGGCTCCTCCCACTGAATCGGGAACAGCAGGCAACGGGCGCGCGACAACAGCTTTCGCTTGCTGACCGCGTCGGCCTCGCCGAACACGTGGTCGTTGTCGGTGAGCAGCGGCCGCACGCAGTCCTCGAAGTACTCCTTTTCCGAGGGCTCACTGCATTTGCCGGCCAGTACCAGCGGGATGCCGGCCTCGTGCGCGGCCCGCAGCGCCAGGTGCGCACCCTTGTACGGCGCATACCGGCCCAAAAACAGTGCGTAGTCATGCTTTTCGGTCTCGAACGGCCACTCGTCGATGCGCAGCGCATTGTGTACGCGGCCAACCCAATTCAGCTCCGGAGCCAGCTGCCGCTGACGGTCGCTGATGGCCACCAGGCCGACGTCGCCGCTGAGCTCGCGATAGTAGGGATGCAGGTCGTCGTCGATCGGGCCGTGCACGGTGACCACCGTGGGCACGCCCAGCCCCTGGTAGATCGGGGCGTTCATCGGCCCGGCAAAGGTGTGGTCGTGCACGATGTCGACGCCGTCCTCTTTGGCGATCCGGGTGATGGCGCTGCGCACCTTCAGCGCGTGCATGATCTCGGGGTAGGGCTCGCCCAGCCGCTCGGGCACGGTCCGGTCCCACAGCGGGATGAACCTGGCCGCCGTGCCCGGTTCGCCGGCGCCGAGCAGGGTGACCTGGTGTCCGCGGGCCACCAGCATGTCGGCGAGATCGGCCACGACGGCCTCCACGCCGCCGTACCCGTCCGGCGGGACGTCGAAATACGGCGGGGCGACGAGCACGATCCGCAGCGGTCGGCCGGTTTCCGGGACATCGGTCTGCAACACGAAATCAGCGCCGCGCATTGACGTTTTCCTCCTTACGACTCCATCACACGCGTTAGCACTCCAAGCCGTCGAGTGCTAATTATGACCGTTAAAGTGTGTTCCGCCAAGGGGGTTGGGGTGTGGCGCAGTTATCAGCCGCCGGACCGTTCGCCACAATCAAGGCATGCGTGATCGCATGACGGCGACGCCGCGGGCCTGCAACCGGGAACGGGTCGCGCTGCAGGCCGTGCACTTCTTCATGGCCGACATGGAGGCCGGCATGGGCCCGTTCCTGGGCGTGCTGCTGCAAAGCCGCGGCTGGACCACGGGCGCCATCGGCGCGGCGATGACGCTGGGCGCGATCGTCGGCATGGTCACGGTGGCCCCCGCGGGTGCACTCGTCGACGCCACCCGGCACAAGCGTGGCTGCGTCATCGTCGTCGGGCTGGCCGCCGTCGCCGCCTCGGCGGTGATCCTGACCTCCCGGCAGTTCTGGACGGTCGCCACCGCGCAGGCCGTCATGTGCATCTCCGGGGCGACGATCGCCCCCGCGATGATCGGCATCACCCTCGGGGTGGTCGGCCAGGCCGCGTTCACCCGGCAGAACGGTCGCAACCAGGCCTACAACCATGCCGGCAACATGGCGGGCGCCGCCCTCGGCGGGGTGGCCGGCTGGGTGTTCGGCTACGCCGGAATCTTCTGGCTCGCTGCGGGTTTCGCGGTCGCGACCATCGCGGCGGTGCTGGCCATCCCGGGCGGCGACATCGACCACCACGTCGCCCGCGGCGAGGCGCGGGCCGCCGGCGAGGCCCCGGTCAAGGCGATGCGGGTGCTGGCGCGGTCCCGCCCGCTGCTGGTGCTCGCGGCGGCCATGGTGCTCTTCCACCTGGGCAACGCGGCGATGCTGCCGCTGTACGGCCTGGCCGTCGTCGCTACCCACGCCAACCCGTTCACCACCGTGGCCAGCACCGTCGTCGTCGCCCAGGCCGTGATGGTCCCGGCGTCGCTGCTCGCCATGAGAATCGCGGCGACGCGCGGCTATTGGCCCGCGATCCTGATCGCGCTGACCGCGCTGCCGGTCCGCGGTGTGCTCGCCGCCAGCGTCATCACCAGCTGGGGGGTGATCCCGGTGCAGGTGCTCGACGGCATCGGCGCCGGCATGCTGTCGGTGGCGGTGCCGGGCCTGGTGGCCCGCATCCTGGACGGCACCGGCCACATCAACGTCGGTCAGGGCGCCGTCATGGCCGCCCAGGGGTTGGGCGGCGCCCTCAGCCCGGTGCTGGGCGGGGCCGTCGCCCAACATCTGGGTTTCCGCGCCGCCTTCTTGTTGCTGGCCGGGCTGTCGCTGGGCGCGCTGATCATCTGGGTCACCTTCGCCCCGATGCTGCGCCGCGCGGCCCGGTTGCCCGCCGCGCCATCCGACCGGGCCGGTGCTCCTCCCACAGCCACGGCCGACAATCAGGCAAAATAGGCGGCATGGACACAGCAGCTAGCTCACCGCGGGTCTTGGTCGTCGACGACGACTCCGATGTGCTCGCGTCGCTGGAACGTGGCCTGCGACTGTCCGGATTCGAGGTGTCCACCGCGGTCGACGGCGCCGAGGCGCTGCGCAGCGCCACCGAGACACGCCCGGACGCGATCGTGCTCGACATCAACATGCCGGTGCTGGACGGCGTCAGCGTCGTCACCGCGCTGCGCGCCATGGACAACGACGTCCCCGTCTGCGTGCTGTCGGCCCGCAGCTCGGTCGACGACCGGGTGGCGGGCCTGGAGGCCGGGGCCGACGACTACCTGGTCAAGCCGTTCGTGCTGGCCGAGCTGGTCGCGCGGGTCAAGGCGCTGCTGCGCCGCCGCGGCGCCACCGCCACCTCCTCGTCGGAAACGATCACGGTGGGTCCGCTGGAGGTCGACATCCCCGGCCGCCGCGCCCGGGTCAACGGCGTGGACGTCGATTTGACCAAGCGGGAGTTCGACCTGCTGGCGGTCCTGGCCGAGCACAAGACCGCCGTGCTGTCCCGCGCACAGCTACTGGAGCTGGTGTGGGGCTATGACTTCGCCGCCGACACCAACGTCGTCGACGTGTTCATCGGATACCTGCGCCGCAAGCTCGAGGCCAACGGCGGACCCCGGCTGCTGCACACCGTCCGCGGAGTGGGATTCGTGCTGCGCATGCAGTAATCGGGTCGAGCGGCCATGAAGTTGTTGTCCCGGATCGTGACCCGCACGCCGTCGCTGCGGGCCCGGGTCGCGGTCGCGACGGCCATCGGCACCGCCATCGTGGTGGTCATCGCCGGCGCGGTGGTGTGGTTCGGCATCACCAGCGCGTGGCGGGAGCGCCTCGATCGCCGGCTGGACGAGACGGCCGGCTTCGCGATTCCCTTCCTGCCCCGCGGGCTCAACGAGATCCCGCGATCGCCCAAGGACCAGGACACCGTCATCACGGTGCGCCGCGACGGGCAGGTCAAGTCCAACTCGGATGTCACGCTGCCGCCGATGGAAGAGGGCTACGCCGACACCTACATCAACGGGGTGCGCTACCGGGTGCGCACGGTGGAGGTCCGCACGCCCCAGCCGGCGACGGTGGAGGTGGGCGCGACGTACGACGACACCATCGCCCAGACCAACAACCTGCATCGGCGGGTGATCCTGATCTGCGCGCTGTCGATCGGCGCGGCGGCGGTATTCGCTTGGCTGCTGGCGGCTTTCGCGGTGCGGCCGTTCAAGCGGTTGGCCCAGCAGGCCCGCTCGATCGACGCCGACGAGCGGCCGCAGGTGGCGGTGCGCGGCGCCAGCGAGGCCGTCGAGATCGCCGAGGCGATGCGCGGCATGCTGCAACGCATCTGGAAGGAGCAGGACCGCACCAAGGAGGCGCTGGCGTCGGCCCGCGACTTCTCGGCGGTGACCGCCCACGAGCTGCGCAGTCCGCTGACCGCGATGCGCACCAACCTCGAAGTGCTGTCCACCCTGGACATGCCCGACGAGCAACGCAAAGAGGTGCTGGGCGACGTCATCCGCACGCAGTCGCGCATCGAGGCCACCCTGACCGCCCTCGAGCGGCTGGCCCAGGGCGAGCTGTCGACGTCCGAGGATCATGTGCCGGTTGACATCACCGAGCTGCTCGACCGCGCCGCCCACGACGCCATGCGCATCTACCCCGGCCTCGACGTTTCGCTGGTGCCCTCCCCCACCTGCATCATCGTCGGGCTGCCGGCCGGATTGCGGCTGGCCGTGGACAACGCGATCGCCAACGCCGTCAAGCACGGCGGCGCCACCCGGGTGCAGCTGTCGGCGGTCAGCTCCCGGGCCGGGGTCGAGATCGCCGTCGACGACAACGGCAGCGGGGTGCCCGAGGACGAGCGGCAGGTGGTGTTCGATCGGTTCTCCCGCGGATCGACGGCCTCGCAGTCCGGGTCGGGCCTGGGATTGGCGCTGGTGGCCCAGCAGGCCCAGCTGCACGGCGGGACGGCCGCGCTGGAAAACAGCCCGCTGGGCGGTGCCCGGCTGGTCCTGCGCCTGCCCGGGCCCAGCTAGCCACGCCGGCCGTCCGATGAAATCCCCACCCGCGCTTGCGGTTCGGCGCACGGCGGTCGGCGGACGGTTAGCGCCTGTCGAGTCGGGCACACTGGAACGATGACCGACGGCAGTAAACCGAGCGAAAACGACACCCTGGCGCGCATCCGCGACCTGGTGGCCCAGGAGAAAACGTTGCGAGCCCAGCTGCAGCGCGGTGACATCGACACCTCCGAAGAACATGACCGCCTGCGGCGGGTCGAGGTCGAACTCGACCAGTGCTGGGATCTGCTGCGGCAGCGCCGGGCCCTGCGGGAAAGCGGCGGCGACCCGCGCGAGGCTCAGGTCCGCCCGCCCGACGAGGTCGAGGGCTACCTGAGCTGAGCGGCCGGCCGGTAACAGTCGACGCGGTGGTCATCGGTGGCGGCCACAACGGCCTGGTCGCGGCCGCGTACCTGGCCCGGGCGGGCCTTCGGGTGCGGCTGCTGGAACGGCTGGGGCAGGTCGGCGGCGCGGCCGTGTCGGCGCACGCCTTCGACGGTGTCGGGGTGCGAGTGTCGCGCTACTCCTATCTGGTCAGTCTGCTGCCGCCACGCATCATCGACGACCTGGGCGCGCGGGTGCGGCTGGCCCGGCGGCGGTTTTCCTCGTACACGCCCGACCCCGCGACCGGCGGCGCCCGCGGGTTGCTGATCGGCGCGCCCGGCAACCCGTTCGCCGCGGTCGGCGCCGCCGGGGACGCACCCGGGTTCGCCGGGTTCTACCAACGCTGCCGGCTAGTGACCGAACGGCTGTGGCCGACGCTGCTCGAACCGCTGCGCAGCCGCCGGCACGCGCGCCGGCATGTGGTCGACGGCGGCGGTGCCGATGCGGCGGCCGCGTGGCGCGCCCTGGTCGAGGAGCCGATCGGCGCCGCCATCGCCGATGCGGTGGGCAACGACCTGGTTCGCGGGGTGATCGCCACCGACGCGCTGATCGGCACGTTCGCCCGTCTCGACGACCCGTCGCTGACGCAGAACGTCTGCTTCCTCTATCACGTGCTGGGCGGCGGCACCGGCGATTGGGACGTCCCGGTCGGCGGGATGGGCGCGCTGACCACCGCCCTGGCCACCGCGGCCGTCCGACACGGCGCCGAAATACTCACCGGCGCAGAGGTTTTCGCCGTCGACCCGAGCGGCGAGGTACGTTATCGCAGCGGCGACGACGAGCACGTGGCTCGGGCCCGGTTCGTGCTTGCCGGGGTGACCCCAACGGTGCTGGCCGGCCTGCTCGGCGAACACCCCGCACCGGCGGCCGCCGGCGCGCAGGTCAAGGTGAACATGGCGCTGCGGCGGCTGCCCCGCTTGGCCGACGCCGGCGTCACCCCCGAGCAGGCCTTCGCCGGGACGTTCCACGTCAACGAAACCTGGACCCAGCTGGACACCGCCTACGCCCGGGCCGCCGCGGGGCAGGTCCCGAATCCGTTGCCGTGCGAGGCGTATTGCCATTCGCTGGCCGACCCCAGCATCCTGTCGGACGACCTGCGCGCCGCGGGCGCCCACACGATGACCGTGTTCGGCCTGCACACCCCGCACACGCTGGCGCGCGGCGCCGACCCCGACGCGCTGCGCGGCCGGCTCACCGGCCGGGTGCTGGCCTCACTGAATTCCGTTCTGGCCGAACCGATTCAAGAGCTGTTGCTGACCGATGCGCGGGGCCGTCCGTGCATCGAGACCACCACCACCGCGGACCTGGAACGCACCCTGAACATGAGTGGCGGCAACATCTTCCACGGCGGCCTGGACTGGCCGTTCGCCGACGACGACGACCCGCTGGACACCCCGCCGCGGCAATGGGGCGTGGCCACCGCTCACGAAAGAATCATGTTGTGCGGCTCGGGCGCCCGGCGCGGCGGGGCGGTGTCGGGCATCGGCGGCCACAACTCCGCGATGGCGGTGCTGTCCTCCCTGTCCTCCCGGTGAGCGGGAAAACTAGCGGGCGTCGATGGTGACGTAGTCGCGCTCGGTGTAGCCGGTGTAGATCTGGCGCGGGCGGCCGATCTTGCTGTCGCCCTCGTCGTGCATCTCGCGCCAGTGCGCGATCCAGCCGGGCAGGCGCCCCAGCGCGAACAGCACGGTGAACATCCGGGTCGGGAAGCCCAGCGCGCGGTAGATCAGGCCGGTGTAGAAGTCGACGTTGGGGTACAGCTTGCGCTCGATGAAGTACTCGTCGGTCAGCGCGGCCTCTTCGAGTTGCTTGGCGATGTCGAGCAGGTCGTCGTCGCCGCCGAGCTTGGCCAGGATCTTGTCGGCCTGTTCCTTGACGATGCGCGCCCGCGGGTCGTAGTTCTTGTACACCCGGTGACCGAAGCCCATCAGCTTCACCCCGGCCTCGCGGTTCTTCACCTTGCGCACGAATTCGCTGACGTCGTCGTCGCTTTGGCGGATCTTCTCCAGCATCTCGAGCACCGCCTGGTTGGCCCCGCCGTGCAGCGGCCCCCACAGCGCGTTGATGCCGCCGGAGATGGAGGTGAACAGGTTGGCCTGGGAGGACCCCACCAGCCGGACCGTCGACGTCGAGCAGTTCTGTTCGTGGTCGGCGTGCAGGATCAGCAGCATGTCCAGCGCGCGGACCACCTCGGGGTCGGCCTGGTACGGCTCGGCGGGCAGGCCGAACGTCATGCGCAGGAAGTTCTCCACCAGGCTCAGCTTGTTGTCCGGGTAGAGGAAGGGCTGGCCGACCGACTTCTTGTAGGCGTACGCGGCGATGGTCGGCAGCTTGGCCAGCAACCGGATCGTGGACAGCTCGACGTCCTCGGTGTCCATCGGGTCCAGCGAATCGGGGTAGTAGGCGGACAGCGCGTTGACGGCACTGGACAGCACCGGCATCGGGTGGGCGTTGCGGGGGAAGCCGTCGAAGAACCGCTTCAGGTCCTCGTGCAGCATGGTGTGCAGCTGGATCCGCTTGGTGAACTCGGCCAGCTGGTCCTTGTCCGGCAGCTCGCCGTAGATCAACAGGTAGCTCACCTCGAGGAAGGTCGACTTCTCGGCCAGTTGCTCGATCGGGTAGCCGCGGTAGCGCAGGATGCCGGCGTCGCCGTCGATGTAGGTGATCGCGCTCTTGCACGAGGCGGTGTTGACGAAGCCGTTGTCGAAGGTGGTGTAGCCGGTCTTGGACAACAGCGAACCCAGCGCGATGCCGTCGGCGCCCTCGGTGGCGCTGACGATCTCCAGGTCGGTTTCCCCGCCCGGGTACTTCAAAGTGGCGATGTCGTCGGTGTCGGCCACGAGAACCCCTTTGCGCTCTGGCTGATATGGCTGCCCTGACTAGGTGCTTACAGCTGAAGGTAGTCGTTATGGCGAGGAGGCGCCTGCCCGGGGTCGAGTCCGCTGGTCACGCAATCGATCAAGTGGCCCGGCGCGCTACGGCTGCAGACGCTCCACCCGGTCGCCGGTGACCCGGATGCGGTTGTGCAACCGGTTTTCCCGCCCCTGCCAGAACTCCACCACGTCGGCGGCGATGAGGTAGCCGCCCCAGCCCGGCGGCACCGGCACCCGCTCGTGGTCGGCGAAGCGGGCCGTCACCTGCGCCAGCTGCTCCAGCAGGGCCGCGCGGGAGGCGATCGGCCGGGACTGCTGCGACGCCCAGGCGCCCAGCTGCGACCCGCGCGGTCGCTTGGACCAGTAGTCCTCGGTGACCTGGGCCGTGACTTTGCTCACCGGCCCGCGCAGGTGGACCTGCCGGCCCAGCTGGTACCAGGGGAACGTCACCGCGGCGTACGGCGTCGCTGCCAGATCGTCGGCCTTGGCCGAGTCATAGTTGGTGAAAAAAGTGATTCCCGTCTCGTCCAGGCTCTTGCACAGCACCGTTCGGCTGGCCGGCCTGCCGTCGGGGGTGACGGTGGCCAGCACCATCGCGTTGGGCTCGGCCACCCCGGCGCGCTCGGCGTCGTCGATCCACTTGCGCAACAACGCAACCCAGCCGTCGTCGAGCCAGTCGACGTCCAGATCCGGGCTGCCGTCCTTTTCCACCGATCCGTATTCCACACGCATTCTCTGCAGGTGCTCGTCTGCTGGTCCCGGCACCGCGCCAACGCTACCGGCGCTTGCTACCGGCCGGTAGCGTCCGCCCCAGGGCGGGGTGCGAGAATTTTCCCATGACTGTTGTCCCCGAGAACTTTGTCCCCGGCCTGGAAGGCGTGGTCGCCTTCACCACCGAAATCGCCGAACCGGATAAAGACGGCGGCGCGCTGCGCTACCGCGGTGTCGACATCGAAGACCTGGTGAGCCAGCAGGTCACGTTCGGCGACGTGTGGGCGCTGCTGGTCGACGGCAAGTTCGGCCACGGGCTGCCGCCCGCCGAGCCGTTCCCGCTGCCGATCCACACCGGCGACGTGCGCGTCGACGTGCAGGCCGGGCTGGCCATGCTGGCCCCGATCTGGGGCTACAAGCCGCTGCTGGACACCGACGACGCCACCGCCCGCGACCAGCTGGCCCGGGCCTCGGTGATGGCGCTGTCCTACGTCGCGCAGTCGGCGCGCGGCATCTATCAGCCCGCGGTGCCGCAGCGGGTCATCGACGAATGCGAAACCGTCACTGCACGTTTCATGACGCGGTGGCAGGGCGAGCCGGACCCGCGGCACATCGAGGCGATCGACGCCTACTGGGTGTCGGCCGCCGAGCACGGCATGAACGCCTCGACGTTCACCGCGCGGGTGATCGCCTCCACCGGCGCCGACGTGGCGGCCGCGTTGTCCGGGGCGATCGGGGCGATGAGCGGACCGCTGCACGGCGGGGCGCCGGCGCGGGTGCTGCCGATGATCGAGGAGGTCGAGCGCACCGGCGACGCCCGAGGGCTGGTCAAGAAGATCCTGGACAGCGGCGACAAGCTGATGGGCTTCGGGCACCGGGTCTACCGCGCCGAGGATCCCCGCGCGCGGGTGCTGCGCGCCACCGCCGAGCGGCTCGGCGCGCCGCGGCACGAGGTCGCCGTCGCGCTGGAGCAGGCCGCCCTGGCCGAACTGCGCGAGCGCCGCCCGGACCGGGCCATCGAGACCAACGTCGAGTTCTGGGCGGCGGTCATCCTGGACTTCGCCCGGGTGCCGGCCAACATGATGCCGGCGATGTTCACCTGTGGCCGCACCGCGGGGTGGTGCGCCCACATTCTCGAGCAGAAGCGGCTCGGCAAGCTGGTCCGCCCGTCGGCGATCTACGTGGGCCCCGGCCCCCGCAGCCCGGAATCCGTCGAGGGTTGGGACCGCAGCCTCACCAACGCCTGAGGCCCGGTTGTCGGTGCCCGGCGATCTAATGATTGCCGTCGCGATGAGTTTGCGTCACCGACGCAGTCATAAGTCGTGAGCCTGCCCGCACCGGGCAGGTCTGGAACCGACAGCAAGGAGTGCCAGCATGGCGATCAACATCGAGCCCGCACTGTCCCCGCACCTGGTGGTCGACAACGCGGCCGCGGCAATCGACTTCTACGTCAAGGCTTTTGGTGCCGAGGAGCTGGGGCGCCTGCCGCGTCCCGACGGCAAACTGGCGCACGCCGCAGTGCGCATCAACGGCTTCATGGTGATGCTCAACGACGACTTCCCGGAAGTGTGCGGCGGCAAGTCGATGACGCCGACGTCGTTGGGCGGCACCCCGGTGACCATCCACCTGACCGTGCCCGACGTCGACGCGAGCTTTCAGCGGGCGGTCGATGCCGGCGCCACCGTGGTGGTGCCGTTGGAGGACCAGTTCTGGGGCGACCGCTACGGCATGGTCGCCGACCCGTTCGGCCACCACTGGTCCCTGGGGCAGCCGGTGCGCGAGGTCAGCCCGGAGGAGATGGCGGCGGCGATGGCGGCGATGGCCGCTGAGCAGGGGGCCGGGCAGGCCTAGCCGCGCCCGGACGGCACCAACCGGGCCAGGAGCCGGCGTCGCGGCGGCGGCGCCGGCTCCGCGGCGGCCGCGGCCGCCAGCATGTCGCCGATGTCGGTGAACTTGTTGCGCGGTCGGCCGTCCGCGCTGCCGCGCGCGATTTCGGCGGCGTCGATGGCTCGCCACCCCGCCGCGTCGATCGCGTCGGGCCGGCGGGCACGCACCAGGGCGGTCAGCGCCTCGGGTTTGGCCGCCGGGTCGGCCAACTCGCCGGCGTTGAAATCGGCCACCAGGGCCTGCACGGTCTGCAGCGAGCAGGACTTGTTGGTACCGATGAACCCGCTGGGTCCCCGCTTGATCCAGCCGGCGACGTAGGCGCCGGGCACCGGTCGTCGCGAGGCGGGGTCGACGACGCGGCCGCCGTCGTTGGGCACCACCGCCGCCGCCTCGTCGTAGGGCAGGTCGCGAATCGGCTTGCCGCGGTAGCCGATCGACGTCAGCACCAAACCTGTTGGCAGGCAACGTGTTTCGTCTGTACCGGTGAGCGTGAACTGCACACCGGTGACGCGTTGCTCGCCGAGGATCCGGTCGGGGGTGAGCCGATACGCCAGCCTGATTCTCGGACGCTCGCTGGGCGCCGCAGCGTCGCCGAGCCTGCTCAAAACCTCCAGCTTGGCCTTGGTCAGGGCATCCGAGGCGTTCGCCAGGTCGGCGGCGACCAGCTCGCGGTCGGCCGCGCTGAGCACCACCTCGCGGCTGCCGGTGAGCCCGATCAGTTCCGGCAGCGTGAACGCCGACTGGGCCGGCCCGCGCCGGGCGGCGATCACCACCTCGCGCACCGCCGAGCCGCGCAGCGCCGCCAACGCGTGGTCGGCGATATCGGTGCGGGCCAGGTCATCGGGGTCCGCGGTGAGCACTCGGGCGACGTCGAGCGCGACGTTCCCGTTGCCGATGATCACCACCCGCTCGTGGCGCAGATCGACTGGCAGCGCGGTGAACTCGGGATGCCCGTTGATCCACGCCACCAGCTCGGTCGCGGTTCCGCTGCCCGCCAGCCCCATGCCCTCGATGTCGAGCCGGCGGTCGTCGGGCGCCCCCACCGCGTACAGCACGGCGTGATGATGGGCCAGCAGATCGGCGTGGCTGAGATGCTTGCCGACCTCGACGTTGAGGTAGAACCGGAAGCGGTCATGACCGGCGACCCGATCGAAGAGCCGGGTCACCTTCTTGGTGTTCTGGTGATCGGGCGCCACCCCGGCGCGCACCAGCCCATAGGGCGTCGGCAGCTTCTCGAAGACGTTGACGCGCACGCCGTCCTGGGTGAGCAGTTCGTCGGCGGCGTACATCGCCGCCGGGCCGGATCCGACGAGGGCCACCGTCAGCGGCCGGCCGCGCGGCCGCACCGGGACGGCCGGGATCACCGGCGCCAGCTTGGACGTCGGCGGCAGTTTCTGGCCGGCCGGCGGTTTCGGGTAGAACGACGCGTTGATCTCGACGAAGGGCAGCTGTTTGTCGTCCAGCCGGTTGTCGGGGGCGATCGCACCGACGGGGCAGGCGCTGACGCAGGCGCCGCAGTCCACGCACGCCGCCGGGTCGATGTAGAGCATCTCCGAGGTGGCGAAGCCGGGCTCGTCGGGCGTGGGGTGAATGCAGTTCACCGGGCACGCGAAAACACAGGACCCGTCGTTACAGCACGACTGGGTAATAACGTGCGGCATAAAGGAACTCGCCGTGGTTAGGCGGCCGGCACGGCAGCCAGGTGCTGCCGCTGCGGTTCACTGCGGTAGCGCGACGGCTTGCCGTTGATCTTGCACAGCCGCCACATCAGCCGGGCCGAGCGGTTCTCCATCAGGCCGGTGTCGTGAGCCAGCATCCGGACGTCGGCGAACATGTCGCTCAACCACTTCCGCGACTCCGGAGACCGGAAGAAGAGCTCCTTTTTGACCTCACGGGGGATGTCGAACTCGCGCCAGAACTGCTTGGGCGGCACGGTGATCGCATTGCACAACAGCCGCATGGTCAGCGGGTAGTACAGCGAAACCCAGAACCGCTGCCGCTTGGTCAAGTGCGGCAACCGCTTACGCAGGAACTCGTGCGCGAACGAAATGTGCCGGGCTTCCTCGGCCACGTGAATGGCCATCACCCGCTCCATGATGGGGTGCAACGACTTGCCTTCGCGCAGAACGTTTTTCTGGGTGTGGTCGATCGGCTCCTCACCGGCGAGCACCCCGATGAAGAAGGCCACCGGCAACGGCCCGGCCACCAGCGGGATCAGCGGCGAGATCCACTTGAGCAGCCGCGGCATGCCCGGGACGTCGGCGCCGACGCGGTTGACCATCTCCTGGAACATCATGGTGTGGTTGCACTCTTCGACCGACTCGTGCAGGCAGTACCGGTATTCCGGCGACCCGTTGGGCACCCAGAAGGTGTAGTTCATCAGGCCGCGGATCAGGATGGACTCGAAGTGCAACCCGACCTTGGCGACATTGGCCTGGCGCCACATGCCGATCTTGATCTTGCGGTCTTCCGGCTGCGCCAGGTACCAGGGGTGGCGGCCCAGCGGGTCGGTCGCCGGCAGAATCCACCGCGGATCATCCTCGGTGACCGCGAATTCCGGTGAATCCCAGTCGATGTCGGTGTACGGGTTGAAGTTTCGCCGCACCGACCCCTCGGACAGTGTGGCAAGCATGTTCACGTAGTCGGTGTCGTCGCGCACCTCCATGTTGCGGCGCCAACGCCGGACCATCCGCGTCCTAGCCATATCCAGGCCTCCTCAACGAGGTTTACATTTGGACGTGCTATGTCCAGACAGTACCGGAGGTACCGGATATTTCCTAGACCCCTCCCGGGCACTGTGACCTGACCAGTGGTCATCTCCGGGGTATGCCCTGGATCACAGCCGGCGAAACCCTCGCACCAACCCCAACAGGCGTTTTGCCCGGCCCGGCCGCGCCGCCGGGCGGCCCGCCCCGCCGGCCCGCCGCGTCGGCTCACTACCCTGATGAGCATGGCTGACCAGCTCCAGATCCCCGCTGACATCAAACCCCGCGACGGCCGCTTCGGGTGCGGCCCGTCCAAGGTCCGGCCCGAGCAACTGCAGGCGCTGAGCACGACCGCGGCGCCGCTGTTCGGAACCTCGCACCGGCAGGCGCCGGTGAAGAATCTGGTCGGCCGGCTCCGCTCCGGGCTCGCCGAGCTGTTTTCGCTGCCCGACGGCTACCAGGTCATCCTGGGCAACGGCGGCGCGACTGCGTTCTGGGACGCCGCGGCCTTCGGCTTGATCGACAAGCGCTCGCTGCACCTGTCCTACGGCGAATTCAGCTCCAAGTTCGCCGCCGCGGTCGCCAAGAACCCCTTCGTCGGCGATCCCGTCGTCATCAAGTCGGACGCGGGCAGCGCACCCGAACCGCAGAGCGATCCGTCGGTGGACCTGATCGCCTGGGCGCACAACGAGACGTCGACGGGCGTCGCGGTCCCGGTCCGCCGCCCCGCCGATTCCGGTGACGCGTTGGTCGCCATCGACGCCACGTCCGGCGCCGGCGGCCTGCCGGTCGACATCGGCGAGACCGACGCCTATTACTTCTCGCCGCAGAAGAACTTCGCCGGCGACGGCGGGCTGTGGCTGGCGCTCATGAGCCCGGCCGCGCTGGCCCGCGTCGAGTCCATCGCCGCGTCCGGCCGCTGGGTTCCCGACTTCTTGTCGCTGCCCATCGCGGTGGAGAACAGCCTGAAGGACCAGACCTACAACACCCCGGCGATCGGCACCCTGGCGTTGATGGCCGAGCAGGTCGACTGGATGCTGGGCAACGGCGGGCTGGACTGGGCCGTCAAGCGCACCGCCGACTCGGCCGGGCGGCTGTACTCCTGGGCCGAGGAGCGGGACTACACCACGCCGTTCGTCGCCGACCCGAAGCTGCGCTCGCAGGTGGTGGGCACCATCGACTTCGTCGACGACGTCGACGCCGCGGCCGTGGCGAAGATCCTGCGCGCCAACGGCGTCGTCGACACCGAGCCGTACCGCAAACTGGGCCGCAACCAGTTGCGGGTGGGGATGTTCCCGGCGGTCGACCCCGACGATGTCAGCGCCCTGACCCAGTGTGTGGACTGGGTCGTCGAGCGGCTGTAACCGGACAGCAATCAGCCCGCAACCACCCAGCGTGTCAGCACAGGTGACGGGCGGTTGCTGGACTAAAGTGCGCACCTGACGGGTCCGTCGCTGAGCTGCACGGAGCCTGCGAGGAGATAGCCATGCGGGAACTCAAAGTGGTTGGGCTCGATGCCGACAGCAAATATTTGATCTGCGAAAGTGATGACCCCGCAGAGCAGTTCAAGCTGCCCGCCGACGACCACCTGCGGGCCGTGTTGCGCCACGAAGCCGAGCCTCCCGAGCAGCCGCAGCTCGAGATCGAAGTGACGAACATGTTGAGCCCCAAAGAAATTCAGGCCAAGATCCGCGCCGGCGCCTCGGTGGAGCAGGTCGCGGCGGCATCGGGCTCGGACGTGTCACGGGTGCGCCGGTTCGCCCACCCGGTGCTGCTGGAGCGCTACCGGGCCGCCGAGCTGGCAACCGCCGCACATCCGATGCTGGCGGACGGTCCGGCGGTGCTGACCCTGCTGGAGACGGTCACCGCGGCCTTCGTGACCCGGGGGCTGCGCCACGACAAACTCAGCTGGGACGCGTGGCGCAACGAAGACAACCGCTGGACGGTGCAGCTGGCCTGGAAGGTCGGCCGCTCGGACAACGTCGCGCACTTCTGCTTCACCCCCGGCGCCCACGGCGGCACCGTCACCGCCATCGACGACGCGGCCACCGCCCTGATCGATCCCAACTTCGAGCTGCCGCTGCGGCCGCTGGCCCGGGTCGCCCACGTCGACTTCGACGAACCGGCCAAGCCGCCTACCGCCGAAGCGCCGGCCGCCGAACCCGCCGAACCGGAGGAAAAGCCGGTGCACACCCGCCGCGGCAAGCCGGTCATCCCGGCCTGGGAAGACGTGCTGCTCGGTGTGCGCTCCGGCGGTCAGCGCTAACCCGCGACCGCCAGCACCAGCAGCACCAGCCACGCGCCGGTCACGCCGACCCCGGCGCCCAGCACGAACCAGCGCAGCACCGGGGTGCGCCGCCACCCCCACAACGTCGGCGCAAGTCCCCCGGCGGCCACGATGTTCAGGCCGACGGCCAGCAGCGGATGCACCCGGACCAGACCCAGGCTGAGCACCACGATCGCGACGCCGGTGACCGCCGCGACAAACGCGGTCACCGTCAAACCCGTTGCCCAGGGCACGGTCTCGTCCTTCATCAGCCGCAGCCTAGCCCGACTGTCCATCTCCGCCTCCGGCCGCCGCGCGGTGCCCCCCGACCGGGCGAGACCGCTCGTAGAACGCCAGCGCGGCCGCCGTCGCGACGTTGAGCGAGTCGGTGCCCCGCGACATCGGGATGCGCACCCGCACATCGCTCAACCGCAGCGCGGCCGGCGTCAGCCCCGGGCCCTCGGCACCCACCAACACCGCCACGCGGTCGCCGCGGGCCGCCGTCATCGCCTCGGCCAAGCCGCACGCGGAACCCTGCGGCGTCATCGCCAGCAGCCGAAACCCCTTCTCCTTCAACGTCTTCAGCTCGGCGGGCCAGTCGGTTGCGCGGGCGTACGGCACCAGCAGCGCATGACCCATCGACACCCGGACGGCGCGGCGGTACAACGGGTCGGCGCAGCCGCTGCCGAAGATCACCGCGTCGACGCCCAGCCCCGCCGCGTTGCGGAAGATCGCGCCCAGGTTCTCGTGATCGTTGACTCCCTCGAGCACCGCGACGGTGCGGCTGCCGGCCAGCAGCTCGGCGACGCCGGGCTCCGGCACCCGCCGGGCGGCCGCCAGCACCCCGCGGTTGAGGTGAAAGCCGACCACCCGCGCCATCACGTCGGCCGACGTTCGGTAGTACGGCACCGGGACGCCGGCCAGGTCGTCGCGCAGCTCGGCGAGCCGGCGCTCGGTCCCCAGCAGGGCGTGCGGGCGGAACCGGGACGCCAGCATGCGCTGCACCACCAGCACGCCTTCCGCGATCACCAGCCCCTTGCCCGACGGCAGATCGGGACGCCGATCGACACTGTTCAGGTCGCGGAAGTCGTCGAGCCTCGGGTCGCCGTGGTCGTCAACGTCGCGAACGTCCAGCGCATCGGTGTTCACGGGCCTTCGTCGACCAGGGCCAGCATCAGATCGGCCGCGTGGCGCAGGGTTTCGCGCTCGTCGTCGTCCAGCGTGGACAGCCGCTTGGCCAACCACTCCTGACGGGCGCGCCGGTTGGCCTTGACCAATTCGGCCCCGGCCTCGGAGACCGAGACCAGCACCTGCCGGCCGTCGACGGGATGCGGGGTGCGGTCCACCAGGCCCATTTCGGCCAGCGAGGCGATCACCCGGGTCATCGACGGGGGCCGGACGCGTTCGCGGACCGCCAGCGCCCCGGGCGTCATCGGGCCCTCGTTGGCCAGCATCGCCAGCGCCGACAGTTGGGACAGCGACACCGGCGACGAGGGGTTGCGGAATCGCAGTTGGCGGGCCAGCCGCATGACAGCCAGTGACAGGTCGCTGGCCAGCCGGGCATCGCTGTCAGGCATGGCGCGAGGTTACACGCAAGCCTGAGAAACCGGGACACGAACCGGTGAACGACGGGTGTTGACGCCCCCGGCCGAACCGCCCGCCGTTTCATCGAAACGCTTACCCGCCCGCGTATCCCGCTGCGCTCAGCGGTTTTCGACCGCCCGTCGGGCGCAACCGGGCCGCCGCCGACGAGCGGCGGCGGCGGGTTATGTTAATCGCGATGTCCACCGAATCCGGCCCGAACCGCACCGCGCCGCCGCTGCCGGCGGCGCTGCTGCGGGTGTGGCCGTTCATCGCGCTCGGTGCGCTGGGTTGGCTGGCCGCGGTGGGCGCCGCCTTCCTGGTGCCGGGCCTGCACTGCTGGCGCCCGGTGACACTGGCCGGCCTGGGCGTGGGCGTGCTGGGCACCAGCATCTTTCTGCTGCAGCTGGCCGCCGCCCGGCGCGGTGCCCGCGGCGCCCAAACCGGCCTGGAGAATTTCCTCGAGCACGACTAGTTCGCCGACCCGTTGGAGGAGCGATGGTAGCCCCGCTGTTGCGAGCGCAGATCGACATCGACGCCCCGGTTGCCACGGTGTGGGAATTGGTTTCCGATCTGCGCCGCATGCCGCAGTGGAGCCCGCAGTGCCGGTGGATGAAACCGCTGGGCCCGGTGCGTCAGGGCACCCGCACCATCAACCTCAATCGGCGCAACCGGTTGTTCTGGCCGACCACCTGCACGGTGGTGGAGATCATCCCCGACCGCAAACTCGCGTTCCGGGTGGACACCAACAACACGATCTGGAGCTACGAGCTCGAACCCACCGACACCGGCACCCGGCTGATCGAGAGCCGGCACGCCGAGAACGGCGTCACCGCGTTCTCCAACCTGTCGGTCAAGGCGTTCCTCGGCGGCACCGACAACTTCGAACGCGAATTGCTCGACGGCATGAACGCCTCGTTGGCGCGCATCAAGGCCGCCGCCGAGAACACGGACCGGCGCTAGCTGGGCGTCTCGGTCTCGGGCTCCGGCTCGGCTTGCGACGACTCCGGCTCGACTTGCATCTCGGGCTCGGCTTGCGACGTCTCGGGCGGCGGCGGCTCGACCGGTGTCTGCGTCACGTCGAGCAGGCCGTCGTCGTAGGGCTCGTAGGCGGGCGAGCCGGTGCCCGCCGGGGCGGGGGTGTCCGAGTGCGCGCCGCAGCCGTAGTGCATGTCGACGACGTGCCCGTCCGCCGACAGCTCGTTGCCGCACACCCCGAACATCCTGCCCAGGGATCCCGACAACGGCAGGAAGAACCCGCAGTCGCGGCACACCCGCTTGGTCGATCGGGCCATCGGCGAGTCGGGGCCGTACGCGCCGGTGTGCCAGCGTTCGGCGGCCTCCGCGCGGCCCTCGGCGCTCATCACCCAGCGCCGGCCCAGCCCGATTTCGGCGGCGGTCTCGTCGACCTGCGGGTCGCCGCTGGCTGTGTAGCCGGGCACCAGCCGCGGGTCGTTGGCGGCGGGAGCCAGCAGGTCGCCCGGGCTGAGATCGCCGGGCCGCACCCGCTGTTCCCACGGCACCCACTCCGGCGCCAGCAATGCCGTCGGGCCCGGCACCAACACCACTTCGCTGATGGTGGCGTGGTCGGCGCCGGGATAGGCGGCCACCACGACCGCCCACTGCCAGCCCTGGTAGCCGGGCAGGTGCGCCAGGAACCGGTGCGTGGCGGCGTACGGGTCTTCGTAGCCGACGCCCAGATAGTCGCCGACCGTCTCCGCCCCGCTGAACTCCACGACGGCGGCCCTGGCCTGGTCGGCAGCGCCGGTGAGCACCGCCGCCAACCCTTCGGGCCACTCGCCCGCGGTCGCCACCGAGGACTCCTCGAGAGGTGTGGTCACGCTGTCTTGTGTCTGCATCGCGGTTCCAATACTAGGTTGACGAGCCACGCCCCGTTACCTGCAGACGCACGGAGTCGGCATAGGGGAGAATCGGGGCGTGTCTGGACGGCGGCAAGGCGATCCGGGCCGGGTGGCCGCCAAGCCGGGCCGCCGGCCCGGCAACAGCGCTGCCGCACCCCATCCCGGCGCGGCCAATTACCCGGCCGGCGACACCGGCGACCGACGGACGCGCCGCCCGCCGCCGATGCCCAGCGCCAACCGCTATCTGCCGCCGCTGGGCCACCAGCCGCAGCCGGACCGCGGCGCCGCCGCCCCGCCGCGGGGACCGGTCGCCGGCGAGCGGATCACCGTCACCCGCGCCGCGGCGCTGCGCAGCCGCGAGATGGGTTCGCGGATGTACTGGATGGTGCAGCGCGCCGCGACCGCCGACGGCGCCGACAAGTCCGGCCTGACGGCGCTGACCTGGCCGGTGGTGGCCAACTTCGCGGTGGACGCCGCGATGGCCGTGGCGTTGGCCAACACGTTGTTCTTCGCCGCGGCGACCGGGGAGAGCAAGGGCCGAGTGGCGCTGTACCTGTTGATCACCATCGCGCCGTTCGCGGTGATCGCCCCGCTCATCGGTCCGGCGCTGGATCGGCTGCAGCACGGCCGCCGCGTCGCGTTGGCCGCCTCGTTCGTCCTGCGGACCGCCTTGGCGGCGGTGCTGATCATGAACTACGACGGCGCCAGCGGCAGTTACCCGTCAATGGTGCTGTATCCGTGCGCGCTGGCCATGATGGTGCTGTCGAAATCGTTCTCCGTGCTGCGCAGCGCGGTGACGCCCCGGGTGATGCCGCCGAGCATCGACCTGGTGCGGGTCAACTCGCGGCTGACCATGTTCGGTCTGCTCGGCGGCACCATCGTCGGCGGCGCCATCGCCGGAGGTGTGGAATTCGTCTGCACCCATCTGTTCAAGCTGCCCGGCGCCCTGTTCGTCGTCGTGGCCGTCACCGTGGCGGGGGCGTCGCTGTCCATGCGGATCCCGCGCTGGGTCGAGGTGACCGCGGGCGAGGTGCCCGCCACCCTGAGCTACCGCCGCGACAGCGAGCCGCTGCGCCGACGCTGGCCCGAGGAAGTCAAGAAGGTCCCCAAAAAGGCCACCGCCACGCTGCGACAACCGTTGGGCCGCAACATCATCACCTCGCTGTGGGGAAACTGCACCATCAAGGTGATGGTGGGCTTTCTGTTCCTGTATCCCGCGTTCGTGGCCAAGGCGCATCAGGCCAGCGGCTGGGCCCAGCTCGCCATGCTCGGGATGATCGGCGCCGCGGCCGGCATCGGCAACTTCGTCGGCAACTTCACCAGCGCGCGACTCAAACTGGGCCGGCCCGCCGTGCTGGTGGTGCGCTGCACGGTGGCGGTCACCGCCGTCGCGCTGGCCGCCTCGGTAGCCGGCAACCTGATGCTGGCCGTGATCGCGACCCTGGTCACGTCGGGGGCCAGCGCCATCGCGAAGGCCTCCCTGGACGCGGCGCTGCAGGACGACCTGCCCGAGGAATCCCGCGCCTCGGGGTTCGGCCGCTCGGAGTCGACGCTGCAGTTGGCCTGGGTCCTCGGCGGCGCGCTGGGCGTGCTGGTGTACACCGAATTGTGGGTCGGGTTCACCGCGGTCACCGCCCTGCTCATCCTGGGCTTGGCGCAGACGCTGGTCAGCTTCCGCGGCAACTCGCTGATTCCCGGCCTGGGAGGTAACAGACCCATCATGGTCGAGCAGGAGGGCGCCCGCCGCGGCGTCGGCAGCCCGGCGGTGGTCGCCGAGTGAAGCCCAAGACCCGGCGGGGCGTGGCCGTGCTGCTCGCCTGCCTGATGATCGTGCTCTGCGCCGGGGCCGGCGTCGGCACCTGGCTGCTGGTCGGCCGCGGCGGCCCGCAACACCCCGAGATCAGCGCGTACTCGCACGGCCACCTGACCCGGGTCGGGCCCTACCTGTACTGCAACGTGCTCAACCTCGAAGACTGCGAGACACCGCAGAGCCAGGGCGAATTGCCGGTCAGCGAGCGCTACCCGATTCAGCTCTCGGTGCCCGACGCCATCGCGCGCGCCCCCTGGCGGCTGCTGCAGGTGTACGAGGATCCCGGCAACACGACCAGCACCATCTACCGCCCGGGCACCCGGTTCGCGGTGACCATCCCGTCGGTCGACCCGCATCGCGGGCGGCTGGCCGGGATCGTGGTGCAGCTGCTGACGTTGGCGATGGACCCCGCGGGCGAGGTGCGCGACGTCCCGCACGCGGAATGGTCTGTGCGCCTGACCTTTTAGCCCTTCTGGCGTCCAACGTCGAGTTGTTGCGCCGACACGCCGCGGTTTCCCGCCACAACTCGACGTTCGGCGGGACGTGTCGGTGCCCACCGGCACCGTGTCCCCATGGGAATCCCTGACTGGCCTTTTCGAGGCACCGACGCACTAGCGGCCGGGGTCGTCACCCGGCACCGGTTGCGAACCGAATTCACGATGGTTCACCGCAACGTATACGTCCGTCGTGGGCAGCAGCTGACGCCGGTGACCCGGGCCGTCGCCGCCTGGCTGTGGTCCGGACGGACCGCAACGTTGGCGGGCCTGTCCGCGGCGGCGCTACACCGCACCGCGTGGATCGACGACTGGCTGCCCGCCGAGCTCAACCGCGCCGGCCGAGACAAGGCCCGCGGCATCATCTTGCACAGTGACACCCTTTGCGACGACGAGACGACGATGCGCGACGGGATGAGCCTCACCACGCCGGCACGCACGGCATTCGACCTGGGCCGGCGAAAGGGCTTGACTACCGCGGTGATTCGGCTCGACGCCCTCATGCATGCGAGCGACGTGAAGACAGCAGACGTCGAGCTGCTGGCCGACCGGCACCGCGGAGCCCGCGGACTGGTGCAGTTGCGACGTGTCCTGACTCTGGTCGACGGCGGCGCCGAATCACCGTACGAGACGAAGACCCGGTTGCTCCTCGCCGGCAGCGGATTGCCGCGCCCACAAACCCAGATCGAAGTACGCAACGAATGGGGCGCGGTGCTGGCGCGCATCGACATGGGATGGGAGGAATGGAAGGTCGGCGTGGAATTCGACGGCGCCCAGCATTGGACGGACCCCGCGCAGCGGACCCGCGACATCGACCGGTTGGCCGAACTCGAGGCGCGTGGTTGGACGATCGTCCAGGTGAGCGCCGACATGCTGCGATACCGCCCGTACGACATCCTGTCGCGCACCCGCAACGCCCTGCGCGCATCGAAGTGCCCGCTTCGATCGCCCAGCGTGGACTTGTTGGGCACAACCCAGCCGATTTCGCCCAACAAGTCGACGTTCGGCGGCAAGGGCCGGCCGTTCGGCGGCAAGGGCCGCCCTTAGGCGCCGTGGCCGGCGGGCACCCGCTCCGCTTCGACCGGCGGGCCCGGCGGCGTGCCGTCGCCGAACGGCCTGCCGCCCAACGCTTCTCGCCCATGCGGTGTCAGCCAGCCGGCGAGGTCGGGCCCCTTCGGCACGATCCCGGTGGGGTTGATGTCGGAGTGGACGATGTAGTAGTGCTGCTTGATCTGGACGAAGTCGACGGTGTCGCCGAAGCCCGGCGTCTGGAACAGGTCCCGGGCATAGGCCCACAACACCGGCATCTCGCTCAGCTTGCTGCGGTTGCATTTGAAGTGGCCGTGGTAGACGGCGTCGAACCGGGCCAGGGTGGTGAACAGCCGCACGTCGGCCTCGGTGATGGTGTCGCCCACCAGGTATCGCCGATCGGCCAGCCGATCGCTCACCCAGTCCAGCGCGGTGAACAGCCGGTCGTAGGCCGCCTCGTAGGCCTGCTGCGAACCGGCGAAGCCGCACCGGTACACACCGTTGTTGATTTCGGTGTACACCCGCTTGTTCACCTCATCGATCTCGGCGTGCAGCCGCTCGGGGTACAGCTCGGGCGCACCGTCGCGGTGGTATGCGGTCCACTCCGTCGACAGATCCAGCGTCATCTGCGCGAAGTCGTTGGTCACCACCGCCCCGGTCCCGACGTCCACGATGGCGGGCACCGTGATGCCCTTGGGGTAGCCGGGGAACCGCTTGAAGTAGGCGTCCTGCAGCCGGGGAATCTTGAGGACCGGGTCGACGCCGCCGGGATCGAGATCGAACGTCCAGCTGCGCTCGTCGTGGGTGGGGCCGCAAAAGCCAATGGACAGAACGCTTTCCAGGCCCAGCAGCCGGCGCACGATGATCGCCCGGTTGGCCCACGGGCAGGCGCGCGCCACGACCAGCCGATAGCGGCCGGGCTCGACCGGGTAGCCGTCGCGGCCGTCGGCGGTGATGCGGGTGGTGATGTAGTCGGTGTCGCGGGTGAACTCCCCCGACCCGGCGACGTAGCTGGCCATACCTCCAATACTGCCCGGACGCCCGATGTCCACCCGAGCGACGCGAATCAGATCGTCAGAAACCGCCGCGCCAGATTGACCTCGGTCGACGGGCCCTCTTCCCAATGGGCGATCCACGGCCCGGAGCCTTCCGACTGGTCGATGATGCCGTCCTCGAGCCAGGTGTAGCGGCCTCGCTGCAGGTTGCGGGTCAGCGCGACATCACCGGTGTCGGTGTTGTCCCACAACGCCTGGAACAGCGCTTCCACCCGCAGGGTCGCCTGCGCGCAGAACGCCTCGGCCAGCTCGTAGGCCTGCTGACCGAGCACCGGATCGGCGTTGCGTTGCGCCTCGGCGCGCACGCAGGCCGCCGACATCGCGAACAGTTCGGCGCCGATGTCGACCACCCGCCCGAGAAAGCCCTGCCGCTGCTCGAGCTTGGCTTGCCAGCGGGCCATGCCGTAGAAGGTGTTGCGCGCCAGCTTGCGGCTGGATCGTTCGATGAACCGCAGGTGACGGGCCAACGCCCCGAACTCGTGGTAGGCCCGCGGACGCTGACCTTCACCGAAAACCAGCTGCGGCAACCACTTTGCGTAGAACCCGCTCGCCCCGACCGCGGCGGCGGCCTTCTCCCGCAGACCGGCGTCCGGCTTGGCCAGGTCACCCGCCGCGGCGAGGTGCGCGTCGACCGCCTCGCGGGCGATGAGCAGCCGCATGATCTCACTGGCGCCCTCGAAGATGCGGTTGATCCGCAGATCGCGCAGCACCTGCTCGACGGCTACCGCCCGTTCGCCGCGCGCGGCCAACGACTCGGCGGTCTCATAGCCCCGCCCGCCGCGGATCTGCATCACCTCGTCGGCGATGACACAGGCCATCTCGCTGGACCACAACTTGGCCAGGGCCGCCTCGATCCGGATGTCGTTGCGTCCTTCGTCGGCCATCTGGGCGGACAGCTCCAGCACCGCGTCCAGCGCGTAGACGGTCGCGGCGATGAACGACAGCTTGCGGGCCACCGCCTCGTGTTCGGCCAGCGGCTTGCCCCACTGCACCCGCTCGCCGGACCATTCGCGCGCGATCTTGAGCGCCCACTTCGCCGACCCGGTGGCGCTCGCGGGTATCGACAGCCGCCCGGCGTTGAGGGTGGTCAGCGCGATCTTCAGGCCGTCACCCTCGCGGCCGACCAGATTTTCGCTGGGCACCCGAACCCGGTGCAGCCGGGTCACGCCGTTCTCGATGCCGCGCAACCCCATGAACTTGTTGCGCCGCTCCACGGTGATGCCCGGGGAATCGGCCTCCACCACAAAGGCGCTGATCCCGCCGCGGTGTCCCTCGGACTTGGGCACCCGCGCCATCACCACCAGCAGCTCGGCGACCACACCGTTGGTGGTCCACAGTTTCACGCCGTTGAGTTCGTAGGCCTTGCCGTCGTCGACCGGGGTGGCCGTCGACGCCAGCCGCGCCGGGTCGGAGCCCACGTCCGGTTCGGTGAGCAGGAACGCCGAGATGGACCCCGCGGCGCAGCGCGGCAGGAATTTACGCTTCTGCTCGGGCGTCCCGGCGAGCTTGAGCGGCTCGGGCACCCCGATCGACTGATGCGCCGAAAGC
This sequence comes from Mycobacterium timonense, assembly GCF_025821985.1. Classification (NCBI taxonomy): domain Bacteria; kingdom Bacillati; phylum Actinomycetota; class Actinomycetes; order Mycobacteriales; family Mycobacteriaceae; genus Mycobacterium; species Mycobacterium timonense. The sequence continues at coordinate 17,291 of NZ_JACKSY010000094.1, read as the reverse complement.
AACGCGCCGAGGCTGGGATGAACCGACGAAATCATCATCAGCGCCCGGTTGTAGGCGACCTGGGACATGTTCAGCCCGCCGAATTCGGACGGAATTTTCATGCCGAAACAACCCAGGTCGGCCAGGCCCCGCACATATTCGGCGGGAATTTCGGCGTCGCGTTCGATCACGCTGCCGTCGACCGTGTTCAGAAATTTCCGCAACTGGTCGAGGAACGCGCGGGTGCGGGCCTCGTCGGCGTCCGAGGGTTGGGGGAACGGGTGGATCAGCTCCAGCGGAAAGCGACCCAAAAACAGTTCCTTCGCGAAGGACGGTTTGTCCCAACCGGTCTCGCGCGACTCCTCGGCGAGCGCTCTCGCCTGCTCCTCGGTGACCTGCGTTTGCTGTGCCATCGCAGCCTCCCTGCTCGCCGGCCGTCAATGGGGTGTGAGTACCCCGTGCGCGGCCCGCCACCACGGTCAACTGCAAACAGGCGCTGACAAACGATGTGTCAGGCGTCCAGCTCGCGGGCCACCGCCCTGACCACCTCGGAGACCCGGCGCGCGGTCTTGCGGTCGGGGTAGCGGCCCTTGCGCAGCTCGGGTTGGACGGTGCTTTCCAGCAGCGTGATCATGTCCTCGACCATGCCGTGCAGCTCGTCGGGGCTGTGCTTGTGTTCGGCAGGCCCCTCGCGCCGCGCCTTGGTCAGGCTCGGCGGCGGCTCAATCAGCTTGAGGCTCAACGCTTGCGGTCCGCGGCGGCCGGAGGCGATGCCGAATTCCACGCGCTGGCCCGCTTTGAGCCCCTCGACGCCAGCGGGCAACGCCGACGAGCGGACGTACACGTCTTCACCGTCCTCCTGGGACAGGAAGCCGAAGCCCTTGTCAGCGTCGTACCACTTAACCTTGCCGGTCGGCACTGGTCTCACCTGCTTGTCTGACGAATCAATGAAATAGGCAACACAATAAGCGTCCCGCCTGCGCAGGACGCCGTATTAAGAGTCTGATCCTACTCGGGTGCGCGCCTCGCGAGCACCCCCGTTATTCGTCACTCGGTACGCTTGGTAATACCGCGGAGGAGATATGCGCCTGATTCTCAATGTCATCTGGCTGGTGTTCGGCGGGCTGTGGATGGCCGTCGGATACCTGGCGGCGGCGCTCGTCTGCTTCCTGCTCATCATCACCATCCCGTTCGGCTTCGCGTCGCTGCGCATCGCGTCCTACGCGCTGTGGCCGTTCGGCCGCACCATCGTCGACAAGCCGACTGCCGGCTCCGGCGCCCTGATCGGAAACGTCATCTGGGTGGTGCTGTTCGGCGTGTGGCTGGCGATTGGCCATATCCTCAGCGCGGCCGCGATGGCGCTGACGATCGTCGGCATCCCGCTCGCACTGGCCAACCTGAAACTGATTCCGGTGTCGCTGATGCCGCTGGGCAAGCAGATCGTCCCGGTCGGCTCACCGGTTCCGCACGCTCCGCCGGTGGCCGCATGACGCTGACCGCGCTGGGTCTGCCGACCATGCCGAGCCGCTTCGACGGCCCGGCCGCCGACGGCGCGCTTGCCGCGCCGGCGCCGTCGAGCGGCCCGCTGCGCGACACCTATGGGCGCGTCGCCACCGATCTGCGGATCTCGCTGACCGATCGCTGCAACCTGCGGTGCAGTTACTGCATGCCCGCCGAGGGCCTCGACTGGCTGCCCGGCGAACAGCTGCTGACCTCCGACGAGCTGACCAGGCTGATGCGCATCGCGGTCACCCGGTTGGGGGTCACCAGCGTGCGGTTCACCGGCGGCGAGCCGCTGTTGGCCCGCCATCTCGAAGAGGCGGTGGCCGCGGCGGCCGCACTGCGGCCCCGCCCGGAGATCTCGCTGACCACCAATGGCGTGGGACTGGCCCGCCGGGCCGCCGGGCTGGCCCGCGCCGGACTGGACCGCGTCAACATCTCGCTGGACAGCGTGGACCGGGAACATTTTGCGGCCATCACCCGCCGCGACCGGCTCGCCGACGTGCTGGCCGGCTTGGCCGCCGCCAAAGAAGCGGGTCTGACGCCGGTGAAGGTGAACGCGGTGCTCGACCCCGCCACCGGACGCGAGGACGTCGTGCAGTTGTTGCGGTACTGCCTCGAATACGGCTACCAGCTGCGCGTCATCGAACAGATGCCGCTGGACGCGGGGCACCAATGGCGGCGGGACGCCGCGCTGAGTGCCGACGCGGTGCTGGCGGTGCTGCGCAAGCATTTTCGGCTGCGTCCCGACCCCGCACCGCGCGGATCGGCTCCGGCCCAGCTGTGGCTGGTCGACACCGGCCCGGGAACGCCCGGCGGGAAATTCGGTGTCATCGCGTCGGTCTCGCACGCGTTCTGCTCGACCTGCGACCGCACCCGGTTGACGGCCGACGGGCAGATCCGCAGCTGCCTGTTCTCGACGCGGGAGACGGACCTGCGCGGGCTGCTGCGCGGCGGCGCAGCCGACGACGCCGTCGAGGCGGCGTGGCGCGCCGCGATGTGGGCCAAGCCCGCCGGTCACGGCATCAACGACCCGAACTTCATCCAGCCCGACCGCCCGATGAGCGCGATCGGTGGCTAGCCCGATGGGACGCGCCCCGGTCCAGGCCAACGGCATCTCGGTGACGGTGCGCTACTTCGCGGCCGCCCGGGCGGCGGCGGGCGCCGAGTCGGAGACGGTGGTGGTGCGGCCCGGCACCACGGTGGGCGAGCTGGTCGAGCGGCTCGCGGTGCGCGGATCCCGCCTGGCCGAGGTGTTGAGCCGCTGCTCCTACCTGTGTGACGGGATCGCGGTCCGCGACGAGACCCAGTCGTTGCGGTCCGGTGACACGATCGACGTTTTGCCGCCGTTCTCCGGCGGCTGAAACTGTGAAATATCTCACGTCACGGAATGATAACGGCGCGATCACGCGCCGGTCTCGCCCGTTCTGAGCTGCGCAAACGCTTTGTGTTCCTGCGGTTTTCGCAGATGGCTGCGAGGGAAACGCCGGGTTTCGCCAGACGTGACGAGACCAACAGAAACCGTTAACGTCTCCGAAGGCTCGCCAGCCATCCCGATTGGCGGACCTCCCCTCCCTATCGCGCCGAGCTCCATCCAATAGGCGGGGGCAACCGAACCACATGGATGGAGACGGGGGACCCACCGGTCCACCGTGATCGGACTGGAGCCGCCCGCGGCTCCTAGGGGTGAAGCCGACGTCGTCGCTTCGACGACCACGCCGGCCGGGTGGCCTCTCCAACCCGAACCCGACAGCTGACCTCGCAGGCGCGTGACGAGAGAGGAATACATCGGCGCGTATGAGTGGACGTCACCGTAAGCCCACCACTTCCAGTGTCAGCGTCGCCAAGATCGCCGTTACCGGCGCAGTGCTTGGTGGCGGCGCCATCGCCATGGCCGGCCAGGCGGCCGCGGCCACCGACGGCGAATGGGATCAGGTAGCCCGCTGCGAGTCCGGCGGCAACTGGGGCATCAACACCGGCAACGGCTACCACGGCGGTGTGCAGTTCAGCGCGAGCACCTGGGCCGCGCACGGCGGCGGCGAGTACGCGCCGTCGGCCGAGCTGGCCACCCGGGAGCAACAGATCGCGGTCGCCGAGCGGGTGCTGGCCACCCAGGGCCGCGGCGCGTGGCCGGTGTGCGGGGGGCCGCTGTCCGGCCCGACCCCGCGCGACGTACCCGCCCCGGCCGGTCTGGACGCACCCGGTGTCAACGGCGTCCCGCAGGCCCCGCCCGCGGACGCGCCCCCGCCGGCCCCGGTGCAGCTCGCCTCCTTCGACCGGCCGGCACCTCCGAACGCGCCGGCGCCCGACGCACCGCCGCCGGCTCCCGCCGACCTACCGCCCGCGCCCGCCGACCTGCCGCCCGCGCCCCCGGCCGACGCCACACCACCCGCACCGCCGGCGGACGCACCGGCCCCGGACGGCGACTTCCACGGTTTCGTGCCGGCCGGCATGCCCGACCACGTCTCGGAAGCCGGTTACACCCAGCGTCTGTGGGAAGCGATTCGCGCCCAAGACGTTCAGGGCAACGACGCGCTCGACGCCCTGGTGCAGCCCGCACCCAGCGCCTGACGCGCTAACCCCACCGGGATTCCCCACACGCCCCGAAAACCCTCCTGTCGGGGCGTGTTGGGCACGGCGCATCCAGGTCTCAGGCCGAGCCCACCCATTCGTCGGTGCCGTCGGCGAAGAACTGGTGCTTCCACACCGGCAATCGCGCCTTGACGGTGTCCACCAGCTGTGCGCAGGTGTCGAATGCGGCCTGCCGGTGGTCGGCGGCCACGGCGGCCACCAGCGCCGCCTCGCCGATGCTGAGCACACCGATCCGATGGCTGGCGGCGACGGCCCGCACCCCGCTGGACCGCTGCGCCACCTCGGCCACCACCTCGGCCATGACCTCGCCGGCGCTCGGATGCGCGGAGTACTCCAGCCGAACCACCCGCCGCCCGCCGTCGTGGTCGCGGATCATCCCGACGAACCCGACGACCGCCCCGGCCGACTGATGGCCGACCAGTTCCTCGTGCTCGGCCAGCACGATCGGGTGCTCGGTCACGGCGGCGCGCACAACGAGCGTCATCGCGGGTGATCTTTACCGGCGAGCTGGTCGAGGGCGTGGTCGAGCACACCGGCGAGCACGCCCAGGCCGTCGCGCACCCCGCCCGGCGAACCCGGCAGGTTGACGATCAGGGTCTGCCCGGCCACCCCGCACACACCGCGGGACAACACCGACGTCGGCACCTTCGGCAGACCCGATTGGCGGATCGCTTCGGCCAGGCCGGGAATCAGGTAATCGACGACGGCCACGGTCTGATCCGGGGTGCTGTCGGTGGGCGCGATGCCGGTGCCGCCGGAGGTGAGGATGACGTCGACGTCGTCGTCGATGGCCTTGCGCAGCGCCTCACCGACCGGCGGCCCATCGGCGACCACCTCCGGCTGCGCCGACGAAAAGCCTTGCTGGGCAAGCCATTCGGTGATGATCGGCCCGCAGCGGTCCTCGTACTCTCCGGACGACGCACGCGTGGAGGCGATGATGACGCGGGCCGATCGGGTGGTCATGACCGTGTCCACATTCCGGTTTTGCCGCCTTCCTTGCGGAGCACTCGAACGTCGTCGATGCGCGCGGCCGGGTCGACCGCTTTGATCATGTCGTAGAGCGTCAGGCCCGCCACGCTGACCGCGGTCAGCGCCTCCATCTCCACGCCGGTGCGGTCGGTGCTGGTCACCGTCGCGGTGATCTCGATGTCCGACTCGCCCACGGCGAAGTCGACGTCGACCCCGGTGAGCGCCAGCTGATGGCACAGCGGGATCAGGTCGCTGGTGCGCTTGGCGGCCTGGATGCCCGCCACCCGGGCGGTGGCCAGCGCGTCACCCTTGGGCAGCCCGCCGGTCGAGATCAGCGCCACCACGTCCGCCGAGGTGCGCAGCACCCCGGCGGCGACGGCGGTGCGCTTGCTGGGCGCCTTCCCGCTGACGTCGACCATGTGCGCGGCCCCCCGCTCGTCCAGGTGTGACAGGGCACCCGAGCGGGGTTCTCCCGACGCCCGGGTCGCCGAGGCTGTCGAGGCCTCAGGGGCCCTGGCCATCCGGCGACCTACCGATTGACGACGGTGACCGGGTGCAGGTAGGGCAGCTCGGTGGCGGGCAGCGGGAACACCAGCTCGCCGAACGGCGACAGCGCGCCGGTCCGGTCGGTCACGAGTTCACTGACCGCGTGGTCGTCGGGGTCGGTGGTCGGCCAGCCGTTGTCGACATACCTGTTCTTGCGTGCTTTGCCCTCAGCAATGTCAGCCACGGGTTCCATTCTGACAGGTGGCCTGGCAACGTCGCCGCAAGACCGCAGGTTCGGGGTTCCCAACAGGTGTCGGCCTGGCGCTCGCGGAGGTCTGCTGGCCACCCGTCACCTGCTTTACGCTGGTCAGCAATGACCGACAACACCCCGGATATCCCGCTGGGGTCGTGGCTGGCCGAGTTGTCCGACGAGCGGCTGATCCGACTGCTGGAATTGCGGCCGGACCTGGCCCAGCCGCCGCCCGGCAGCATCGCCGCACTGGCCGCGCGAGCCCAGGCCCGCCAGTCGATCAAGGCCGCCACCGACGACCTCGATTTCCTGCGGCTGGCGGTGCTCGACGCGCTGCTGGTGTTGCAGGCCGACGTCCAGCCGGTGCCGACCGCCAAGCTGCTGGCGCTGATCGGCGAGCGCGCCGCCGAAACCGAGATCCTCGACGCGCTCGACGACCTGCGGCAGCGCGTCCTGGTGTGGGGCGACGGCGCGCTGCAGGTCGCCGCGGACGCGGGCAGCGGCATGCCGTGGCATCCGGGCCAGGTCATCCTCGAGGACTCCTCGCGCAGCGCCGAGCAGATCGCCGCGCTGATCGATGACCTCGACCCGGCGCAGCTCGACGTGCTGGAGAAACTTCTCGAGGGCTCCCCGATGGGCCGCACCCGCGACGCCGCGCCGGGCGCACCCGCCGACCGGCCGGTGCCCCAGCTGCTGGCCATGGGGTTGCTGCGGCGCCTCGATGCCGAGACGGTGATCCTGCCCCGCCACGTGGGGCAGGTACTGCGCGGCGAGCAGCCCGGCCCCCTGCAACTGAGTGCGCCCGACCCGGTGGTGTCGACCACGACGGCCGAGGACGCCGACGCGGCGGCCGCCGGCGCGGTCATCGACCTGCTGCGCGAGCTCGACGTGCTGCTGGAAACACTGTCCGCGGCACCGGTTTCCGAGCTGCGCAGCGGCGGGCTCGGGGTTCGCGAGGTCAAGCGGCTCAGCAAGACGACCGGCATCGACGAGCAACGGCTGGGCCTGATCCTGGAAGTGGCGGCCGCGGCAGGGCTGATCGCCAGCGGCATGCCCGACCCCGAGCCTGCCACCGGCGAGGCGCCGTACTGGGCGCCGACGACGGCCGCCGACCGCTTCGCCGCGCTGTCGACCGCCGAGCGCTGGCAGCTGCTGGCTGGCAGCTGGCTCGACCTGCCCGGCCGGCCGGCCCTGATCGGCGGTCGCGGGCCGGACGGCAAACCCTACGGGGCGCTCACCGACGCCCTGTACTCCACGGCCGCCCCGCTGGACCGGCGGCTGCTGCTCGGCATGCTGTCCGATCTGCCGCCCGGCGCCGGCGTGGACGCGACCTCGGCGTCGGCGGCGCTGATCTGGCGACGGCCCCGCTGGGCCAAGCGGTTGCAGCCCGAACCCGTCGCGGACCTGCTCCGCGAAGCCCACGCCCTGGGCCTGGTCGGGCGCGGGGCGATCAGCACCCCCGCCCGGGCGCTGCTGGAGGAGGACGCCGACCCCCAGGCCGCGATCGACGCGATGGCCCGGGCGCTGCCCAAGCCGGTCGACCACTTCCTGGTGCAGGCGGATCTGACCGTCGTCGTGCCCGGGCCGCTGCAGCGGGATCTGGCCGAGGAACTCGCCACCGTGGCCACCGTCGAATCGGCCGGCGCGGCAATGGTCTACCGGGTCAGCGAGCAGTCGATCCGGCATGCCCTCGACATCGGCAAGACCCGCGACTGGATGCACGCCTTCTTCGCCGACCATTCGAAAACACCGGTACCCCAAGGGCTTACCTACCTCATCGACGACGTCGCGCGCCGGCACGGGCAGCTGCGGATCGGCATGGCGGCCTCGTTCGTGCGCTGCGAGGACCCGGCGCTGCTGGCCCAGGCGGTGGCGGCCCCCGCGACCGAGGACGTGGCGCTGCGCACCCTGGCCCCCACCGTCGCGGTGTCGCCGGCGCCCATCGGCGAGGTGCTCGCCGCGTTGCGGGCCGCCGGCTTCGCCCCGGCGGCCGAGGACTCCACCGGCGCCATCGTCGACGTGCGTCCGCGCGGCGCCCGGGTGGCCACGCCGCAGCAGCGCCGGGCCTACCGGCCCGTGCGCCGGCCCAACACCGAGAGCCTGCACGCGGTGGTCGCGGTGCTGCGCCGGGTCACCGCCGCACCGTTCGGCAACGTCCGCGTCGACCCGGCGTTGACCATGACCGTGCTGCAGCGCGCCGCCAAGGAACAAGACACCCTGGTGATCGGTTATCTAGACGCGGCGGGCGTGGCCACCCAGCGGGTGGTGTCGCCGATCAGCGTCCGGGGCGGCCAGCTGGTGGCCTTCGATTCCGCGTCCGGACGGCTGCGCGACTTCGCCATCCACCGCATCACGTCGGTGGTATCGGCCACCGGCCGATAATGACAAACAGAGCCAACGATGAGGAGGAGCGGCGCCGAACATGTCTGACGGACCGTTGATCGTGCAGTCGGACAAGACGGTGCTGCTCGAGGTGGACCACGAACTCGCCGGTGCGGCGCGGGCCGCCATCGCGCCGTTCGCCGAGCTGGAACGCGCACCCGAGCACGTGCACACCTACCGGATCACCCCGCTGGCGCTGTGGAACGCGCGGGCCGCCGGCCACGACGCCGAACAGGTGGTCGACGCGCTGGTCAGCTTCTCCCGCTACGCGGTGCCCCAGCCGCTGCTGGTCGACATCGTCGACACCATGGCCCGCTATGGCCGGCTGCAGCTGGTGAAGAACCCCGCGCACGGCCTGACCCTGGTGAGCCTGGACCGCGCGGTGCTCGAGGAGGTGCTGCGCAACAAGAAGATCGCCCCGATGCTCGGCGCCCGCATCGACGACGACACCGTCGTCGTGCACCCCAGCGAACGCGGCCGCGTCAAGCAGATGCTGCTCAAAATCGGTTGGCCCGCAGAGGATCTCGCGGGCTACGTCGACGGCGAGGCGCATCCGATCAGCCTGACCGAAGACGGCTGGCAGCTGCGCGACTACCAGCAGATGGCCGCCGACTCGTTCTGGTCCGGCGGCTCCGGGGTGGTGGTGCTGCCCTGCGGCGCCGGCAAGACGCTGGTGGGGGCGGCGGCCATGGCCAAAGCCGGCGCGACGACGCTGATCCTGGTGACCAACATCGTCGCGGCGCGGCAATGGAAGCGCGAGCTGGTGACCCGCACCTCGCTGACCGAGGACGAGATCGGCGAATACTCGGGCGAGCGCAAGGAGATTCGCCCGGTCACCATCTCGACCTACCAGATGATCACCCGCCGCACCAAGGGCGAGTACCGGCATCTGGAGCTGTTCGACAGCCGCGACTGGGGCCTGATCATCTACGACGAGGTGCACCTGCTGCCGGCGCCGGTGTTCCGGATGACCGCCGATCTGCAGTCCAAGCGGCGCCTGGGGCTGACCGCCACCCTGGTCCGCGAGGACGGCCGGGAGGGCGACGTGTTCTCCCTGATCGGGCCGAAGCGTTACGACGCGCCGTGGAAGGACATCGAGGCGCAGGGCTGGATCGCCCCGGCCGAATGCGTCGAGGTGCGGGTCACCATGACCGACAACGAGCGGATGATGTACGCCACCGCCGAACCCGAGGAGCGCTACCGGCTGTGCTCGACGGTGCACACGAAAATCGCTGTGGTGAAATCGATCCTGGACAAGCATCCGGGGGAACAGACCCTGGTGATCGGCGCGTACCTCGATCAGCTCGACGAGCTCGGTGAGCAGCTGGGCGCCCCGGTGATCCAGGGATCCACCCGGACCAAGGAACGCGAAGAGCTCTTCGACGCCTTCCGCCGCGGCGAGGTGAACACCCTGGTGGTGTCCAAGGTCGCCAACTTCTCCATCGACCTGCCGGAAGCCGCTGTGGCGGTGCAGGTTTCCGGCACCTTCGGGTCACGCCAGGAGGAGGCGCAGCGGCTGGGCCGGCTGTTGCGGCCCAAGTCCGACGGCGGCGGCGCCGTCTTCTATTCGGTGGTGGCGCGCGACAGCCTGGACGCCGAGTACGCCGCGCACCGGCAGCGCTTCCTGGCCGAGCAGGGCTACGGCTACATCATCCGCGACGCCGACGACCTGCTGGGCCCGGCGATTTAATCCCTTACCGCCGAACGTGCACTGAGCGCGAGATTTTCGCCGATTTTTCGCAGTGGCTGCACGCTCGTGGACGACCGGGCAGGCGGTTCAGAGCGACAGGATGGTCGCCGAGGCGGTGCCGGGTGCGCCGTACACCTGGGCCAGGCCGACGCGCGGGTTGCCGGGCACCTGACGCTCCCCCGCTTCGCCGCGCAACTGGCGCACCAGTTCGTGCACCTGCCGCAGGCCCGACGCGCCGATCGGCTCGCCGTTGGCGATCAGCCCGCCATCAGTGTTGACCGGCATCGAGCCGTGGATCTCGGTGGCGCCGTCGGCCAGCAGCTTCTCCTGCTCGCCGTCCGCGCATAAACCGGTCTCGGCCATGTGGATCACCTCGGCGCCGGCGTCGGTGTCCTGCAACTGCGCGACGTCGACGTCCTCGGGTCCGATCCCGGCCGCCTCGTAGGCCGCCCTGGCGGCGTACACCGTCGGCGAGGCGTCCTCGTCCAGCGGCGCCGACGTGGCGTGTACCTCGTAGGCGCCGTAGCGCCGGGTCCGAATCTCGCAGGCGCGCACGTACACCGGCTTGTCGGTGAACTTGTGTGCCAGGTCCGCGCGGCACATGATCACCGCGGCGGCCCCCTCGTCGGGCGCGCAGAACATGTACTGCGTCAACGGGTAGTTGAGCACGGCCGAGTTGAGGATCTCCTCGACGGGAATCTCCTTGCGGCGGAACGCATTCGGGTTCAGCGCGCCGTTGCGGAAATTCTTGTTGGCCACCCGCGCCAACGTCTCCTGCGAGATGTTGTGGTCGTGAATGTACTTGTTGGCCTTCATCCCGAAGAACTTGGTGGTGACGAACTGCCCGTTGTTGGCGTACCACTGCGGCAGTGCCAGCTTGGCGGGGTCGTCGGTGAAGGCGCCGCGCGGATGCTTGTCCAGGCCGATCGCGATGCCCAGGTCGTACTTGCCCAGCCGGATGGTGTCGGCGGTCTGCTGGATGGCGCTGGCCGCGGTGGCGCACGCGTTGAAGACGTTGGTGAACGTGATGCCGGTCAGTCCGACCAGCCGGGTCACCGCGTCGGGGTTGGACACTTCGTAGCTGCCGCCGAACCCGAACTGGATGTCCTTCCAGGCCACGCCGGCATCCGCGAGGGCCAGCTGGACGGCCTCGGCCCCCATCTGCATCGCGGTCTTGTCGAACCTGCCGAACGGGTGCAGGCCCACGCCGATGATGGCGACGTCGTTGGTCATCTCAGGACTCCTTATACCGGCTGGAACGCGAACGTCAGGACCTCGTTGCCGTCGTCGTCGGTGGTGAGCGGCACCATGGTGAGCTCGACCTCCTGGCCGAACTTCAGCTTGGCCGGGTCGTTCTCGGTCAGCCGACCCTCGACGCGAATGACGTCACCGAGCTGGACCAGGCCGACGCCGAACGGCACGAAGTCCTTGCCGGTCGGGCCCGCATAGGGGGCGCCCGGCGGGAAGCCCTGGGTGGTCCAGGCCACCAGCGTCCCGCGGCGCGGCAACAACACCTCGGACATCTCGCCGGAGCTGCACCGCGGGCACCACTGCTGCACCGGGAAGGTGGTGGCCGCGCAGCTGCCGCACCGGCTGCCGATCAGCTGCGGGCTCTCGTCGGGCCAGGTAGAGATCTCGGGGGCGAGCGCCTTCTGCATCGAGGGGTCCTCCAGGATCGTGCACGAATCCGCCAACAAAGCTTGCTCACCGAACCGTATAACAGCTTTCCGAAAAGTGGAAACCTCATTCTCCTGAGGGTTCCCGTCGGCCGTCCGACGGGCCGTCGCGGCGCAGCGATATGTTGGCGCCATGACGGTCACCGTGATACTCGAGCTCAGGTTCAAGCCCGACGAGGTCGCCGCGGGGCGCGAGCTGATGGGCCAGGCGCTACAGGACACCCGGGCGTTCGACGGCAACGTCCGCACCGACGTGCTGGTCGACGAGGACGACGAGGCGCACTGGCTCGTCTACGAGATCTGGGAGACCGTCGAACACGACGAGGCCTACCGCGCGTTTCGCGCCGGCGAGGGCAAGCTGACACAGCTTCCGCCGCTGCTGGCCGCGCCCCCGGTCAAGACCCGCTACGTCACCTCGGATATCTGACCCCGCCGCGTCGCGGCCGGACGGTCAGCTCAGCGCGGGAATGATCTCCCGCTCGAACAGCTCGATGCCGGAACGGTCGTAGGCGGCCTCGGGGAAGTAGCAGATGACGTAGTCGCAGCCCAGGTCGCGGAGCCTGGCCAGCCGCTCGATGACCTGTTCGGTGGTGCCCGTCGCCGAGTCCACGCCGCTGGTGCCGGCGATCATCGCATCGGCGGCGGACTCGCCCACGTAGCCGGCCATGCGGTCGCGGATCCGTCGCAGCCGGTCGTCGACATCGGCGCGCGAGGCGCCGACGACGGCGTTGACGTTGACCGAACGCACGATGGCGTCGAAGTCGGTGCCCACGTCGCGGCAATGCGCTGCCAGCACCTCGGACTTGTGGGCGAACGCCGCCGACTCGGGCGTGAAGTTGGTGTACTGCGCGTATTCCGCGGCGATGCGCAGCGTCACCTTCTCCCCGCCGCCGGCGATCCACAGCGGAATCCCGTTGTCCTGCAGGGGTTTAGGCGCGACGATCGCGCCGTCGACCTGGTAGTGCCTGCCGTTGAAGCTGACCTTGCCGTCGCGCCAGGCGTCGCGCATGATCTGCACGCCTTCGTCCAGCCGGCCCAATCGCACTCCCGCCGAGGGGAATCCGTAACCGTAGGCGCGCCATTCGTGTTCGTACCAGCCGGCGCCGATGCCCATCTGGATCCGGCCGCCGGAGATGATGTCGGCCGTCGCGGCGACCTTGGCGAGGTAGACCGGGTTGCGATAGCTCATCGCCGTGCACATCTGGCCGAGTTTGATCCGCGAGGTCACCGCCGCGTAGGCGGCCATCAGCGACCACGCTTCGTGGGTGGCTTCTCCGGTGGGCACCGGGACGGTGTGGAAGTGGTCGTAGACCCACAGCGAATCCCAGCCGACGTCCCGGTCCGCGCGCTGCGCCAGGTCGCGCATCACCGCCCAGTGCTCGTCGGGTTCGATGCCGACCAGATCCATTCGCCAGCCCTGCGGAATGAAGAGACCAAAGCGCATACCCCGGGACTCTAGCCGCACCGGCCGCACCGCAACGGTTTTCACCGCCGGGGCCGCTCTCCCAGCGCGTCGAGCGCGGCGGCGACCGACTTGTCGCGCAGCTCGGCCTGCGGCGCGTCGGGGAACTGCACGCAGCAGTCCTGTAACCCGCCGAACGCGACGACGGCGCGCGTGGATTGGGCGAGCGTGGGCCTCTTGCCGAACACCAGCCTGGCCAGCCGTTCCCGCCACGCCAGCACGGTGTCGATCAGGTCGAGGTCGATCAGCGTGGACAACTCGGTCAACAGCAGCACCAGATCCCTCCGGTGCCGGTAGTGGAAGTCGAAATAGCCCTCCAGCAACTCGCGCGCCTCGGTGTGCTCGCGGCTCTCATGCTCGGCGACGAACCGCTCGCCCTCCTCGATCAGCGGCACCAGGATGCTGCGCACCAGGTCCTCGCGGGACGGAAAGTGGTAGTACAGCGCGGGTTTGGTGATGCCCAGCCGGTCGGCGATGTCCTGCAGGCTGGTGCGCTGCACCCCGCGTTGGGAAAACAGTTCTCGAGCGACCTGTTGGATGCGCTCTCGGGTGTCCGACCGGGGCCTGCCCACCCCACCAGCTTAACTGACTTACCGATAAGTAAACCCGATGCTAGGCTTACCGAACGTTAAGTAAATTCGGGAGGTGGCCATGCGGATACTCATCTCGGGCGCCAGCATCGCCGGCCCGGTGCTGGCCTACTGGCTGACCCGTTACGGCTTCGAGGTCACCGTCGTCGAGCGCGCGCCCACGCTGCGCAAGACCGGCGGCCATGCCGTCGACCTGTTCCGCCCCGCCATGGAGATCTCGGCGAAGATGGGCGTCCTGCCCCGCATCGAGGACCTGGCCACCGGAACGACCCGGCTGACGCTGTATCGCGAGGGCCGGCCCCAGCCCAGCCGGATCGACCTGACCAAGATCTACGCGGCCAGTTCGGACCGGCACGTGGAGATCATGCGCGACGACCTCAGCGAGGTCTATTACGACGCCGCCCGCGACGACGTCGAATATCTGTTCGGCGACTCGATCACCGCCATCGAGCCCGACGGGACCGTGACGTTCGAGCATTGCGCGCCACGCACCTTCGACGTCGTCGTGGGCGCCGACGGGCTACACTCCAACGTCCGGCGCCTGACCTTCGGCGACGAGGCCGGCCTGACGCGCTTCCTGGGCGGCTACCTGTCGGTGGTGTCGGCGCCCAAGACGCTGGTCGGGCCCGGCGAGATGGTCGGCCACGTCGGTGTCGGCCGGTTCGCCGGGATCTACACCGCCGACCATCTGGACGACGCCCGGGCGGTGTTCTTGTTCCGCAGCGCAGCGGAATTGGCCTACGACCACCGCGATACGGCGCGGCAGAAGGAGTTGCTGCGCGAGGCGTTCGCGGGGATGCACGACGAGGTGGACGGCTGGCTGGCCGAAACCGAACGCACCCCGACCTTCTACTTCGACTCGATCACCCAACTGCGCACCGACCGGTGGTCGCGCCGGCGGGTCACCCTGGTGGGCGACGCCGGATACTGCCCGGGCCCGGCGGTGGGCGGCAGCACCAGCCTGGCCGTGCTGGGCGCCTACGTGCTGGCGGGCGAGCTCGCCCGGGCCGACGGCGACCACCTGCGCGCCTTCGCCGCCTACGAACTGCAGATGCGCGAATCGGTGCGGCGCAGCCGATCCTTTGCCCGCGCCGCCGCCCGCGGCGTCATTCCCGGTTCCCGCGCCGGGGTGTGGGCGTTAACCCGTGGCGCCCAACTGGTCTCGGCGATGCCGACGTCGTTGGCCCGGGCGCTGGCCAAGCTCAACACCAAGGGCGTCCGGATGCACGATTCGATGCCGGTGCCCGACTACGCCGGCAGCGACGTCTGACAACATGGTGTGCGACGAAAGGTGACCGCTCGTGGAACTGACCGGTGTTGGAATCTGGAGCAGCCAGCTGCGCTACGGCGATCCCGCCGAATCCGCCGACGCCGCAGCGGAACTCGACGAACTGGGCTTCCCGGCGCTATGGATACCCGATGTCGGCGGGCCGGTGTTCGATGCGGTGGGCCATCTGCTGGGGGCCACCAAGCGGACAGTGATCGCCACCGGGATCCTGAACCTGTGGATGCACTCGCCGGCCGAGGTCGCCGAGTCCTACGCCGCGCTGACCGCCGAGCACGGAGACCGCTTCCTGCTGGGAATCGGCGTCAGCCACGCACCGCTGATCGATGCCGGCCAGCCGGGGCGCTACCGCAAACCGCTGGCCGCCACGGCGAGGTTCCTGGACGGATTGGACGGCGCGCCGCGACCCGTTCCCATCGAGCGGCGGGTGCTGGCCGCCCTCGGCCCCAAGATGCTGAAGCTGTCCGCCAGCCGGGCCGGTGGGGCCCACCCCTACCTGGTCACCCCCGACCACACCGCTTCCGCCCGTGCGACTTTGGGGCACGGCCCGCTGCTGCTGCCGGAACAGACGGTGATCCTGACCGACAGCGCCGAGGAGGCGCGCCGGATCGGAACCGATTGGCTGCGCGCCTATTTGGCGCTGCCCAACTACGCCAACAACCTGCTGCGCAGCGGCTTCTCCGAAGACGATCTGTCCCAGGTGAGCGATCGGCTCTTCAACGCGATCATCGCCTGGGGCGATGAAGAGGCCGTCATGCGCCGGGTGGCCGAGCATCGTTCGGCCGGCGCCGACCATGTCTGCGTCCAGGTGCTGCTGGCCGACCCGACGGCATTCCCGCGAGAGGAATGGCGGCGTATCGCCGCCGCCTCCCGATAACTTCCGGACAGCCGATGACCGGCCGTGCCGATCGGGCCTAGGGTGGTCTATGGCTTCCAAACAGACGCTGTTCCGGATCTTTTACCGCATCGGCTTCACCCCGTGGGACGGTCATCCGCTGGCGCAGAGCCTGCGCGATCTGGTCGAGGGCACCGGCGACGCCGCGGCCCTTCCCGCCGGGAAGGCCCTGGAAATCGGGTGCGGCACCGGTGACTGCGCGATCTATCTGGCCCAGCACGGCTGGAACGTCACCGCCGTCGACTTCGTCGCCAAGCCCCTCGAGCGGGCGCGGGCCAAGGCCGGCGCGGCCGGCGCCGCGGTCGACTTCGTGCAGGCCGACGTGACGCGGCTGGGCCAGGCCGGCATCGGCACGGGCTTCGAATTGATCGTGGACAACGGCTGCCTGCACAACATGAGCGACGCCGACCGCGACGCCTATGTCCGGGAGGTCACCGGGGTGGCCGCGCCGCAGGCCCGGCTGCTGATCGTCGCGTTCGTGCCGGGCGGGCGGTTCGGGGTGCGCGGCGTCGAGGACGCCGAAATGCAACGCCGGTTCACGGCCGACTGGACGCTGCTGGCGGCCGGGCCCGAACGCGAGCTGGACGGCGCCGAGAAGACCCCGGCGCGCTACTACCTGTTCCAGCGCCGGTAGCCGGCGAGCAGACGCGAAAGTCCCCCAAAACCCGGTGTTTTGGGGGACTTTCGCGTCTTTTCGCGCTAGGTGGTGCGCTAGCTGGTGAGCGACGCCGGCGGCAGGAAGCGGTCGCCGTAGCGGGCGGCCAGCTCCTTGGCCCGGGCCACGAAGGCCTCCTTGCCGGTCCCGCCGGCACCGGAGTAGCCGACGATGAACTGCGCGCTACCACCGGTGTACGGCGGGAAGCCGATGCCCATGATCGAGCCGACGTTGGCGTCGGCGGTGGAGGTGAGCACCCCCTCGTCCAGGCACTTCTGCGTCTCCAGCGCCTCGGCGAACAGCATCCGATCGATCATGTCCTGCAACGGAATACTGGTGCTGCCGGAGTTGAACNGTTGGCGTCGGCGGTGGAGGTGAGCACCCCCTCGTCCAGGCACTTCTGCGTCTCCAGCGCCTCGGCGAACAGCATCCGATCGATCATGTCCTGCAACGGAATACTGGTGCTGCCGGAGTTGAACGTCTCCTGCAGGCCGGGCCACAAGCGGGTGCGCTTGCCGTCCACGTACTCGTAGAAGCCGGCGCCCTTCAACCGCGACGGCCGGCCGATCTCGATCATCTTCTCGACGACCGCCTCGGCAGGGTGCGGCTCGTAGGTGCCGCCGGCGTCCTCGATGCCCTTGCGGGTGGCGACGGCGATCTTGTGCATCAGCTCCAGGTTGAGCTCGTCGGACAGCTGCAGCGGCGGCGCCGGGTAGCCGGCTTGCGAGCCGGCGTGCTCGATGCTGGCCGGCGCCACGCCCTCACCGAGCATGGCCAGCGCCTCGTTGACGAAGGTGCCGATGACGCGGCTGGTGAAGAAGCCGCGGCTGTCGTTGACCACGATCGGGGTCTTGCCGATGGCCAGCGTGTAGTCGAACAC
>NZ_JACKSY010000093.1:0-419 GCF_025821985.1 Mycobacterium timonense | reverse complement strand
AGCACGTTGAGCATGAGGAACACGAAGATGGCCAGCGCCTTGCCGAGCACCAGCCACCAGGTGTCGTGCCCGAAGACCGTCAAGCCGGTAGTCATTTGCCCACTCCGATTGTCACTGTGCTGCCGAGGGTTACGCCGAGCTGGCGGTGCACCGCCGAGGCCGACGAGTTCAGCGGAAGCCACACCACCCGGTCGGGCATGTCGGTGACGACCAGCGGCAGGTTGACGGACCCGCGTGGCGTGGAGACGGTCACCGTGTCGCCGTCGCCGGCGCCGATCTCTGCGGCCGTGTCGGCGGACAGCCGCGCCACGGATTTGCGCGCCGTCCCCGCCAGATGTGGCTCACCGTCTTGCATCCGGGCGTTGTCCAGCAGCATCCGCCAGCCGGCCAGCACCGCTTGCCCGGCATCGGGCTGGACA